>NZ_JAWOWP010000018.1:0-79485 GCF_033340555.1 Vibrio sp. 1069
GAACTAGCAGTAGAAGCAGCAGCACAGCTAACTGCTGAAGGTAAGAAAGTACGCGTTGTTTCAATGCCATCAACAGACGCATTCGACAAACAAGACGCCGCTTACCGTGAAGCTGTACTGCCATCAGACGTAACAGCGCGTATCGCAATTGAAGCAGGTATTGCTGACTTCTGGTACAAGTACGTAGGCTTCGACGGTCGCATCATTGGTATGACTTCATTCGGTGAATCTGCACCAGCCGGCGAACTATTCAAAATGTTTGGTTTCACGACTGAAAACGTAGTGAACACAGCAAAAGAGCTACTCGCGTAATTGCAGTAAAAAGATAATCAGTTTTCTCTATTGCGAATGTGAAAACTGAAAAGCCCCACCAGCAATGGCGGGGCTTTCTTTTATCTGGCTCCTATTCGCATAAACGCAGCCAGGACATAAACATCACAACTTTCGTTACGACTATTTGTCTTCAAATCGAAGTGCGAGCTGATAGAAATCTTGTACTTGGTCTTTCAACTGTCGGCTATTTTGCTCAACTGAATGTGTTGCTGCCAAGTTTTGTTCTGCGGTCGAAGCGATAGAATGAATGTGCTGGTTTACATCACTAGATAGCTTTAACTGGTTATTCGCCGCTTCTGCTACATCAACCATCAGCCCACTCATGGTTTGCATCATCTGTTCAACTTCAGACAAACGTAACGCACTTTGTTCTGCTACTTGAGAACAGGCATCGGTTTGCTCTTTGTTTGCCAGAATATCTTTCTGCCAACTTTGAATCGTTGCCAACATAGTGGAGATAGAGGCTTGGATTTGTTCAGTTGCATTGGATGTTCGCCCAGAAAGCGCGCGGACCTCATCAGCTACAACAGCAAAACCACGACCTTGCTCCCCTGCTCTTGCCGCTTCAATCGCCGCGTTGAGTGCCAGTAAATTGGTTTGCTCTGCGATCCCACCAATCTCTTCCATCAAATGGTTCACCTTCTGCGCCTGATCACTCAGTTGATACGTCGTTTCCGTCGCTTTTTCAGCTTGAAGGCTTAACTTCGCTAGATTGGTGTGCGTTTGATCGATGGTCTCCTTCGCCATCAAGCATGACTTCAATGTATCATCAATCAACATATGGGCATCATTGGTACTCGAAGAAACCGAATTTGCCGACGACTCCACCTCTTGGGTAGCATCTCGCACACGATGAATATCGGTATTTTGCTGATTTAATGCAGCTGAGACTTCTGCCGTTGTTTGACTAAGCTCTTCGGCGCAATGCTGCAAAGGCAATGCGGAGTCAGTCATTCTTCCTAACACGGTTCGAATTCTTGCGGATAGCATTTTGATATGGAAATCGGCAATCGAAAATGCCGTGTTACCGGAATAGATCAAGCGACTTACGCTGTCATATTGCTTTTGTAACTTTTTAAGTTGCTGAGGTGTATCAATTAACTCTTGGCGGAATAACAGAGCCAGAACACTTGCAGGTAACGCACTTGCAAGCCAAGCCAACGGCCCTTCAACAGACAACGCATATGCGGTTGCAGGTGCGGTTAGTGCACCAAGTAGAATCGCATAGCGAATGGTTTCATTGATTTTCAACGACCAAGTTCGACCAGACTTCTCTGCAGCACGCATGCTTTTGTAGGCTTTTGTCGCAATATCAACCCACTCTCGCTTTGGTTTCACGCGCACTGATTGATACCCAACAACATGGTTGTCTTCGTAGATAGGGGTGACATAAGCATCAACCCAATAGTAACCGCCAGACTTAGTGGCATTCTTAACCATTCCACGCCAGGCTTTACCTTGTTTAAGGCGTGCCCACATATCACCGAAAGCGGCTTTAGGCATATCATTATGACGAACTATATTATGGTTCTGACCGACAAGTTCTTCGTGAGTGTATTCAGCAACGCGGCAAAAGGCTTCATTACAATATGTAATAACACCTTGTAAGTTCGTTGTTGAGACGAGTTCCTCAGACTCCCTCACGAGAGTTTCTTGAGCTTTATGAGAAATATTGGCTGACATAGACGAAACTTCTTTAGTTTTTATTGATTTTCGGCAAGATATATACAGGATTTTTATTTTTATTACAAAAAGTTAGATAAAAAGTCTTATCAAATCGACATTTTTATTGTGGGAATTCACATTATCGATAAAAACATAAAGAAGAGATTGTTGATTTGAGCTAATAAACAAACCCGACACGATCGGCCGGGTTATATATTAAGCCTCAATTAAGCGGTTTGTGATTCTGGCTTTTTATTCGTTTTTAACGCAAACATCGCGATAACGAGTAACACAAATGGAAGAACATACAAATTAAGATTCTGCCAACCTACGGTAGACTCAAGCCAACCAGATAGTAATGCGGTGATGGTGACACAACTGAACACGAAGAATTCATTAAACGCTTGAGCCTTGCTTCTGTTTTTCGCTTCATAACTTTGACTAAACAGCCCGGTTGCTGCGATAAACATAAAGTTCCACCCTATTCCTAACAGGATTAAAGCAAGACTAAAATGCCAGATAGACACTCCATGTATATTAATTCCAATACAAGCAACAAATAGCAATCCACCCGCCAAAATCATATTCTTAGCGCCAAACCGCTCTATCAGACGGCCCGTGACAAACGCAGGTGCAAACATACCCAACACGTGCCATTCGATCACTCCCGCCGCTTTATCAAAATCAAAGCCACAACCAATCATCGCTAAAGGAGTTGCTGTCATTAAAATGTTCATCACCGCGTACGCAACCATTGCCGCGATAACTGCCAGCATGAAATTAGGTCGACGAATAATCAGTCTCAGCTTATCCGCCTTAGCGTGTAGCGCCTGCGTGTGTGCAGGTGGAAAACGAATGGTTTGTAGCACAACCAACGCGGTTATATAAAGCACGACAAGCACAGCAAATGCACTAATGTATAAGCCATCATCTGACCACTGCTGCGAGTACACGGCCAGATTAGGCCCAAGGATCGCCGCTAACACCCCACCCGCCATAGATATCGAAATCGCCCTATGCCTTGCCGACTCTTCACACACTTCAATGGCAGCAAACCTGTATAGAGTACCGAAACCTATACCAACACCAAGCAAAAACGTAGACATGCAGAACAGATAGAAGTTTTGTTGACTTAATGCATACGTCGCTAGACTAGCACCCAAAATGCCAATGACATTACCAAGGCTAAAACCAAGGCGACGCCCTAACTTGCCCATAATTAGCGACGCAGGAATTGTCGCGGCCATCAGTCCCAAAAACTGCAGTGCAACTGGTAATGTGATAAAACTTGATGACGGCGCAAGTGTTTTGCCAATAAGGGCAATAACAGATATGAGTAAAATATTCCCTGTCATTAATAAGGCTTGGCAGAGGGATAGAAGCCATACATTACGATTCAATTCCAAATTCCTTTTGGTTACAACGTATACAGATAACATATAGGAAAGCAGAAACAATAGAAAGATATGAGAGTAATTCTCAACAAAAAGAGCCAGAGGCATAGTACCTCTGGCTCTTCACTATTCACTTTTCGCTTTTAAAAAGTTTTTCTGTTGAGCTTACTTGTTGCGGCGCGCTTTTACTGCATCAGAAAGCTGACGAAGTACCGTTTCCGTATCTTCCCAACCAATACATGCATCAGTAATCGACTGACCATAAGTGGCTGCTTTGCCATCCACTAAGTCTTGGCGACCTTCAACTAAATGAGACTCGATCATCACACCAAAAATGGCTTCTTCGCCAGCAGAGATTTGTTCGGATACATCATCAGACACCAGCATTTGACGCTTGAACTGCTTCGAGCTGTTAGCATGGCTAAAATCAATCATCACTTTTTTCGGCAGACCTGCGGTGTCCAGCTCATCTTTAATTTGAGCTACATGTGCTGCACTGTAGTTTGGTTCTTTACCGCCACGTAGAATAATATGGCAGTCTGGATTACCAGCGGTTTCTACGATCGCGGAATGACCGTATTTTGTTACTGAAAGGAAGTGATGGGAAGCGCTTGCAGAACGAATCGCGTCGCTCGCTATTTTAATATTCCCGTCTGTACCGTTTTTGAAACCTACAGGACAAGAAAGACCAGAAGCTAGCTCGCGGTGAACCTGAGATTCTGTCGTACGAGCACCGATAGCGCCCCAACTGATCAAATCCGCCACGTACTGAGGTGTGATCATATCTAAGAATTCACTTGCCGTTGGCAAGCCCATATCGGTTAGATCAAGAAGAAGTTTACGTCCGATACGTAGACCATCATTTAGCTTATAGGTGTCATTTAAGTAAGGGTCATTGATAAGGCCTTTCCAACCAACGGTCGTACGCGGCTTTTCAAAATAAACTCGCATAACAACCTCAAGCTGCTCGCCCAGTTCATCACGTAATACTTTTAGCTTTTTACCGTACTCAACCGCGGCAGCCGGATCGTGAATAGAACACGGGCCAACGATCACGAGTAATCGATCGTCTTTTCCTTCAAGAATATTGTGAATGGCGTTACGGCAATCAAAAGTGGTCGAAGAAGCGGTTTCAGTCGCTGGGAACTTCTCTAATACTGCAACAGGTGGCAATAACTCTTTTACTCTATTTATTCTTACATCATCAGTTTGAAACATTACTTCTACTTCCTGGTTTTATTTCCGACCCCATTTTTACCAACTGAACTCATTGCAACATTGTTCACAAAGCGAGCAGCATCAAGGGCTGTGGTCATTTTCTGTCTAGCGTTTAAGTAACTTATCGGCTTAGGCGTAGACTTGCAATCAGTTTTTGCAAATAAATGCAAATAAAAGCCACCTGTTAACTACTGCGCACAATGTAAAGTAAAGTTTACGAAAAAAGTTCAAAATAATCATCAATTTTCTTATGCACCAAAAAATCTTTACTACAATGTAAGAAATATCAGAAGTTTGTGAGGTATTTTTGGGTAGTAAATGTTGATCAAGTTCAAATATATTGTTGCTTGATATGAAATGATTAGAATATTAAACTAATTTCTTATAAACGCTGGTTTTTTCTAATTTTTTGATAAAACGAAGTAGAAGTTAATATGCAATCAATACAAGGAAATATTATGAACAAAGTAGCAATTGCAGTAGCAGCAGTGGTAGCTGGTAGTAGCGCGCTTTTAAACTCTGCTCAAGCTGAAATGTACATCGGGGGCAAAGTGGGCATGACTACACTTGACGACGCTTGCTATCTAAATAGCCCTTGTGATGATGAAGCGTTTGGTGCAGGACTACATATCGGTTATGACTTTACCGATATCATTGGGCTAGAGTACGGCGTAGACTTCTTAGGCGACTACAAAGCTAACTCGATGTCAGGGGCTAACACGGTTAATACGATTGACGGCAATCTAACGGCTTTAACACTTGCACCTAAATTCAACTGGCACTTAAACGACTCTTGGAATCTGTTTGCTAAGATCGGTGGTGCTTACATGATGTCTGATGACGAAACAGACTTTGTCCCAACAGGTTCTTTGGGTGCTGAATACTCGATCGATAGAAACTGGAGTGTTCGCGCTGAATACCAACGTTACCAAGACATGTCTGACGACGTGTGGGACGACATGGATGCTAACTTCTTTGGTATCGGTGTTAACTACAAATTCGCAGCAGCTCCAGTTGTTGCAGCAGTTGTAACGGAAGAAGTGATCGAGCCAGATCCAGAACCAGTGATGATGAGCAAGGTGCACAAAGAAGAGTACGGTACAGGTACGTTTGAATTCGATAGTGCTAAGTTAACAGAGTCCGTTTCTGAACGTCTGGACAACTTTGTTTCATTCTTGAACGAATATCCTCAAGCTCAAGTAGAGATTACTGGTTACACGGATAGCTCAGGCCCTGCGGCATACAACCAAAAACTGTCTGAGCGTCGTGCTCAATCTGTTGCTGATTACCTAACCGCAGCTGGCATTGGTTCAGATCGTTTGACAGTTAAAGGTATGGGTGAAGAAAACCCAGTTGCTGACAACAGCACTCGCGAAGGTCGTGAGAAAAACCGTCGCGTAGAAGTTGTGGTACCTTCATTTGAATACCAAGAGCTAGTTCAACCAGAATAAGCATCTATGATTCATGATCGATGATGTGGTAAAAATTAATGGGGTGCATTTGCACCCCATTTTGATCTCATATTAAGGGATATTGCCACTATGGTTTTGGGAAAAAGATCAACTCATTATCTTGCACCATAACGCAATCCATACCAGCTGCATGCGCCGCTCGCTTCCCCAACTCAGTATCCTCGAACACAAGACACTGTGACGCCTCCAAGTCGAGTTGTTCCGCGGCCACCAAAAAGGTATCTGGAAAGGGTTTATGGTTCTCTACATCACTCGCGGTTACTACAACATCTAACTTGTCTAATAAACCTGCATGACTTAATAAGCGCATGGCACTTTCTCGTTGGCTGCCAGTCCCGACTGCAATTTTCTTATGGCCTAAATATTCCTCTAACACGATGTTCGTGCAAGGAATAACGTCACCATGAAGCTCCATAGCAGCGAATGTTTCCATTTTAAATGTCGCGACAGTTTTAGGATCTAACGAAAGCTCATGCACACGATTTAGTTCCTCAACAATTTTAAAGCTCGGCATCCCTCCCAAACTGTGAAACCATTCCTGGCAAAACGGAAAATCAAAACGCTCAGCAGTTGCTTGCCAAGCTGCCAAGTGGGCTGGCATGGTATCGATTAGAGTACCATCCATATCAAATATGAATCCCTCATAGGGTCTAAAATCAATCGTGCTCATGTCTTTTCTTCTATTTGTGCATCTGTAATGTTAATTTATCAGCTCTTTCAATCGTCCTTACCGGCATTTACTTATCATGCTCAAAATTTCGAACTCCGTCACAATTCAAGAGTGGGAAATTCAATTATCCCCAATTAGAGCTCAAGGAAATGGTGGCCAGAACGTTAACAAGGTAGCGTCCGCTATACACCTGCGCTTTGATATCCGGCATTCAAGCTTACCTGACTTTTACAAAGAGCGATTACTTGCACTTTCTGATAGTCGTATAAGTAAAGATGGCGTGATCATCATCAAAGCGCAACAATTTCGGACACAAGAACAAAATAAGGAAGACGCCCTAAATCGGCTTCAAGCATTGATAAAAGCTGCCGCTTTACAGGAGAAGAAGCGTATTAAAACGAAACCAACCCGCGCTTCTCAACGCCGACGACTTGATACAAAAAACAAGCACGGAGCGAAAAAACAGCAACGTAAAAAAGTGCTGTATTAGTGAATGTCGTTTTCTCGACATGTTAGTTGAACAACGTTTGCTAGCCCTTGGAAATCTCATTGGATTTCTCTTTTTAGTTACTTATTCAGGAAACAACAATATGACTATTAGGCAAAAACTCTACTTCCTCGGAGTTATCGCCATTTTAGGCATCGTGGCCCTTTTGGGTACGTCATCCCATTTTGAAAACAAGAGCAATGATCTAAATCACGCGATCAAACTCGTTGGTGATCTAGAAATACGCTTACTCAACTTACGCAGAAATGAAAAAGATTTCCTACTACGTAGTAATGACAAATATCTAAATAAGTTTGACGCCAATGTTGACAAGTTTATAGACACAGAAAAAGAGCTTGCGAACATACTCAAGAGTAATGAATTACCTTCCAGTCAACAATTTAAGCAAGACTTGCTCGCATACCAAAGGGGCTTTCAGAATCTGGTCAGCGCTTACCAACTATACGGGCTTGATTCAAAGAGTGGGCTTCTCGCTGGTTACGAACAAGCACTATTAGAAGCAAAACAACGTTCAGACCACCAGCAGTTATTGGCATTAGTCCGTTTTGACTCTGCGGTAAAAGCAGGACTATTCAATAGTGACTTGCTTGAGGGGCAATATGCTCCGGAGCTTATCAAAACAGGTAAGCAATTGGCGGCCCAAAAGCAAGTTGTTGGGGTTGCTTATGACAAAGGCCTACTCGGTGAAACTCGCGCATTATCCCATGCCGTAGAAGAGCAATTTGAAACCTTTTCCACAGCCCTTAGCTCTGCTGCCGCACAACGTGATGAACAAATGTCGACCATCAAGCAGGTCATTACAGCTCTGATCTTAGTCGTTATTTTCGCATTGATTTGGCAAATTTCACGTTCAATCAATACGCGAGTGAATAGCTTACTTGGCACCATTCGAAGTATCAGCGAAACGAACAACATGGGACTTCGATCTGATTTGAAAGGTCAAGACGAGCTATTTGATATCAGTCATCACCTCAATGACCTATTGGATAAGCTTGAGCATCTAATTAGTAGTACCCAAGAAAAATCGGCGCAACTCACTGCAAGTACCGATAATATGCATCGTGAGTTAGAAGGCGTTATGGAGCAATTCCACACTCAAACTGACCACACTGCATCAATGGCGACGGCAGTTCAGCAAATGGTTGCCACAATAGGTGAAATCTCAGAAAGCACATCAGTTGCGGTAGAAGGCGTACATCAGGCAGCGAATAATGCCGAACAAGGTCGAGGAGTTGTTGAGGCGACGGTAACCAACATCGGTCAACTAACCACGATTTTATCAAACAGCCAGCAGTCGATTGGCTCGCTGAATCAGCATGTAGATAAAATTGGTGGTGCCGTGAACATCATCCAAGAGATTGCAGAGCAAACCAACCTACTAGCTCTCAACGCAGCAATTGAAGCCGCGCGAGCAGGCGAACAAGGCCGCGGGTTTGCAGTTGTTGCCGATGAAGTACGCGCCCTAGCTAGCCGAACTCATCAATCCACAGAGGAAATCACGCGGGTAGTTGCAGATATTCAAACTCAAATGTCTACAGTTGTTGCTGATATTGATCAATGTAACGATCAAGGGCAACAAACACTTAATGCTTCTGAAAAACTGGATTCTAGCCTGCAACAGATCATCACTGACATGCATTCAATTCAAGGTAATTCGGAGCGCATAGCTTCAGCAATTGAAGAACAAGGTATCGTGATGAACCAAGTTAGCGGTTCAATCACCGAGCTAAACGCAATATCTGAGAATAACATGCAATCCGCTCAGGAATGCTTGCATGAAGTCAACTCTGTCTCTGCTCAAGCTCATGATATGGATGAAGCTGTTGCACAATTCAAAACTGCGCTAAAATAACCCTTTTCAAAATAGAAAGCCCGAGGCAATCATTGCTTCGGGCTTTTTTTCAATTGTCACTTCGTGCTTACTGCGCACTTCGGATGTGATTATTCATCATCAAGAGGAACCAGCTTGGTGTTGCCGCCATGAACTTTCTCACGCTGTCTTTGCACCAGGGCGTAGAAGCCTGGGATCAAGAATGTACCTGCTAGAAGCACACACAATAGACCACCAATCAGCGACACGCCGAGTGAGTTTTGACTGACGTGCCCCGCACCAGCGGCAAAGATAAGCGGGAAGATACCCAGGATAAATGACCAGGATGTCATATTCACAGCGCGGAAACGTAACGTGCCTCCTTTAACCGCTGCACTATCGATATCAGCATCTTTTTCTTCTCGCTCTTGCTTGGCGAACTCCACAATCAAAATTGCGTTTTTCGCCGCCAAGGCTATGAGCAAGACAAGACCAATTTGGGCATACAAGTTAAGCGGCGTGCCAGTTAGATTCAACGCAAGGAAGGAACCTAACGTTGCTACTGGGACCACCAAAATAATAGCCAGTGGAATACTCCAACTCTCATACTGAGCCACCATAAACAAGTAAATGAAGATCAAAGCCAGCGCAAACGCATAAATGGCTTGGTTACCCGCGAGCACTTCCTGATAAGCCATACCTGTCCATTCATACGTGTACCCTTGTGGAAGAACTTCAGCAGCAACGCGTTCCATTGCGGCAATCGCATCACCACTAGAGTAACCCGGTGCTGGTTGGCCTTGAATGATAGCACTGCGGTACATGTTGTAACGCCACGCCACATCAGGCTCAAACACTTGCTCGTAGCTCACTAGCGTACTTAACGGGACCATATCACCGTTCGAAGAACGAACATGGAAACGCTCTAGATCTTCCATGCTGCTACGGTGCTGGCTATCAGCTTGCATGGTTACGCGGAAGTTCTTACCAAACATGGTGAAGTCATTCACATAAAGCGAACCTAAGTTGCCTTGCAAGGTTTGGAAAATAGACGACAGCGAAATACCTAATTGCTGCGCTTTCTCACGATCGATATCAACGTAGTAGTGCGGAACATTCGCGCGGAACGTGCTAAACGTGTAGGCAATTTCAGGCGCTTGGTTAGCCGCTTGGATCATTTCTCCCATGACCATCGACAAGTCGGTACGACTTCGCCCTAGCGTGTCTTCAAGCACAAACTCAAAACCAGACGCAGCGCCCATACCTGGAACCGCCGGTGGTCCCATCGCAAAAACAACCGCTTGAGGTAACTCTGTCGCCGCTCGCCCGTTAATACGTGCCGCGATAGCATTAGCAGAGTGCTCTCCTTGCAGCGAGTTACGAGTATCCCAATCATGCAATTTGATAAATACAGAAGCACCGTTTGATGCTGCTGCGCCTGTCATAAACGAGTAACCGTTCGCAACCGTCACACCATCCACACCAGGTTCTTCACCGATCATTTTCATTAAATCATTGGTGACTTCTTCAGTGCGTGATAAAGAGGCTGAATCTGGTAGCTGTACGTTAACCAGCAAAATGCCTTTATCTTCTTGAGGAACAAACGCTGTAGAGGTGGTTTTCGCAAAGAAAGTGACCGCTGCGATAGCAACTATAAAGAACGTCACGAGCAGTAAAGACTTCTTCACCAAGAAACCAGCGATCTGGCCATAACGCGTAGTGATGCGCTCTAAGCCTCGGTTGAAAGCCTGGAACCAGTTAGCGGTATTGCCCCCACCCTGCTTCAATACCAGAGAACAAAGTGCTGGAGACAGCGTCAATGCATTGATGGATGAAATCACAACCGAAATACAGATGGTCAAAGCGAACTGGCGATACATGATACCGGTGATACCTGGCAGCATGGCGACGGGTATGAATACCGCAAGTAGAACCAAGGTCGACGTGATGATTGGTCCCGTTACTTCTTTCATCGCTAGCAACGTCGCTTTACGCGGTGAAATGGTTGGGTCTTTCGCCATGGTAGTATCGACGTTTTCGATAACCAGAATCGCATCGTCCACCACGATACCAATCGCAAGGATCAGGCCAAACAAAGTAACCGTATTAATGGTGAAGCCCGTTGCCTGCATGATGGCAAACGTACCAATCAGAGAAACGGGGATCGCGACAACAGGAATCAACGTTGCACGCGCACTACCCAAGAACAAGTAAGTTACAGCGATCACCAATAGAATCGCTTCAATCAGTGTTTTTACTACCCCTTTGATCGATTCAGATACGAACACGGTTGTATCGTAGCTGGTCTCGTATTCCATTCCCTCTGGGAAGTTTTTGCTCAAGCCCTCAAGGAGCTCCATGACGGCCTGACCACTTTCTAACGCATTCGCATCCGATTGAAGAGACAACGCAACGATTGACGCGTCCTGGCCACGGAACTTACCGTTACCATCGTAGAACTTTTTGCCTAGTTCAACGCGAGCAACATCTTTCAGATAAACCGTAGAGCCATTGGGATTAGCTCGAAGGACTACGTTCTCAAACTCACTCACGCTTTCCAAGCGACCTTTGGTCACAAGGTTAAACTGAACTTCTTGCGGATTGTTGTATGGTGCTGCACCTACACGCCCTGCCGCAACTTGAACGTTCTGTTCAGCCAAAGCGGCGTATACGTCTGACGTGGTTAGCTTAAGGTTGGCCATTTTTTCAGGATCTAACCAAACACGCATTGCGTATTCGCCACCACCAATCACGTTAACTTCACTGATACCTTTCGCACGAGCCAACTGATCTTTTACATTCAAGTTAATGTAGTTAATCAAGAACTGATCATCGTATTTGCCATCAGGTGAATAGAAGTTAAGTACCATCAGCAAGTCAGGTGAACGCTTTTTCACCGTCACACCAACCATGCGAACTTCTTGAGGCAGTTTTGACTCAATCTGTGACACGCGGTTTTGCACGTTAACTTGCGCCATATCTGGATCGGTGCCAACATCGAACGTGACGTTTAGGCTGTAAGAGCCATCGTTCGCGCTCTTTGAAGACATGTATATCATATCCTCAACGCCGTTGACTGAGGTCTCTATGGGGTCCGCAATGGCCTGCTCGACAACTTCCGCACTCGCGCCAGTGTAGTAAGCCGAAACGCTTACTGATGGCGGGCTTATCTGTGGGTACTCAGCCACTGGCAAAATCGCCAGTGAGATCGCGCCGGCTAGCGTTAATATGATCGAAATAACCAGCGCGAATTTAGGTCTCTGAATAAAGAAACGACTTAACATAGTGCCCCCTACTGCTTATCTTCAGCAGGTGCTTGAAGGCGCACTTCTACACCATTACGCACACGTTGTAGGCCTTGTGTAATAACCGTATCTTCCTGATCGAGCCCTTCTCGAATGATAATGCCTTGTTCAACCTGAGGGCCAAGCTCGACGTTACGACGCTCTGCCACACTTCCCTCAGCCATCACCATCACAAAGTCACCTTCTAAGTCAGTCTGTACGGCACGTCGTGGGATAACAATAACGTCTTTCGTGTTCTTATCTCTCAAGTTCACTTTGATGTGTTGACCCGGAAGTAACTTCTGCTCTGGGTTTGGCACTAGCGCGCGCATAGCAATCGTACCCGTTTTGGTGTCAATACGATTACCTAAGAAATCAAGCTTACCTAGATGCTCAAAAAACTGTCCATTTTCCAGTTCAAGCTGAACTTCAACGCGGTTTGATTCAGCCGAGCCATCACCTTTTACTTGATCCATACCCATAGCTAAACGCTCACGCTCACTCACACTAAATGAGGTATGAACTGGATCTAAACTCACCAGAGTTGTCAGCACGCCAGATGATGGAGAAACCAGATCACCCGTACTAACTTTGGTATCACTAATACGTCCGCTAAAAGGTGCTCGGATTTGAGTATAGGAAAGGTTAACTTCAGCAAGTTTAAGTTGAGCATTTGCCGCTTCTAGCTCTGCTCTCGCACCAAGAAGTGCCGCAGTTAAAGCATCAAACTCAGATTGAGAGATACTACCGCGAGGCAACAAGTTTTTACCTCGAGTATGATCTAATTCGGCTTTTTTTAGCGCCGCTTTAGCTTGTGCAAGTGCGGCTTTAGCACTCGCGACTTGGGCTTCAAAAGAAGATGGCTCGATAGAGTAAAGGAGCTGCCCTTTTTCTACCATTTGCCCCTCTTCAAAGTGACGAGCTTTTAAGTAGCCAGAAATCTGCGCGGTAATATTGGTATCTTCTACTGCTTCAATGCGACCGATATAAGACTTGCTCGGTTGGTAGTCGATAACCGTGACATCCTGAGTCACTACGAGAGGCGCTTGACCTTTCGTTTGGGCATTATTAGCTTCCCCGCATCCTGCGAGGATTGCTGTAGCCGCCATTAGTGCGACAAGTGGTTTCTTTTGCATGTATTTACCGTCTTTATAGAACAGGATATTGTTGAATTCCTATCAACCTTACTCCTTGCTGCCACTGAAAACTTCACTGAAAAGCGCCCAAGGTGTTTCTAAATGTAAACATGAGAAACAAAAGGAAAATAAAGTAATTTAGTTAACAGTGGTATTCAATGAGCAATATACATACAACTCAATCATAACTATTTAATATACGCCTTAGGAGATCGCGAATTTTAGCGTGTGCTTGGAAACACTAACGGGAGTATTGTATTCGGGCGTAAAGTGAGATTCAGTGCTCAAGATAAGAACGTTTTGTGGCTAAAAAGGTAAAAAGTGACGCCTTCATACTCAAGACCCCGATTTTGACTATTTTTTTAATATAAATGGGTTATCATTCAATTAATTCAACGCCTTCGACAGAGAGGATGACTATGATTTCTAAATGGGCGAAACGCTTTTACCAGATGGCAGAACTAGTGGCGTCTTGGAGTAAGGACCCATCAACACAAGTCGGTGCCGTTATTACTAAACAGAATCGCATTGTATCTGTTGGATTTAATGGCTATCCGCATGGTGTTTCTGACAGTGTCGACACCGATGAGCGCGAGTTGAAATACCTTAAAACACTGCACGCGGAAGAGAACGCAATTTTGTTCTCAAAACGTGACTTAGACGGATGTGATATTTGGGTAACGCATTTTCCTTGCCCTAACTGCGCGGCAAAGATCATTCAAACAGGGATCTCACACGTACACTGCCCTGAGCAGTCTGAAGACTTTTTATCTCGCTGGGGAGATAAAATCCAAGTCAGTCAAGATATGTTCGATCAAGCGGGTGTGAAAGTCGACTGGTTACCACTAGAAGACATTGAAATTGAAGACAAAGACGTGCGCTAGTATTCCATCTTAATATTTAAATAGCCCAGGAAGATCTGGGCTATTTTGTTATTAAATCTGCAAGAGGTCTCGACGTAGTCTTTTAACTGTGTTTTTTCGCTGTGAGCTCAGCAATTTTGACAATAACGAGTACTGATTTTTCCATCATTTCAACAGAAATAAACTCATGAATTCCGTGGAAGTTAAAACCACCGGTGAAGATATTCGGGCACGGCAAACCCATAAAAGATAAACGAGCACCATCTGTACCACCACGAATAGGTTTTATAATCGGTTCCACATCACACGCTTCCATCGCTTGCTTTGCCAGCTCAATGATATGAGGGTAAGGCTCAACCATTTCTCTCATATTGTAATAGCTGTCTTTTATTTTTAGCTCTACAGAACCATGGCGTAAACCCGTGTTCATTTCATCGACGAGTTTCTGCATAAAGGCTTTTCGATCCTCAAGTCTTTGACGGTCAAAGTCTCTAATAATGTAACCTAGCTCGCTTCGTGCAACGCCCATTTCTGCCGATTTTAGATGGAAGAACCCTTCGTAACCTTCGGTTGTTTCCGGAGTTTGATCTTGGGGCATTTGAACTTGAAATTTCGCAGCCAAGTTCATCGCATTGACCATTTTGCCTTTTGCAGTACCTGGATGAACGCTAACACCATGAAAAATTACATCAGCGTTTGCTGCATTAAAGTTTTCGTATTCCAATTCACCTTGCGGGCCACCATCTATAGTGTATGCCCATTTCGCGCCAAATTTTTTAACATCAAACAAATCTGCACCACGACCGATTTCTTCATCCGGAGTAAAGCCGATACAAATGTCGCCGTGTGGAATGTCTGGGTTTTCCAGTAGCAGAGCTACCGCGGAAAGAATCTCTGCGATACCGGCTTTGTTATCCGCGCCAAGTAATGTAGTGCCATCGGTAGTAATAAGATTGTGGCCATGTAGGTGATGTAAATCTGGGTATTGCACGGGAGATAACACTTCATCCCCCAACCCTAATGCAATATCGCCACCCTGGTAATCTTCGATGAATTGCGGCTTTACGTTTTTGCCAGATGCATCCGGCGCGGTATCCATATGGGCAATGAAGCCGATAGGAGGAACCGCATAATCAACATTGGCTGGCAGTTTAGCCATCAAGTAGCCATTTTTATCCAAAGTCACGTCACTTAAGCCAAGTTCGAGCATCTCTTTTTTAAGTAACTCAGCAAACACAAGCTGGCCAGGTGAACTTGGGCAAAGCGTCACATGTGGATTGGATTGGGTATCAAACGTGACGTATCGAAGAAATCTTTCAACTAAATGTTTCATATTTATTCTCATTGTTTTGTACGATGAGGCCTTATCACGCATTGATAATCTGACGTTGCCTCATCAAACCTCACGCTATGTTACGCTCTTAGCTCAATAAGAATTTGCTTTGAATCATTTTTTGATAAGAAAGGCTTTTGCGCTTTGCTTTCGCTCATTGAGGTATGAATTTAATCTAAAAGTTCCTCAGCCAGTACTCGCCACTCTTTAACCTTTTCACGAAAATGACGCCATTGCTTATCGGTCATCGAACGAGAAACATCTAATGTCAGTTGATCAACCAATGCAAAGTTAGAGTCAATATTCAGAGAAAGCTGCTCACTATAATAACTCTCTGGTTCGAACAAGAGTCGCATAAATATATCTTGATAAGTCACAACATTAGATTTGTTGTCGAACAAGTATTCGAGCTCTTGATATACCGTGGCTCGATAATCTCTCCATAAAGGGCTGTTTAAAATAACTTGCTGAGAAAATGTTTGAGCTAATTGACGCTGATTTCCTGATAGATTCCCTAGCCATTCTTCCATCCACTCTTCAGTGTTATCCAGAATAATTTCACGCACTTCATCTTCTGTCTTATCGGCATATTTTGCGTTTCGCTCTTGATAATGTTCTTGTACATTACTCAAAAACTCGCGTTCTTGCTCTTTCGTTAATTGCAAACTTAACGCAAAAAGATCTGGTGCTGCTTTGCTGACCACTCTATCGTAATGCGCTCGCATTCTATCTCGATTTTGTTGTAAGTAATTTAAGGTGATATCGCTCGCTTTTAATCTCTCAAGGTCTTTTAGATGTTCGATATATAATGGTAACTCCTCTTTCTTGTGCCAGTCTGCCAACAGTAATAAGCGCTCTTCCACTAGGACTTCTTGTTCCCCTTGCAACGAGACATAGTCCTCTAAGTAATCGAGCACGAACCAATCGATATTGCTGTATAAAAACTTTTTCGCACAACCGGCAAGCAGAAATACGAAACAAAATAGAAGGCCATAACGAAGCGCCTTATTAGATACATCCTTTAATTTAGTCACTTATTCGTATTCCCTTTTCTGTTGATTAAGTTCTATACTCAACCTGTATCACTTAGTATTGCGGCAAACTTACACCAGTGTGACAAATATTGATTGCCACCTTAATAATATATAGAGTTTGAAATTAACTTTTTGATCACAGCTATCCGCAAAAAAGTGAGTTAGAGCGCAATTATCGGCTAAAAAACGTACCGAACGACGCTCCCTATAACGGCATATAATTTGCATGGATGTTTTTTGGATGGTTTATGGAGGCGAAGTATGGCAGCCGCTGAGCAACTTGATACCAGTGTAGAATATGAGATTCGATATTTTGAACAGGGGAAAATGCACTGCATGAGAGTCATTGCTGAAAGCAAAAAAGTGGCTTATCAGTACTATTTGGAGTGTGGTAAGCACAACAGTGACTTGTACTCTATTCGCCCAGACAAGTAAAAAAACCGCCTAAAAGGCGGTTTTTTTATTCGTCAGAATCCATATAAATATTTGATTTTATTTATTATTATAGATTAAAATCCAACAATGTTATTTGATGTCGCCAAAGCGCTCAAGATAAAGGACGGTTGCTGCAGTACGAGAAGGAACTTGAAGCTTTTTAAGTAAACTCTTCATATGTACTTTAACCGTAGACTCAGAGATAAAAAGACGATCGGCAATTTGCTTGTTGCGGAAACCTCTTGCCACCTCTCTTAAGATCTGCAATTCACGATCGGTCAGTGTATCAAACACGTCCTCTTGCTCTGAACGTTCACTCAAATACTTAGAAACTTCTTGGCTGTATGCCTTGTCCCCTTGGTGCGCTTGTTTTAGCAACTCAACCAACTCATCAGGCTCAGTGTCTTTCAATAAATAGCCATCGGCACCACTTCGAACTATTGCTTCTATATCTGCTGGGCTATCTGAAACGGTTAGAATGACAATTCTGGCTTCACAGCCATCTGCACGCAGTGCTTGCAAAGTATCAAGGCCAGACATGCCTTTCATATTAAGATCAAGAAGTACAAGATCCAGTTCTAGCTCATGCGCTTTCGCTACTGCATCCGCGCCATTACTTGCTTCTGCAATGACCTCAAACTCAGGCTCAAAGCTTAAAAGCTGGTGGATACCTCTTCGCATGAGTGGATGATCATCCACCAGCATTACTTTACACACTGTCACTGTTTACTTCCTTACTATGTTGGAATTCTAATTTTACGGTACAACCTTTGTTTATCGATGCTTCGATGTGCAGATCGGCATGCAGTCTAGCGGCCCGCTCTTGCATGATACTCATACCGTAATGATTTAATTTTTCGTCTTGATGTTCAAAGCCTATTCCATCGTCGCTAACGGTTACTGTGACTTTTCCATCATTATCGAGACATTGAATGTGAATATTATCTGCTTGCGCATGTTTGATTGCATTAATTGCCGCTTCTCTTATCAACTGTAGTAAATGAACCTGCTGATGTGCATCCAGTTCAGTTGATGAAAGTCTATTTTTTAGCGTAATGTCCGCAGCAGTTTGTTCACTGAGCGTTTCAACCATGTCTTGCAATGCTTGGCCAAAACTGCCCTCTTTAATCGTAAGACGAAACGTCGTCAGTAACTCGCGTAACTGCGTATACGCGGCAGATAAGCCCGTATCTAGCTCAGCAATAACTTGATTAGCCTGCGCGATCGCCTTTTCGTCAGGCAAGTTCTTTACGCTTCTCTTTAACAAAGCGACCTGAATTTTTAAGTAAGAGAGTGCTTGAGCCAATGAATCATGCAACTCCCGAGCAATAGTGGCTCGCTCTTCCATCAGCAGAATTTGTTCTGCTTGGCGCTGCGCCCGATTGTAATACACGGCGCGTGATAAAATCTGCACGAAGTTGTCAATAAGAGCCTCGTTCGGACAAGGTAACCCTGCTTTCCAATATAAATAGCCCAAGTGCTCACCATCTAGCATCAGGGCTTTACCGTGGCAATCTTCATCACAATCTTGGCAGCATTCTTCTCCTTCCATCAATATCCAGCTCGGTTCTCCCAGCTGCTCGATTTCAAGTTTGACCGCTTTAATGCCCTCAAGACTGACGATATGCTGCAAAATCGCCTGGAAATTGTCTTGATTAATACGCGACGCCGTGAGTTCTTTTGACGAGTCATACAGCACTTCTAAAGACTGGTTGGCATGCTGCAATTTACGTGTTTTCTCATCAACCGCTTGTTCTAATCCTCGGTACAACTTACCAAGGTCTGTCGCCATCCGGTTAAAGGTTCGAGTCAGTATTCCCATTTCATTATCGCTGGATACATTGAGCGATATATTGAATGAGCGATTTTTAATTTGCTCGCTAGCAAAAACTAAGGCACGCAGAGGCCGAACAACTTCGAGGCGCACAAAATGAACGACAAACATACTGACACAAAGGATGCCACCCAACCCTAACCCGCCGATCCAGGCTAAGTTAATCAGTTTTTGCTCCGAAAAGCTTTGCAGCTTAAATACAAACTCATCGATTTGTTCAACAAAACCGGCCACTAGGAGTTGATATTCTGCCGGGTTGTCTCCTCTCAGCACCGCCTTGAGTTCATGCCATCTGATAATAAGACGGTAGTAATCGTGAGTGATGTCTTCAGGCACAGACCAATGCTGAAGCGCTTTCATTGAAGGTGAATATATCGAATGTTCAAATGCGTCAATATGTGAAGAATAGTCAACAGATTTAACCTGAATATCATTCGCCAGACGGTAGCTTTGCATTCGCATCGAGCCAGCAACATTGACGGCTTCAGCATCGTTCAAACTGGACGCTAACGTAAAAATCGCAAAACCAGTCGTAGCGACTGAGAGCAGCAAAATAAGAAGCATCGCGGACGCAATCGTGCGCGTCACCGACTTTTTCACATTTTTAAACAATCTGAGTTCCTCGCCCATTAACAATCCTATTTTTACGTGCAATGAACCCATTACCTTTCAACTTTATCAATATGTGATCACCTGCGACGGAATTTATTGATCCAAAACAATATTGCATACCATTTACCCCCTAAGAGGTATTTATACAAATATGTCAAAAACTACAATTTCGTTAGTTTAAATGACAGTTTATTAATGAAAATTGTGGACTATGCTTAGTTTGGGTTCCAAGTTTCGAGGTGACTAAGTGGTAGACCTTTCCAGAAGAAGACTCTTTGCAAGAAAAGCGCACCCCGACAACGCCGTACGTTTGCCTTGGTTAACTAAACCGCAACAGTTTACGGACGATTGCACTCGCTGCGGTAAATGCATTGAGGCCTGTGAAACAAAGATTATAACCAAAAGTGATGGCGGATTCCCCTCGGTCGATTTTTCCATCGATGAATGCACATTTTGCTATCAATGTGCAAACGCCTGTCCTGAGCCCCTTTTCTTGCCAGAAACAGAACAACCTTGGCAAGCAAAAGCAAGTATCAACGATAACTGCTTAGCAAAACAAAATGTCGAATGCCGAAGTTGTGGGGATATGTGCGACCCGATGGCAATTCAGTTCAAATTAGAACTGGGGAAAGTAGCACAACCCAATTTAGACCTTGATGAGTGTAACGGCTGCGGCGCCTGTGTTTCAGTGTGCCCGACTTCATCCATCAATGTGAGCAATACAACAGCCTAAGCCGAATGTCGTCGGCCAAAGGCAATAAAAATAAATGAGAGAGCTATATGTCACTAAATGAAGTGCATATTTCAAGTTTGGTAGTACATGTGCTGCCGGAACATTTGGACGAAATCAAACAAAAGATAGAAGCACACGAAAATGCGGAAATCTATGGTGACAGTCCTGAAGGCAAGATTATCGTCGTACTTGAAACTGAGAACCAAGGTTTCATCACAGACACTATCGATGCCATTAACAATTTACCGAACGTCTTAAGCACGGTATTGGTTTATCACCAAATCGAAACTGGGCTTGAAGAAACGGATGAAGAAGACACTGGAACACAACATTCCCAAATCGAGGGTGAAGTATGAAAATGACAAGACGTGCGTTTGTGAAAGCAAACGCGGCTGCATCAGCTGCTGCTGTCGCAGGTGTGACACTACCAGCATCTGCAGCCAACCTGATTGCAAGCTCTGATCAAACCAAAATCACATGGGACAAAGCACCTTGTCGTTTCTGTGGTACAGGCTGTTCTGTTCTTGTTGGCACTCAAAACGGCAAAGTGGTAGCAACACAGGGTGACCCAGAAGCACCAGTAAACAAAGGTCTGAACTGTATCAAAGGTTACTTCCTTTCTAAGATCATGTACGGTCAAGACCGTCTAACTCAACCGATGCTACGAATGAAAGATGGCAAATTCCACAAAGATGGTGAATTTACACCTATCTCTTGGGATGACGCTTTCGACATCATGGCTGAGAAATGGAAAGCTTCCCTCGAGAAAAAAGGCCCAACAAGCGTAGGTATGTTTGGCTCAGGCCAATGGACAGTAATGGAAGGCTACGCTGCGTCAAAGTTAATGAAAGCAGGCTTCCGATCAAACAACATTGATCCAAACGCTCGTCACTGTATGGCTTCTGCCGTTGTAGGTTTCATGCGCGCATTCGGTATCGATGAGCCAATGGGTTGTTACGATGACTTCGAGAACGCAGACGCTTTCGTTCTTTGGGGCTCAAACATGGCAGAGATGCACCCGGTTCTATGGACTCGCATTACTGACCGCCGCCTAAGCCACCCTCACGTTAAAGTGAACGTGCTTTCTACTTACTACCATCGTTCATTTGAGTTGGCTGACCACGGCTACATTTTCAATCCTCAGTCTGACCTTGCAATTGCTAACTTCATCGCAAACTACATCATCGAAAACGATGCAGTAAACTGGGACTTCGTGAACAAACACACGAACTTCACTCAAGCAGACACTGACATCGGCTACGGTCTACGTGACGACGATCCGCTACAAAAAGCAGCGAAGAACCCGAACTCTGGCAAACTCACTTCTATCTCATTCGAAGAGTACAAGAAATCAGTAGCGCCATACACAGTAGAGAAAGCATCTGAAATCTCTGGTGTTGAGAAAGAGAAGCTTATCGAGCTTGCGAAGCAATACGCGGATCCAAACACGAAAGTGATGTCTCTATGGACGATGGGTATGAACCAGCATACTCGTGGTGTATGGATGAATAACTTGGTTTACAACATCCACCTACTAACCGGTAAGATCTCGACTCCGGGGAACAGCCCATTCTCACTAACGGGCCAACCATCAGCATGTGGTACCGCTCGTGAGGTTGGTACGTTTGCTCACCGCCTACCAGCGGATATGGTGGTTGCTAACCCTAAACACCGTAAGATTGCAGAAGACATCTGGAAACTGCCAGAAGGTACGATTCCACCAAAACCTGGCTTCCACGCCGTATTGCAAGACCGTATGCTGAATGACGGCGTTCTGAACTGTTACTGGGTTCAATGTAACAACAACATGCAAGCCGGTCCAAACATCAATACAGAACGTCTTCCAGGTTACCGCAACCCAGAAAACTTCATCGTTGTGTCTGACCCATACCCGACAGCAACAGCACAAGCAGCAGACCTTATTCTTCCTACCGCAATGTGGATTGAAAAAGAAGGTGCTTACGGTAACGCAGAGCGTCGTACCCAAGCTTGGTACCAACAAGTGGGCACAGTCGGTCAAGCAAAATCGGACCTTTGGCAACTAATGGAGTTCTCGAAACGCTTCAAAATGGAAGAAGTGTGGCCTGAAGAGCTTCTAGCGAAAGCGCCTCAATACCGTGGTAAAACAATGTACGACGTACTTTACCGCAATGGTAACGTCGACAAATTCCCTATCGAAGAAGCTCGTGAACTGAATGACGATGCTCACCACTTCGGTTTCTATGTTCAAAAAGGTCTGTTTGAGGAATACGCAACATTTGGCCGTGGTCACGGGCATGATTTGGCTCCATACGACCGCTACCACCAAGTACGTGGTCTACGTTGGCCTGTTGTTGATGGTAAGGAAACACAGTGGCGCTTTAAAGAAGGTTCAGACCCATACGCGAAAGAAGGTTCTGGTTGGGACTTCTACGGCAATGCTGACGGCAAAGCGAAGATCATTTCCGCGCCATACGAAGCGCCACCAGAAGTACCGAACGATGAATTTGATATGTGGTTATGTACTGGTCGTGTTCTTGAACATTGGCACACAGGCACCATGACTCGTCGTGTACCTGAATTATACAAAGCAGTACCAGACGCAGTGTGTTACATGCACCCAGAAGACGCAAAAGCACGCAATGTTCGTCGTGGTGAAGAAGTACTCATGGCAAACAAACGCGGTGAAGTACGCGTTCGTGTTGAAACTCGCGGTCGTAACCGTCCGCCAAAAGGCTTGGTATTCGTACCGTTCTTTGATGCACGTATTTTGATTAACAAGCTTATCCTAGATGCGACTGATCCACTGTCTAAACAGACAGACTTTAAGAAGTGCCCAGTCAAAATCACTAAGATTGCTTAACCTTCAGATACTGAATGCTACGGCCGTCATTATGGCGGCCTAATAAAGAATTTAAGCCATAAAGGCGGAGATGAAATGATGAAAAAATTACTTGTCGCAGTTTTATCTGTAGGTGCGTTAGTGACAGGCATTGCGCAAGCTGAGTTGGATAATCCAGGTGGTATTGGTGGTCTAGAATCTTTACGTGGAATGTCTCAATTGGAAGATACGCGTCCAGCAGACGAGTTCAAAGACTTCCCTAAAGATCAAATTGTTGAAGACAGCTATGTTTATCAACCACCGTTGATCCCACACAGCATTCGTCACTACGAAATTTCGTTAAATGCTAACAAGTGTCTTGCATGCCATAGTTGGAAAAATGCAAAAGAGTCAGGTGCGACTAAAATTAGCGTAACGCACTATGTAAACAGAGAAGATGCGGTACTGGCAGATATGTCTCCTCGTCGTTACTTCTGTTTGCAATGTCACGTTCCACAAACGGATGCAAAACCACTAGTGGAAAACGAGTTTAAGGCAGTCGATTCGCTTCAGTAATTGAAACGCGAGTACTAAGAGGTTACTTATGAAAATACTTAAAGCGTTTTGGAAGAGACTGTCGAGCCCGAGTAAAGCTGCCGCTGGTGTGGTTTTATTTCTAGGCTTCGCTGGTGGCCTTCTATTTTGGGGCGCATTCAACACAGGTATGGAAGCAACCAACACAGAAGAATTCTGTTCTGGCTGTCACGCGCCGATCGTTGCTGAAATTCAAGAAACAATTCACTACTCCAACCGCTCTGGTGTTCGTGCGATTTGTTCAGACTGTCACGTTCCTCATGAATGGACGGATAAGATCGTTCGTAAAGTACAGGCATCTAAAGAGCTATTTGCACACTTCGTAACGAAGACGATCGATACGCCAGAGAAGTTCCAAGAGCGTCGTGGACACCTCGCAGAGCGAGAGTGGGCACGTATGAAGAAGAATGACTCTCTTGAATGTCGTAACTGTCATGAGTTTGATTTCATGGATTACTCTCAGCAAGGATCACGTGCGGCAGAACAACACTCCACCGCTCTAGCTTCAGGCGAGAAAACATGTGTAGACTGTCACAAAGGTATTGCGCACAAACTACCAGACATGAGCGGCGTTGAAGGCTGGCACTAAGGAGACTTACCATGAGTACATTAGAATCTGTAATTTGGCATATCCTTGGCTACAGTGCTATGCCAGTGATTATTCTTTCCGGCTTTGTGGCGGTAGCAGCAATCTCTCTCTGGCTGCTGTCATTTGGTAAGGATAAAGAGGTGTAACGTAACGCATCTCTACTCGTCAACTAGCCTATTTGTTGACACTGAGCGCCGAGCAAATGCTCGGCGCTTTTTATTTATTGCTCAATGGTACTGCCAACAATAAATAAACAAGCAATCATACATAAAAAAAGCGACCATAAAGGCCGCTAAGATTTACTGCTATAGGGAGTTGTTTAAGATTCTTTTACTGGCAGAACCTGTTTGACGTATTGTCCTGGCGCTTCATCAATAACCGGATGGTTTTCTGAGCCAATAGGGAAAGGCTCAACTTGCTCTTTAGGGTTGAATTGGAGTAACCACTCGTTCCAGTGTGTCCACCACGATCCCTCTTTGTGTTCCGCGTTATTCAACCACTCATCAGCAGAGTCATCCAAATTATCGTTCAACCAATAACCATACTTATTTTTAGCTGGAGGGTTCACGATGCCCGCAATATGACCAGACTCACCGAGGACAAACGTTTTGTTACCACCCGTGTTCAGCGCACCACGGTAAGTTCCCTGCCATAACGCAATGTGGTCTTCTTTCGTTGACACAAAATAGCTAGGAATTTTGATCTTATTTAGATCAATCCATACTCCACCAATTTTGACGCCTTTATCTTGCACCAGCTTGTTCTCTAAATAGAGCTCGCGAAGCAAGAAATTGTGAGATGCAGCGCTGACGTTGGTGCTATCGCTATTCCAGTACAACAAGTCGAAATCAACCGGACTGTTACCCTTCAAGTAATTGTCGACGTAGTAGTTCCAGTACAAGCTGTTTTCACGCAGTAAACTAAACGTCACGCTTAAGGAACGGCCGTCCATATACCCTTTTGCGTTATTTTGCGCTTCAATTGCACTAACAATGGTGTCATTGATATACGCGCCGACTTCACCTGGTTGAGAGAAGTCGAGCAACGTGGTGAAGAAAGTAGCAGACTTAATGCGCTTCTTCATACGTTTTGCAGCGTAGTACGCAACCGTGCTTGCTAAAACAGTACCACCAATACAATAACCAGCAGCATTGATTTGCTCTTGTCCTGTTATGTCTTCAATTGCAGCGACGGCTTTCACTGCGCCTTCTGTCACGTAGTCACCAAACTCTATGTGCGCTTGTGCCTTGCCTGGATTGCGCCAAGACATCATAAATACACTGTGCCCCTGCTCTAACAACCATCGAACCATTGAGTTCTTTGCCGTTAAATCAAGGATGTAGTATTTGTTGATGAAAGGTGGGACGATGAGCAGCGGCGTCGCATTCACTTTCTCTGTTAGAGGTCGATATTGAATCAACTCAAACAATTCGTTTTGAAAAACCACATTACCCTGTGTCGTCGCAACGTCATCGCCCACGCGGAATGCATTGTTATTCGTCATACGAATTTTTAAAATGTCTGCGCTCGACTCAACGTCTTCTTTCAACTGCTCTAAGCCTGCCAGTAAGTTTTGACCGTTTTGCTCAAGTGTCAGCTTCAAAAGCTCTGGGTTAGTGGCGATGAAGTTGGAAGGAGAAAGGGCGTTAATGGCTTGGCGAGAGAAAAAAATAATACGTTCTTTCGTCTTTTCATCTAAGCCTTCCAAGGACTCGATGGTGTCCAGATAGGTCTTACTAAATAAAAGGTAGGATTGTTTGATGAAGCTATACATGGCTTCATTTTGCCACGCTTCGTTTGAGAAACGCTTATCCCCTTTTTCAGCTTCGACGATTTGTGCTTGGTTCCCTGCCAATGCAACATTCTGCCAAATTTGCAGCTGCTGTTCCCACCACTGTGCTTGCAGCTTTAAAATCGCAGCAGGCTGATTCGCAGCTTGTTCGAACAGTTTGGCAGTATCCTCAAAGTTCACTTCTTGCATGGCCTTGTTTAAAGGAGAGTTCACGACTGCCTTGTTCACTTCGAAATCATGCCACCACTGATGATTGGTTTCCTGAAGCTTCACAAGATAGTCCGAAAAGAAGTGTTGAAACATAGTCTTACTCCTATATTCGGAAAAAACAACGCCGCCCAAATCTAGGGGCGGCGAGAATCGGACAAATTACGCTGGAGTAACAGTCTTTAGATTTTCCGAAGTCATTTTCTCAACGTCTTCTTTGAACTCTTTTGCAATCGCTTGAAGCTTGTTGCTGTCATCCATCATTTGTTGAGAAAGTTTAGTAAGTACGCTTAGTTGCTGACTGTTGAAAGCAGTCAATGACGTTACGTCTTTGATTTCTGTCGCTGCTTTCATCTGGTTTAGACCCACTTCACTGTATGTGCGAATGGCGTTCAATTGAAGCTCGGTCAACACTTCTACGTTTTTTGTCACTAGCTTGTTGAACTTCAAGTAAGGTTCTAGATTTTTTTCAGTTTGATCGCTAAATGTTTTGAAGAAATCTGTGTACATGGTTTGTCTCCTAGAGAAAGAATTAAAAATGTCCGTTTAAATAATTACTTAACTGTCTTTACAACCACAGCCGTGCCCATGCCGCCGCCCACACAAAGTGAAGCAACGCCATATTGACCATTTTGCTTATGAAGCTCGTGAACCAGCGTGACTAAGATTCGGTTGCCAGAAGCACCAAGCGGGTGTCCTAGCGCGATAGCACCACCGTTAAAGTTCGCTTTATCTTGAATCGCGTTAACTGGAACTTGGTTTGTTTCCGCCAACTGATGAATCACGCCAAGTGCTTGCGCTGCAAATGCTTCGTTTAACTCGTAAACGTCGATGTCGTGTACACTGAGTTCCGCTTTTGCGAGTGCTTTATTGACGGACTCAACAGGACCTAGGCCCATGATCTTCGGATCAAGACCCGATTGCGCATAGCTTACGATCTCAGAAAGCGGCGTTAATCCATGCGCTTTAACTGCGCTTTCAGACGCCACGATAATCGCACTCGCGCCATCGTTAATGCCTGATGCATTACCCGCAGTCACAGTGCCTTCGCGGTCAAAAGCAGGACGTAGCTTGCTTAAGGCTTCCATTGTCGCGTTCGCTTTTGGGTATTCATCCGTATCAAACATCACGGTTTCACGGCGTTGCTTTACTTCCACTGGCACAATTTCGTCTTGAAATTTGCCAGCTTCGATAGCGGCTACCGCTTTCTGTTGGCTAGACAGCGCGTATTCGTCTTGCTGCTGGCGAGTTAAGCCGATTTGTTTTGCTACGTTTTCTGCCGTCACACCCATGTGATATTGGTTGTAAACATCGGTTAAACCGTCCGCTACGAGCAGATCTTTTAGCTCCAGATTGCCCATTTTGTTGCCATCACGAATGCTGCTTGGTGCAGCAAACGGAATCTGCGACATGACTTCAACACCCGCTGCAACAACGATCTCAGCATCGCCACTACGGATATGGGACACGGCATCCATGACCGTTTTCATGCCACTACCGCAAACCATGTTTACGCCATATGCAGGAACAGATTCAGGAATCCCCGCAAACAGTGCCGCTTGGCGGCCAACACCCATTCCTTGACCTGCACCAACAACGTTGCCAACAATCACTTCGTCAACCTTGTCGCCAGGTAACTTTGCCGCTTCCAACGCGCCTTTAATCGCTACTGCTGCCAGATCGCCAGCAGAAGTATTTTTCAGGCTGCCACCAAAAGCACCAATTGGAGTACGCTTCGCCGCTACGATAAATACTTTTTCCATCATCTTCTCTCCTTAGTGCATGTATAGGCCGCCGTTCACCGACAAAGTCTCTCCGGTGATGTAGGCGCCTGCATCGCTGACCAAGAAGCTCACTGATGCTGCAATTTCTTCTGGTGTCGCAAGACGTTTCATTGGAATTTGGTTCGTGATGGATTCCAGCACTTCTGGCTTCATTTGCTCAACCATTGGCGTACCCGTGTAACCCGGAGCGATAACATTAACTGTCACACCCGAGCGAGCACCTTCGTATGCTAAGGCTTTAGAGAAACCGATCACCCCAGCTTTCGCCGCCGAGTAGTTTGCTTGACCAAACTGCCCTTTAAGACCATTGACTGAAGAGATATTGATGACACGACCACCGCCTTTTTCGCACATTGCAGCAAAGAGGGGTTGCGTAACGTTGAATAAACTATTGAGGTTGGTATTGATGACATCATTCCAAGCTTGCGCAGTCATCTTTTTAAACACGCCATCACGTGTGATTCCTGCGTTGTTGACAACAACATCAATGGTTCCTTCCTCCCCAAGCAATTGCGCCAATTTCTCTGCACACTCTGTCGTGTTTGTTACATCCAACTCAAAAAGGCGAACCTGATCTTTGGTAAACCCTTTGCTGTTGAACCACTCCAGCGCACATTCGTAGTTACCTGTGAAATATGTAGCAATTACACGGTAACCATCATTAACTAATTGAGAGGAAATAGCAGAACCAATTCCGCCTTTTGATCCAGTGATCAAAGCGACTTTCTTCATTGAAGACTCCATTCTTAACGGCATTTAAAAAGCAAACTTAATACACTGATGAAATAGTTCACCAACTGACGTGTTTATTTATTCTTTTGACAACCAATCCCGTGCTGCCTTTATTTTAAGTTAACCTAGAAATATTACATTTCAAATAAAAAACTCACCCAATTGCATAAGATTGATTTAGATCTCATTACCCGTGAAATGTTATAAAATGGTTAATTTTACATAAGTCATTGTTTTAAATCACACTTCCACAAAAGCCACACCAACAGAAATAGAAACATAATTATTAAATATCATGCAGTTACATACAGAATGGTAGACGTTACATTATGTCATGATTTAAGATCTGAATTTTAAGCCTATATGATTACAACAAACTTGAGATTAGAATAATAATTCAATTATCAGTAAAAATAATTATCAAACATATCATTTAATTACTGCATTTAATGATAATTTAGTTATCAATTCGATTATTTTAATACAGTGATGATTAATACCGATAAAATATAATAAATTAAATATATTTAATCTAAAAATGATATAAGATCTTGTCTCATACTGGTGCAATACGCACTATTATGACGCATAGATTAAAATATAATTTCATTTTAAATTTATATATTCGAATAACATCAACTAGCTACTAGTGAAAGTAATCGTTCGCTTTGTAGTAGCATCCTTTTCCACTTTGCACTATCTTTGTGGCTTCTCTTTAATCACTAAATCATCAACAGATATGAATCTTGCATTGCTCAGTATGTTCATCCCTACTTTCTTTTTTGTCTCAATCACGCCTGGTATGTGCATGACTCTCGCCCTAACGTTAGGTATGAGTATCGGTTATCGTCGCACGTTATGGATGATGATAGGAGAGCTTCTCGGTGTTGCGCTGGTGTCAGTCTCTGCGGTGTTAGGTATCGCTGCGATTATGCTCAATTATCCTTGGATGTTTATCGCGTTAAAGTTCATTGGTGGCGGTTATTTACTCTATCTTGGTGTTGAAATGTGGCGATCGCGAGGGAAACTTGCGATTAATGTCGACAACTTAGAAACACCAAAGAGTGACAATATCGCACTTATCATGCAAGGCTTCGTTACCGCAATCGCAAACCCAAAAGGCTGGGCATTTATGATTTCTCTTTTACCGCCTTTTATAGACCAAAACGCAGCGCTTGCACCGCAACTGATCATACTTGTCTCCATTATTTTACTGTTTGAGTTCATTTGCATGTCTCTGTACGCTACTGGTGGTAAAGGGTTGAAACACGTATTAGGTCAGTCTAAGAATGTACGTCTAATGAACCGTATCGCAGGCACTTTAATGATGGGAGTTGGTGTCTGGTTGCTACTAAGTTAAGGCAAACTGGAAACAATGAAAAATATTCTGAATAAAATCGCTAAAGTCATGGGTGAAGTATTGGACTTTCAAGCCCGAGTTTGGGTTGTGAACGTCTATAGCGGTGAGCATAAAGGCGAGTCTTATGTCGTTAATGAAGATACTTTCTCTGTACCTCTTCAGTGGATGAAGAAGAAAGGCTACCAAGAGCCAATGTTGAATAAAGTCGAAGCAATGAAGCGCTCACAGATCTTAGAGTTCGATTTGGGACGAGTAAAACATCGTCTGATGCGCGTGAAATAAGCACAAAAAAAGCGCCACTCAAAATGAGTGGCGCAAGCACTTTTACCTTAAAAGAACGATGCTATGGCGCAGCGTCGATCTCAACAGGCAGATAATGTTTCGGCTCCAGTTTCAACCACTCTGGCAGCACGGTACCAATCGAAATCGATGACCATGTACCAGACAGAACACCAATAAACATCGCGGTTGAGAAACCAGCCAAAGGCGCTCCTCCCATAATCCATAATGCACCAACAGTGATCAATGTCGTACCAGATGTCACCATGGTGCGTGAAAACGTCGCGATAACAGCTTGATCATTGATGTCTTCTGTTTTCCAACTCTGTTTCGCAATCAACAGCTCACGGATTCGGTCTGCAATGATGATAGAGTCATTCAATGAGTAACCTAAAATTGCTAACACCGCTGCAAAAACGGTTAAGTTGAACTCCATTTGAGTAACTGCAAAAAAACCAAGCACTAAGATCACATCATGGGCCAAAGCAAACAGTGAACCACTGGCCAAACGCCACTCAAAACGGAAACACAAGTAACCGAGAATACTCAACACACAAATCAACAATGCTAAGCCACCTTGTTCAAACAAGTCTTGGCCAACTTGAGCGCCAACTATACTGTTGCTGACAACATCAACTTGGTGAGAGATTGGCTTCAACACCTCTTCTACACTTGGCAACGTTTGTCCATCTTCCGGCGCAGAGTAACGAATCACCCAACGGCCATCTTCACCAGAGCGTGTCACTGACGCAGATTCACCAAGCTTTGGTTGCAGAACGTCAAGCAGATCATGGTTAGTTAGCTGCTTATCTACCTTTACTTCTGTCACCATACCGCCAGTGAAGTCCAAACCTAGGTTCAACCCTTTAAAGCCTAGAGCGACGATCGCGATCACCGTTAAAATGATGGAAACTAGCGTAGTAAAGTAGCGAATTTTACGAATATTTTGTTTTAGCATTTCGACCATGATTAAACCCTCACATCACGACGGGCATCGCGGCCCCAAATTAAATTGATCATTGCTCTAGAGGCAAATACGCCTGTAAACATACTGGTTAACAAACCTAATCCGAGTGTTAAGGCAAAGCCTTGGATTGGGCCATTACCGATGGCGTACAAAATCACGGCGGTGATCATGGTAGTAATGTTGGCATCAAGGATGGTCGAGAATGCGCTGTCAAAGCCAAGATCAATCGCTTGAGCGAAGCTGCGGCCTTCACGCATTTTGTCCTTAATACGTTCAAAGATAATAACGTTGGTGTCTACTGCCATACCGACGGTTAACACTAAACCGGCAATACCCGGAAGCGTTAGAACCGCTCCTGGTAACAAGGCGATTAAGCCAAGCAAACAAAGCATGTTGGCACAAAGCGCCACGTTTGCTACCCAACCTAAGCGGCGGTACCAAAGTGCCATAAAGGTCAGTGTTAGTCCCATACCTAAAGCCAGTGCTGCAAAACCGTTTTCAATGTTTTCTGCCCCCAGAGAAGCACCGATTGTTCGCTCTTCCACAATAGTAACCGGCGCGGTCAGTGACCCCGCGCGAAGCAATAGCGCCAACTGCTGCGCATCGTCCATGCTACCTGCCCCAGTAATACGGAACTGGCTACCAAGCTGAGATTGAATAGTCGCGACGCTGATAACGCGCTCACTACGCTCAGTTACACCGCGATCGTTTGTTTTGTATTCACGGTAAACGGTCGCCATTGGCTTGCCGATGTGAGTTGCTGAGAAGTCACTCATTTTCTTACCACCAGCGTGATCAAGAGAAATATTGACTTCTGACATGCCCATTTTGTCGACACCAGCACGAGCGTTCACGATGTGCTCGCCCGTTAGAACTGGTCGTTTTGACAAGATCACAGTACGACCATCATTATCTTGAAGAACAAGATCTTGGCTGCTGTGTGCTTGGCTCGCATCTTTCACTTCATAAAACGCCAAGCTTGCTGTTGCACCAATAACGTTTTTCGCTTGAGCAGGATCTTGTACACCAGGGAGTTCAATTCGAATGCTCTCTTTACCTTGGCGTTGCACTAGCGCTTCTGTGATACCAAGTTCTTCAATACGACCACGCATGATCTTCAGGTTTTGTTGAAGAGTCGACGATTGAAATTCTTGGATATTTTGTTCACTCGGTTCAAGCACAAAGCCACGAGATGAACTTTTTGAAATCCAGCCCGGGTAATTTTGACGCAAAAACTTGTTCACTTCCGACAATGCTTGCTCGCTGTCACTGTTTACCGTAATTCGGTTGCCGCTTTCTGCTCGAACTTGCACACCACGAACACGTTGATCACGTAGGTTCGCTTTGATTTCATCAATCAACGCATCACGTTGTTCTTCAAACGCTTTATTCACATCAACATTCAACAAGAACTGAACGCCACCACGAAGGTCAAGACCGAGCTTAATTGGGCTAAAGCCCATCTCATTCAACCATTCTGGCGCAACCGATACGTATGAGAAAGTGATGCTGTCGTCTTTATTTAGCTCTTTGTTTAACAACGCACGAGCTTTACTTTGCGCATCTTCACCATCGAATACAATGGTTGTTTTGCCGTCTTTTTCGATGATTTTGTCTGCTGAAATATGGTTGGTTTTTAGCAGTTGATTCAGATGAACAACCGACATTTCACTGTTGTTTTGATCCGCAAACGTCAACTGGATAGAAGGCTGTTCGCCAAACCAAGTTGGTATAGCACTTAGGGTTAAAATAATGACTGTCGTAATTAATACGACATATTTCCAAGCTGAGTAGTGATTCATCAGCTTTCTGTTCTTTTGCTGCTTTGGTGTTTTTTTCATGTAAACATCATCCCTTCACGATGAAGTGAAGCTTTTAATAACAAGGCTTAACACACGACAGATGCTCCCAGAATAAATTCAGGGTATGAAATGCTCAGAACGCTCACGTCCTGTCGAATACAATCGTCGTGTTAAGAGTGCACAATGGTGCAAATAGATGGTGTTTAGGCAGAAAACTGACTATTGAGTGCGACGTACATGGCATTGGTCTCTTTCCAACCAGAAATGCGATGATCGCTTGTGAAATGATAAAATGTGGACTGGTTGTGACGCCAGTTAATGTCCATCAAGCTGTATGCGTAACCCGCATCAGCGTAAAACGGAGTAGTGAGATCGCCGACAAAATCTACGTGCTCGTCATCAAGCCCTTCCCGTAAGTAAGACGTCCAGCGCTGAGAGTTAAACAAAGCAACGGAATCGAGACTTGCATGGCCTTCAGATACTGGAGATTGAGAGCTTTCTTCTGAAACTTCAGAAAAATCGACGGAAGAGTTTGGCGATACACTTACGGCTACAAAAGGTTGTAGCTTAGAAAAGTGCGGTACGTGAGCCTTGTGATCGATTTGCGCAGCAGATACATGCACTGGTAGCAATACCATTGCAAATAGCAGCAAAATCAACTTTCTAAGGTAAATCCAAGACATAGGAACTCACTAAAAACACAAAGAGCCAAGTTAGGTCACTTGACTCGTTGATAGTATTCCTATTGATTATGGTTAACAACTAAAAAGTTATAAATCTCTGATTTCAGGTTTGCATCGTTATTGCATTTATCAAAACGTCTTTAGAGAACTAGTGTAATTGGTGGTGAGTTATCGATAAAAAATATCGCCCTTATCAACATCTAAGTAGATCTTGTTCTCTTGCTCCAAACCGCCACAATAGATGAAGTAAACGTTGCGCTTTTTGAACGTCACAGAACGAACCCAGCCTCCGAGCTCCTCAAAATCACTCGGATCACAGGTTTTATCGTCTAACAATTGCTGTGTTTTCTTACGGAAAATATCCAAGTGAACTTTTAAATCATCCGACTTCTGTAGGTATTCATCCAATATCTCTAAGCGCTCTTGCTCTTTAATAACTGGCTCTGCATCCGATAACCCTTCAGCATTCAACCATTCGGCTTTTTCTTCTCCACCCTCTTCATAGACAAGATAGCCGGAGATTCGGTACCACCCATCTACTTTTTCTAACACCGATACTTTTTCTCCCTTATAGAGCGTATCGACAACTAAAGCATTAAGGTTAGGCTTGTTGTAAACATTGACACGACGCTCAATAACGTAGTACTCGGTAACTTCCGGGGGAGCGGCTTCTAAATCCAGAATCGGTTTGGATGTTTCTTTTTGCAGTGACGATTGCTCGACTTGTGTAGCCTTTGGTGCTTCAGGTTCATCTTTCTGCATAAAGAAGAAATAGTATCCAGCCCCCGCTCCGCCGAGCAACAGCATGACAATCAATGCGACGAGAATTTTCTTCATGCCCTTTTCCTTTTCATTCTTTATTCTTATCCCACCAGCAGCACGCATGTCGTAGAAATTTGGGTATATACTCAAAAGAGCAGGTCAACTAACGCGAGCAATAATGATCAACAGACTCAATTGGATACTACTATTTCTTCTGTTCCCGATAACGGGGCACGCCAATATTCAATGTAACCCATCGTCGTGGAATGACAATCTTACCCAATTCAATCGTTTAGAGTCCAATTACAATCAGCATGTTGAGGTATTCAATACACTTTTAACCGAACATAAACAGCGTCAGTTATTGTCCGAAACCTTTTCACTGCATGAGCTCGTGCTACTTTGGCGTGCCAAGTCGAACCAAAATGTGTTCAAAGCGCAATTAAAAGCATCGATTCAATACAAAGAAGAGCTCACAACTAAAGCGAATCAACTGCTTAAATTGAGCACACAATCCCAATGGTCAGCTAATGGGTGGGAGATCCTGGCCCAAAAGTGCCGCGAGTCAAACAAAACCGTCAATCAAATAACTGCGGAATGGTATAACACCAACGCTTTGGAACTTGCTGAAGATTACAAGCGCCTCTCTTCACAATATCAAACTCTGTCACAAGTCTATGATAAAGAAGCTCGAGCGCTTCAATACGCTCAAGATGTTTCGAAGTAAAAACAGAGCCAGTTTTGAATAGACGATGTTGGTTTTTCACTCCAATATTGGACGTTATTCGTGCTTTTTTCTTTCCTTAGTCGTGAATGATATCAAATGTAAATAATGGGATTGTTCTCTTTGACAAACTTGACTAAACCATGACCAAGACAATCAATTTATAGAGACATACGTCACATTAATGCTTTACTTATGGACATTTTTTGGTTAGTTTAGCCATTAATAAAATTTAATAAAAAGTCACATTTGGCTGGAGATGATGCTACAAACATGGTTATCAATCGATTAAGTAACAGGGAATGTCCTAATGCTACCAAAGCCAAGTTTTTGTCAGTAGTTAGGCACGTAAAAGAGTTCGGTTCAATCAGTGATTTGGATCTGTGTAAAATCTTCGGAGAAACAATATGGAGTGATGGGAGGGAATACCATTCAGCCGCGTTCTCATTCAAGGTTGATAGATACACAGGTAACTGTGAAATCTCACAATACAAAAACCAATAAGGCTTAAGAATTTATAAAGCGGAGTCAGGAAACGGACTCCGCTTTTTTGATCATGGCAATCGTAAAGTCGTGCTCGGAGTACCCCTCAATCAATCGTGTATTCGGACACAGCAACCGACAATAGCGAAAGACACCTTCTTTATTGTGCGACGCTAACATTTTCATGCTGGGTAGTTTGGATTCATCCAACAAGTTAAACACACAACCTTTCTCTGTCGCTCGGAACATTTTATCAATCATTTCAATGGCATGATTTGGGTTGGTGGATTGATAGTTCAATGATCCGGAAGCAAAAACAAAATCGCAACGAGGCAATACCAACGTTGAAAAGTCGCCACATATAAACTTACTTTGCGTACGAAAATCTCGTTTTCTGGCTTCAGAGATAAATTGTTTTTGCTGATCAATGCCAATATAGCTTTGAGGAAGCCCCCCCGTAAGTTCGATAAACGCTAACAAGTCTCCGTAGCCGCACCCAATATCTAAAATACTTGAACCGTCTAACGTTAACCCTCGACACAACGCCTCAAAACGGCTGATCTGACTATACTTATCTGCCCATCCCAGAGTTCGGGCTCTGTCTTTACCAAACTGTCTATATCGCTTTCGATGATAGTGGGCAATCTTAAGTCTATCGAAAAATTTCATCTTTCTTATGCATAAATCGGCAAACTGCCATTTCCTTTCACTTGTCTAATCGCCAGGTGGGTATGAATATCTTTCACATTTTCTAATCGCTGTAACTTTCTAGTAAATGTTTCATAACCAGCGAGATCTTTACTGACCACCTCTAACAGGTAATCATAGGCCCCTGATACGACATGGCATGAGATCACTTCATCCATCTCAACAACGGCATGTTCAAACTCATCAATCGAAGAAGCTTGGTGGTTATTTAAACTCACTTCAACAAATACAGTCATCGCGATGCCTACAGTGTCTCTGGACACAATAGCTCGATAACCACTTATTACACCTTCCTGCTCCAAACGCTTAATGCGTCTTGCACAAGGTGATGCCGATAGCCCTACTTGGTCAGCAAGTTCTGCAGTTGTCAGAGTGGCATCCTTCTGCATTAGGTTGATAAGTTGCCTGTCAATTTTATCCATTTATTCTTCCGTGCCTTTAATCACTAATAATTAACATTTATACGCAATTTATCACCAACATCAAGCCTAATTACGTCAAACTTTGCCTCCCTTTGGCAAGAGTTTTATTCAACAATTAACACATCATTTACAAATGGATATGTCGATAATGATCTTGGGATACGCAGCTATATTAACGACCTTACTGCTTTGGTCTGGTTTCTTTATTTCTTTAAAAGGGGGCGCAATTTCTGCCTTGCAGCCAGCCGATATCGCGTTAGTTCGCTTTCTAATCCCAAGTATAATTTTATTACCATTTGTGATTAAGCATAAACAGTCGCTACGCGTAGTGCCTAAACGCTACCTGGTTGGTGTTGTGGTTGGAAGCGGCCTTCCCTATCTTCTGGTCGTCGGAACGGCTATGCATTTCGCTCCCGTGGCGCACGGCAGTGCATTAGTACCTGGCACTTTGCCATTGTTTGTTTCTGCTATCGCGGTACTTTGTTATCAACAGTCGCTGAGTGCTCACCGCTTAATCGGGCTTTCTACGGTGTTGTTAGGGATTTTCGTATTCCTTCTTTCTAATAGCGGCGCAGAGTACAACTGGTCTCAGTTGCAAGGGCATATCCTGTTTCTAACTGGCAGCATCATGTGGGCTGCTTTCACCATCAGCGCTCGTGTCGCTAATCTTAATGCACACGTCTGTGCAGGATTCGTTGCAATCGCGTCTTTGGCTCTACTCATCATCGCCGTTGGTTTCGGGTGGGTAGACAGTTATTTGGTGGTAACACCGTTCAGCCAGTGGCCATGGAAGGAGTTATTTGGCCACGCGATGCTACAAGGTGTTGGCGCAGGTTTAATCGCTTCTTTCACTTTCATTTATGCAATTAGGATCATCGGTGCCGAAGCCAGCGCAGCTTTTGGTTCATTAACTCCAGTCGTCGCGACACTTCTTGCCGTTCCAATTTTTGGTGAACAACCAGATTCTCTCACTTGGTTAGCGCTGATGTTGGTCACATGCGGCAGTATTGTGGCAAGCCAAATCTTTATGAAAGGTGGAATGAGCCAAACTTATCGCCCACCACTTCACAGATAGCGATGATTTTACAAAAACTTATGCCTTACTATCTTGAATAACAAAATGGCGTTTTGATAGCCTCAGCTTAACTAAAAATTAAAACGCCAATGTGATGCCAGCCACTCATACTAAAGATGAACTGCATAGGTTTCTCAAACCGGGAATGAAACTTTCTACTAATTTCGAATTTGGGCCTAAGGATCAATATACGTATTCCACCACTTATCTTGGGATGAAAGAAAATGCTTATTTGATTCTTGATATACCAATGCGTTTGCTTGAAGAGCAAGTGATGAGAAAACTCCCCAACGCCGATATCATCGTGCGTGGAGTATCAGATACGGAGTTAGGCCATGTCATTGCGTTTAAGTCCAGCGTGCTGACGACGACCGTTCGACCATCCCCCCTTTTGTTTATCCGCATTCCAGGAACATTTGCAACCAAACCAGTTCGGGAACATGAGCGTTACAAGTTGCAAATGGACTGTAACGTTATTCATGCAGGGAATGTCTACGACGGTAGCCTTATCGATTTTTCTCTAGCAGGTGTTGGTATATCAACCTTGATTGAGCCCGAATTCAACGTGGGTGAGAGTGTTACCATCGAATGCCCGTTAAGCCACTATATCGGAGAAGAAAATCGATGTGTCATTGCCAACATTAAGAAATTGGTGAAGGGATGGGTAGTTGGAATTAAGTTTGCCAGTCCCATTGCGATGACTCACGAACTAAAAACAGAGTTACTGGAGCAATCCTTTCTAACCAGTAACGTCTGAACTTACTGCTCGCTAAAGCGCGTCGCCTCAAAGCTGTTGAGTATTCTGTGAACCGTATAGGTCACAAGCAGCGTCGCAACAATAGCAAACAAAATACTGCTCACGCGATACAGCGCACTGAACATTAAGTCACCATCCGGAGTAAGATATTGGCCGAACAAAATGCCTAATGTGGTTAAGCCGCCAAATCCGGCTCCCGAACCGCTAGACTCTTTCACGTGCATATAGCTGAACATCATAGCCCCAATCCAAAGCAATGGGACGATAAACAATAAGGTATCCGACCAATCGTATAATACAAGTTGTCCGACGATACCAAAGGTCACCCCCATCAAGGTCCCCATTGCTCTTTTTCGCGCATACCCTAAAGCACCGTTCCAATGCATAGGAAACAATAAAAGCAAGGTTGTCGCCTGAGCAGACATAGAGTCACTGAGGTCAAATAGCTGGAATACAAGGAAAGACATTGTAGCGATACTCGCCCCCATAAGGGCTTCATGACGCATGCGATGACTCTGTTTAGGCTGCGACGGTTTCGCTGGTGGCTGACGAGGTTCCGCATCGGGAATCAAAAATGTCACCACATAAGCAACGATCACTGAAATAACATTCGCTTGCAGATTGCTAAATATTAGGTCATTTAAGTCAGTGGTTGGATAACTCGCAAAATGCAGCATGATGCTTAAGCTCAGTACGCTGTTCGCTCCAAATAAGAATAAGCTCCCTTTTGACATACAGGCGAATTTATACAGAAACAACCCGAATGCAATGATTGTCATCATGCCAGGGTGCCCACCAAATAACCCACCAAGAACACCAACTTCTAATCCACACACAACCGCTGAAAAAATCAGTTGTCGTGCGGCATGTAGACTCATGACTGGCACCATTCCAAGTAACAGCATCGGGGTTACAGTAAAGAATACGCCATAGTTCCAACCAAATACTTTACATAAAGTGAAACCAATGGTCGCACCAGTTGCAATGCGCAAACACTGACGGAAGTCGTTTTCCGACATGGGGTGGTCCCATAACTTCATATCGCCTCCTCGTTAATAAATATAATGAAGAAGACTCAAGAATTGGATCTGGCACCTCGCTAACCAGCCAGATAATGCGTTTTCTGGCAACAACTGCACGGTTGCTCGTGCCCCTGCTGGAAATGCGCGCTGCTGAGGTTCATCGATAGCTAAATGTAAACGTAAGCGCTGCGCGTCTCTCACCCAACGGTTTGAGTCAGTTGGTGTTGCTAAGCGACCATCCGCATCGAATTGACCCGAGCTGACCCCGGCATCCACACTCGTAATACGAGCTTCAAATACATCACCAGGCAAGCTATCAAAAGCCACTAACGCACGGCTGTTCTGATTAAAGTGTCGTAAACTCTTTTCACGAAAGTCGGCAATGATATCCACGTCATCGGAGACTAAAGCGACAAGAGGTGTACCAGCTGCCGCATAGGCCCCCGTCTCCAGCTGCAAGTTAGCGACAACGCCATCATGTTCCGCCGAGACTTGAGTGTAAGACAGATTAAGTTCCGCTTGTTTTAGCTGGTTTTGCGCCACGCGGATATTCACATTCGTCGCGCCTAAATCACCGCGGTTTACTTCCAACTCTTTTAAACGAGCACGTGCGGCCAGTAAGTTCGCTTTAGCTGCCGTTGCGCTGCTCTGTGCGTCATCGCGCTGTTGTTGCGAAGTACCATTACGGTGAAACAGGGTATTAAGACGTTTCGCTTCGCGAACTTTTTGTTCCGCCACGATTTTGCTCGCTTCAACGTCTGCTTTTGCCGCCGCAATAGAAGCATCAAGTTGTTCGTTGTTTTGAATCACACGCTCAAGGTTAAGTTGAGCCTTTTCTACGGCGAGCTGATAAGGCTGGGGATCAATCTGAAATAGTAGATCGCCTTGGCTTATTTCTTGGTTGTTGGCAACATAAAGATGTGTAATCTGCCCACTCACACGGGGGGCCACTTTAGTTACCACACGCGTTGCCATTGCCTGAGGCGTCAACGGCATGGCGAGATCTGCAACTAGAAAATAGGCAAAGACAAGGACAAACGCGACGCAAGAATATTTGATCCAACGTGCGAATTTTTGATCTGGAGTCATAGGCGTTTACTTCTCTTTTTATTCGGTTTTCTGACTTATTCGCTAAGTGAATCAAGCGCATTGTGAGCAATCTGATCAAGAATCAATGAAAGCTGCTGAAGTTCCTGGTCGTTGATGTCCGTTAGGAGCTTGCTTCGAACTTGAAGAATCCGAGCCTCCATTTGCTTTAGTAGGGTTTTCCCCTCTTCTGTGAGGCTAACAATACGTGCTCGCTTATCGTGTTCACAGCAATGGCGAGTGATCAGAGATTGCTCTTCTAATAATTTTAATGTTCGCATCAACGACGCTAACTCGATCTCAAGCGCTTCAGCCAAATGCTTCTGACTGATGTTGTCACCCATTCGATAAAGCTTCCATAACGCAGTCCAACGCGGATACGTCAGGTTTAAAGGCTCTAACTCGCGATCTGCAACCATTTTCCACAAACGAGCAACACGAGATAATTTTTCAGCCAGAGAAAGGTCTCGCAAACTGTTGATGTCTTGAATCATAAGATCTACTCAATTACTTAGCGTGCTAAGCAATATAAAATAGTTAGCACGCTAAGTAAATATCTTTTTGTGATTGAAATCACATTAGGTGTGTCAGTGAAGGGGGATAAATCTAAGTAACACAACACGATGTTTGAATTTGAAATGCAGCGATGTACACAACAAACGTCGAGACCAATAAAGTCTGAAAAGTCTGATTTGTATAAGAGTAAAAGGGTCAGATACAAAAAAGCGCAACCCACAGTCATGATGTTGTGCTTTTCAGATAATGAATAATTGGGTTATCCCGTAGTGAGCCAATTATTCATGTTCGCTCAACTAAGAACCGCTGTTTAAAATCCACAAATGCTTCATGGAGCGCATTTTCTTTAATCGGCTTGAGAAGCACGTAATTCGCACCCGATTCCATAAAGGCGTCACTGGTTTCTTTCGCGGTGTCAGCAGTACACGCATAAATTGGCGTGCCTAGTTTCAGCTTTTGTCGGATCTCTTTGGTCGTTTCAATTCCACCAAGATGCGGAAGTTGGTTGTCCATCAGTATCAAATCGTAAGTATGATCTTTTAAGAATTCCATTGCTTCTAACCCATCTTTCGCCCAATCAACCTGCATTTTGTACTTGTTACAAAACGCTTTTAGAATGAACGCGTTAGTATGGTTATCCTCTACCAACAACACTTTGAGACTCTCTGCAAATAGTTCACCTGGCTTAACTCGCAAACTCGAATCAAGAGGGGTGAGTACTCGCTCACGATCTTTCACTGGCATTGTAATGACAAAAGTCGTTCCTAAGCCTTTCTGACTGCGGACTTGAACATCACCTTCCAGCATGTCGACAAGACTCTTCACAATGGTCAGCCCTAAGCCACTGCCACCATATTCTCGAGTCGTTGTTGCTTCTTCTTGAACAAAAGGTTCGAACATTTGGTCGAGTTTGTCAGACTCGATGCCGATACCTGTATCCGAAATTTCCACGACCAGCACGCTATTGTCAGCGCCATAGAACTGCTCAAGTTCAGCATGCAAGCGCACGCTACCCGAGGGCGTAAACTTCACAGAATTACTGACTAGGTTGAATAAAATTTGGTTCAGACGAACTTGGTCAGTAAAGATTTCAACATTGGGATCTATTTTGTTTTCAATGACAAGGTTGACGCCTTTACTTTCACAAATAGGACGATAAATGTTTTCTAACGTTCGAATTGTATCAGTGAAAGAAAACGGGTGCTTTTGGATATTAAACTTACCCTGCTCAATCTTCGAAAAGTCCAAAATATCATTCAAAACAGCAAGTAAGTGCTCACCACTATGCCGAAGTACGTCAATTTGGTTATTCTGCTCTTCTGTTTCCACAGAGTCTTTTAGCAATTGAGCAACCCCTAAAATTCCATTGATTGGCGTTCGGATCTCATGGCTCATTTTAGCCAGAAAGTCGGCACGGGCTTGAGCAGATTTTTCTGCTTCTTTGCGCGCCAAGTTACTCTGTTTTTCCGCCTCAATAAGCGTGGTTATATCCTGACCTTGAACAATAATACCGCTAATATCTCCATCAACTCGAATCGGCGATAAGTTCCAGCGATATACTTTGTCTCCAATTGGCACATTAACGCCTGTCAACGTAGCTCCCTGAGCCGCCATGCGAAGGTGTGGCATCAACTTTTCTTTGAAACCTTTGAACACTGGGTGCATGGTTTCAACATCGTTTTCCATGACTAACTCTTTGCGTGCTGCCGGATTGATTTGGACAAGCACACCCGATTCAGACCACACCATAATAGGAGATAACGCAAAGTTAAACAGGTCGCGGAAAGAGCGCTTTTGTGCTTCAAGCTCTTCAAAAGTGTTTTCTAGTGTCGAACCAATATGATCGAATTCCTCAATATCTGACCCCTCAAAACGCTCAAATCCTTTTTCTTCACGAGCCGAGCGGGTATATGCCATCAGGGATCCTAACTCTTCAACTACTCGATTCTCGATCCATTCTTTAGTCATTAGCGCAATCATGACCATACCGATAACTGAGGCTAGCATTGCTAGCAGGTGTTGGATTTGCAATGTCACCACGCTCTGATTGTCTTGCACAGTAAGCAAGCACAAGTCAGTCTCGGCGGCATTTACCTCAATAGGGGTTTTGATGATCAATAATTGGTCAAGCTTGTGCTGGGACTCTCGTCGTTTGAGTACGTCAAATATTTGATAAGCCTCATCTCCTACTAATGAGCTTGCCAATGGTGTGTTGTTAGCGACCAACACAACATTGTCGACGTTGCCTTCATTTTTTAACCTTTCCATCAACCCAAAGTTATTATCTAAAACAACAACATTGTAAGAGTACCCCATCACTTCACCGGTTTTAGGTTGTAAAACGGGTACGCGACGAAGTAACAGATGGCGAGTTCCCATCGGGGTCTGTGAGGGTAGATAATACCAGTTGTTGCTAAAGGTCACCTGACTGGCAAGTCGGCTAAGTATCAGATTGTTGATGCCATAGAAATGCGCGTTGCCATCGTCCCAAATAATACCTTGATGATCGGTTAGGAAACGAAACTCTGGTGTATGGGAAGGATCACTCTGGTCAATACTCATGAAAAAGTAATTGAGTGCCTCTTCATCACGTTCTGTATAAAAATCCAATACAACATCACTTTTCGAATTGCTGTTGTGATGAATCTGAATCGCTGCAAAATGGCTATCAAAAATGTTCAGGATCAGGGCAGAGGTCTGCTGCTTGGTTCGGTCGACTTCCTGCCAAATAATCTGCTTCGAGAAGTAATAACTCTGAACAAAGATGCCTAGAATGATCGGAGCAAGTACGAGAATAATTATTTTGGTAATAAGCGTCGACAGTGAGCGACGCTTTCTTGTTTTTGATGTAGTTGTCATCAATTATCTGAGTATCTAAATGCACGTTTTCTTAATGCTTCAATTCTTTCTGGAGAGTCCGATTTGGTAACGACTTCAAAATCACCAGAGTAAACGGTGGGAACTGGCTTTCCTTCTAAATCCCACTTAATGGCCTCAGCCATTGCAATACCTGTATCATCGTTCATACGCATAACGGTAACGTCTAACTCCCCTTTAGAAAGCGCCTCTAACTCTGCTGAACCGCCGCCCCAACCATTGATCATGACATCATCACGACCTAACTCTTTAAGAGCGTCAACAGCACCTAATGCTACATCGGTAGAACACGCGTAAATGAAGTCAACGTCCGGATACTTCTCCAAACTGGCTTTTGCAGCTTCATACCCAGATTGCTTTGTTGCTTTGGTGTAGTAAGCAGATTGTAGTTCAAATTGATTATCGCGGTTCACTTGGTTGATAAAAGTGTTGCCTCTGATGTCACTAATGTAGCCCTCTGAGAAGTAGAGAACACTATAGTGGCTATGTTTAGGGAAACGCTTGCCAAACTCAACGGCCAATTCACGACTTCCTTCTGCGTGGTCGAAACCAACATAAAGAAACGGCTGATGATGTTCCCAATCCCTAACAGGTGTGGTGATATTTTGTAAAATTAACTTGGTTTTCTTTGAATCTAAGACATGCTCAACAAACTTACGATGTCTTGTGGTATCTAGAGTAAAGATCAAGTAATCGGAGTTGCTTTTCAGCGCCTCCATTAAAGACAAACTTTGCTGCTTTATATCTGCATTAGGACGAGTAAACACTTGATTTAGTTGATAGTCGATATCAAGCTTATCTAGGCGTTTTTCAAACGCATCGATGTTTCGAATCCAATAATCAGAGATCTGCTGCCCTGGATAAACAACAGAAATTTTCAGTGGACGCTTTTTGTCTTTTGCTACGGGTACAGGGGTTTCTCTTACCACTTCAGCCAACGCACTAGTTAACTGCTTCTGTTGTGGAAACTGGTCTAAAAACTCTTGATATGCCCAATACCCATTAAGAACTTGGGTGGCCTGCACATTCGGCGCAAAAGCGGCCATTGAAATCAGGGAGAATACTAACGCTTTTTTCATCTACTGCTCTTTTAGCTTTTTTATGAGCCTAATTCAGCTCTATTCATTACCTAGCCGAGTCATCCTATACTCTTGTAATCTACCTTCCTCTTAGTGCCTGTTTCAATAGTAAATTAGTTCTTGGTCTGAGTGGATGCAAATGAAAGTACATTGAGTCGCTTCCTTTGTCTCGATAACGTAGAGACATTTCGCGCTTTTCATATTCAGGCCCTTTAAACAGAACACCAGCCCATTATGCGTCAGTTTATTCCTACATGGTACTCCAAAAACAAAAAGAAACCGCCAATGTGACATAGGCGGTTTCCGCGTATCTTTGCGTAGCAAGGGCTTATCAGAGTGCCACTATCTCTAACATCATTTGTTGATGTTCGTCGACGACAATATTTGCTTTTGACATAACGAGCAGCTCTTTTTTCGCTTTAGTTAGTTGCTTAATATAGTACTCTGCTCGCATGGCAAGCGTCTTTGACTCAAAATCCGATGACCATTCCAATATCAAAGGGCCCTTTCCCTTCAAAGCTTTAGCTCCTTTTCCGGTTTGGTGCTGATTGAATCTTCGTTCAACATCATTGGTAACACCACAATACAACGCGTTGCGGTTATTTCGTATCAGGTAGACACTCCAACGCTGCGTTGTATTTTCCATCATGAAAGCAGTAACTCAACCTTAGCTTTTAATTCATCCAGCTCTTCTTTAAGCTGAGCGACTTCGAGCTCTAGCTGACTTACTCGATCGGAGCTCGAGCTTGCAGCAGACACAGGCGCTGCAAGTTCGGACGCATCAACATCACCACAGAACAAATGCATATAACGCGACTCCCGCTTACCAGCCTCACGTGGTAATTTGACCACTAATGGTCCTTTCTCTTCACTTGCTAAATGCTCAAGAACCGTTTCCACTTCTTTTACATCATGAAATGTCGCGAGACGATTAGTACGAGTACGAATTTCCCCAGGCGTTTGAGCACCGCGCAAAAGCATACAGCATACAATGCCCTTCTCCTGCTCTGTCAGCTTTAAATCACCAAATTCCGTATTACAGAAACGGTGTTGATACTTGCTGACGCGGCTGTTGAACGCACTTTCGTCACTGACGAGCCTGCGCTCAATAAGAGCATCAACGGCATCGAGTACGTCTGACTCTGAGAGTGACATCACGGGATCACGGTTGCTTTTTTGATTACACGCGTTGGTTAATGCGTTCAGGCTGAGGGGGTAAAGATCTGGGGTAGTGACTTCTTTTTCGATCAAGCAACCAATAACTCGTGCTTCAATTGCCGTTAGCTCAACTTTCATAATGCATTTCCTTATTATTTTTGCATTTGACTTTGTACCTAAATCGCTTCGAAATCATACGCCATAAATTCACACAGCAGTGCAAGAAGCGTTAGCGGTTCAGGTGTTGGTGTCAGGCTAAAGCATAGCGTAAGACCTGACACCCCTTACGAATAGGGTCAGGTATCAATGCTCCGAGAGAATCGGCACTCTCGTCAAATTGCCATCTTGGTCGACCATCATTATTTTTGAACGATTAAGCTCAACTTCGATGATTTCGAGTTGCTCGCGAGCGTTGATATACGCCGTTTTTAACTTTTCAGCCACAGAGCGAGTGACTTGCTCATTATCTTGACTATTTACTTGCTCCGCAGTGTTACCAGAGTCCATATCAAGTTCATCATTTTGCATTCAATGGTGTTGATAATATAGTGAAGGCCACGTTATGACAATGAATCGATGGATTCTACAATGTTGGCCAAAACTCGAAGAAAGCAGCACGATTATATGGACACAGCGCAATTGGTTGAGAAATGTTCAACTCTGCATTGCTATTGATCTAAAGACTGTTATGCCACTGGATGTTGTGCTTTAATCGAGGAAGATATTCATAAAATTAGGAAAGAGAACTATGAGTAGCGTATTTGAAATCGTTAACCAAGCTCGTCGTAAAAACAAACTAAAACGTGAGCTTCTTGATAACGAGAAGAAAGTTCGTGATAACCGCAAACGTGTTGATCTTCTAGAAAACCTTCTAGACTACATCAAACCAGAAATGACTCACGATGAAATCGTCGCAATCATCAAAAATATGAAAGCAGACTATGAAGATCGTGTTGATGACCACATCATTAAAAGCGCTGAGATCTCTAAAGCACGTCGCGACATCAGCCGTCGCATTCGTGAGCTGACTGAAGAAGACAAGCAAACTAGCGGCAAAAAATAAACGCGTAAGCTAGATTTTCGAACCCCGAGCAAGAATATCTTCCTCGGGGTTTATTTTTGTCTCTAAACTAACCGCCGTGTACAATCAATCTAACTCTTATTCCTAACGCATTCAGCTTTCTATGTCTTCAACTACGACAAGTACACAACCAACGCTTGCAAAACAATTATTTACGATGACCTGGCCAATGCTATTTGGCGTTCTGTCTTTAATGAGCTTTCAGCTTGTGGATAGCGCGTTTATCGGTCAGCTCGGCGTTTTACCGTTAGCCGCTCAAGGTTTCACTCTGCCTTTGCAAATGGTCATTATCGGCATTCAAGTCGGTCTAGGAATCGCAACGACAGCGGTCATTTCTAAAGCTCTTGGAGCGAATGAAAGTCGGTATGCCAAACAACTTGGCGGATTAGTATTGATGATCGGCTCAATTGGTGTCGCTATTTTTGGCGGGCTAATTTGGCTTTTGCGCTACCCCATTTTAGCTCTATTAAGCGCTCCAGAATCTGTTATGCCGATAATCGACAGTTACTGGCCTTGGTGGTTATTAAGCTCATGGACTGGTGCGGTTTTGTATTTTTATTACAGTATCTGCCGAGCTAATGGCAATACAATGTTACCTGGCACAATGATGATGATAACCAGCGGCGTGAACCTTGTACTCGATCCGCTATTTATTTTCACGTTTGACTTGGGTATTAACGGAGCGGCAATAGCAACCATCGTCGCTTTTGGGTTTGGTATTTTAGTCGTCGCTCCTCGCGTGAAGAAGAATCACTGGGCAACGACACAATGGCAAGATCTTAACGTAGCCAAAAGTGTTGCATCTATCGGTAACATTATGGGCCCCGCGATGATTAGCCAACTGCTGCCACCGTTGTCTTCCATGCTAGCAACAAAATTATTGGCAAGCTTTGGAACCGCAGCAGTCGCCGCTTGGGCGCTTGGTTCACGCTATGAGTTCTTTGCTATCGTTTCGGTCTTGGCGCTGACAATGTCTATGCCTCCAATGGTTGGACGCTTACTTGGAGCAAAGAACTATGAAGATATCCAAAGGCTCGTCAGTATTGCCGTAAAATTCATTCTAGGTTTCCAACTTTTGATTGCTGCCATTACATTTGCCGTCGCAAACCCACTCGCATTATTGATGACAAGTGATGTGCAAGTGGAGCAAGTCTTGGAAATGCATTTACTGATAGTGCCGATCAGTTTGGGTTCATTAGGGGTTTGTATGCTAATGGTTTCTCTTTGTAATGCATTAGGCAAATCTTACACCGCGCTCACCATTTCAGCGCTGCGCTTGTTTGTCTTTTTCCTACCGTGCTTGTGGGTTGGCGCTCAAATGGATGGAATCCGAGGTTTACTCTTAGGCGCTTGTATCGGCAACCTGTTAGCTGGTGTTTCCGCATACCTAACCTATCGCCAAACCATACGCAAACTCGCAGGCGCGCAAGCCAACGCACAACAATGAATAATCAGAACTAAGCCCCTGAAGTGGGGCTTTATCGTTTTGACGCCTTGTCTAAGTTGAAATGTTAGCTAGGCGAGTTTTAATTCACTAAAGAGCTCAAATAACTGGTTCGATTTATACGGCTTAGGTAAATAAGCATCCATGCCTGCCGCAAAACAGTTGTGGATGTCTTCTTCCAAAACACTCGCAGTGAGTGCGATAATCATCGTTTTTTCACGTCCTGCTTTCTTTTCCCAACGACGAATTTCTTTCGTCGCGGTCAGTCCATCCATCACGGGCATCATGCAGTCCATTAAAATTGCATCGAATTCTTCTCCCTTTGTGATGGCTTCTAACGCTTCTTGACCGTTGCTTGTTATCAAATAGTCATAACCTGCTTTATCCAGAAAGAAACTCGCTATTTTCTGGTTCATCAAGTTATCCTCCGCAATTAAGATCCTCCGATGAGAGCGCGACGCTCGATATTCAGAGCTGACAACATTATTGGTGACATTGTCACTTGATATAGTCTTTTCAACCTTAGCTAAATCATCAATGACATGCTTAAATCGATTGCCAAGGAAAGGTAATGTGAGTACGGCATGTACTTTTTCTGCATTTTCGTAGGGAGTGGATAAATGATGCTGGCAAATAATCACACGGCGAAGATCGTAATTAAATGATAGATTATCCAAGATTTCATCGGTATTAGCGTCGTTACTGTGGCACAGAAATATGACATCAAAGTCATCATTTATCGCTTGCACTTCATTCACATTATTAACACCAAAGAGATTGATTTTCGCTAAGCGACACTCTTTTAATACTTGGTCGGCGTAGTCGTAATTTGAGCAGATCAAAAGCCCTTTATTAATCACCTCCGAACGCCAGCCAAACACCGGAATTGCTTCAACCTCAATCGAGAATTCAAAGCATGTGCCCACTCCTTTTGTAGATGTTGCTACGAGCTTGCCCCCCATCATCGACACAAGCTGACAACAAATTGCCAAACCCAACCCTGTACCGCCAAATTGCCTCGACACTCCTTCATCTTCCTGAGTAAAGGGTTCAAAAATCGTGGTTAACTTATCTTGATCAATGCCTATTCCGGTATCTTCTACTTTAAACGTCAGCACTCCACGTTCTTTCTCAAGTAACTCCTCATAACTAACATCAACGCATACATGCCCACTTTCGGTAAACTTAACCGCATTCGATACCAGATTCGTAACTACCTGTTTGACACGATGATCATCGACCATCACGCGAATGGGGATATTTTCAGCTAAATTAATACCTAACTTTAGCTGTTTAGATGTTGCTTTGGATTGGAATAAAATCATCGACTGATACACGACTTCTCGGATATCCGCTTCTACTAGTGACAGCTCCAATCGTCCAGACTCGATTTTAGAGAGATCCAATATATCGTTAAGTAAAGTAAGCAGTGTTTGAGATGAGGAGTCAATGTCATCAACAACTTCTTGTTGATGCGAAGACAACTCACTTTGAGAGAGTATTTCTGTCATGCCCATGATCCCGTTAAGGGGCGTGCGTATTTCATGTGACATGTTGGCAAGAAACACAGATTTTGCACGATTAGCCGATACTGCTGACTCTTTTGCATGCAGTATTTCTTCAGTTTGTCTCTGCATTTCTTCAACCACTCGATTCACTTGCTGAGCAAAAATGGTCAGTTCATCACTTCCATCAACTTTGACTTTTGTTTGCTTCTCTTCGGAGTTGATCAACGCGTTTAAAGTATGGATGATCGCATCGAGTTTGCTGTTAACTCGGAACCAAGTACTAAATCCGAGCCAACAAAGCAGGATAACCACTAAGGCGACGCCAAAACTGATCATCGCTATATTGGCCTTTTGTTCATGAACCTGCGTGAGAAGCGACTGCTCAGTTTGTTTGGTGAACCCATCAATGAGCACTTGTAAGCGCTGCACACGAAAATCGAGTTCTTTTAAATACGCGGCGTAGTCACTTTGTGACATGTCTCCTGACATTAATTGTCCGCGAGACGCTAAGTTTCTCTGATATCTCGGCGAAGTAAACAAGCCAAGCAATTTATCCACTTGCTCGTATGACCCACCTAAGTTTAAAAACGCATCCAAATTTTGCTGCTGTCGGTCAATCGCCTGATAAAACATACTTTGACTTAGCCGACTCTCAGGGTCTTGGACTAAACGGTTCGTCAGCCAAGCTTCTTTCTGTGTCCAAAAAGAGAGCTGAGCAAGGTAGGCAATAAAATTTTGCATGCGAATGCCATCGTCACTGCCATACCATTGATGATTTTGCAACAAAGAGCGCGACATATTTTGGAGCTGTTGAAATGCCCAATCACCCAGGTCGTCCATCTCACTCAATCTACCTGACAATACCCCCAGCATGGCTTCTTTCAGTTCATCAGCATACTCAGCAGTATTAGGGTTACTCACAAACTTTTGATGCAAAGAAGAAATAACTTCACCTTGTTCTTCAATATTAATGGCTGCAGAGACTTGAAGATCAGGCTGTCGGCGTACTTTCTCTATGGAGTAAATAAAGTGGGAGGCCTTGGATATCAATTGGAAACCTTGAATATTGCTAACCGTTTGATTGAGACGGCTCACGCGCAACGCATTATCAGAAAACTGCTGAACTGCAAACACCACTATTACCACAGCGGGTAATAGTGCGAGGAGTGCTAAGCGTGTTTTTATTGATAATCTCAACATCCATCAGCCTAATGGTTGATTTCATCCGTTTATTTAATATTAGACTAGTTTCTTGCATTGAAAGGCATATACGACATTGTTACTTTCAAACAACATTCACCTACCTAGATTATGGTTATTGTGAGTGTTTTATCATCGGCTAATGAAGTGGCAATTGTGATTCAAGTCATATTTTTTGATCTTAAAGTTGGATGCAAACAATAAAGTTTCACTCACAACTAAGAGTCGCATCACTTTTCAGGAAATCATCTATTGTATGTTTACCTATTGAGTTGCCTTATCGAGTCAAATCACACAAAAATGCAAAATATCCATTTTTGTCAACAAAACTAATTTGAAAGCAAACGTTATCATCGCAAAAAAAGTAAGTTACTTTCTAAATGTCAATACGTGAAAACCACTGCTTTAGTCACATTAATCCACCACTAACGTCCCCTTAAGTAGTGTTTTACACTGGATTTAATTTTCCTAGCAGAATAAGGACTCCGACCTTAGAATCCGCACACATAACTATTACAACCCGATTACATAACCCACCACACTCTTGCACGCTGCCGAAGAGGCAACAGCAGAGAGTATGGTTAGCCCCCAAAACGTGAAAGGTCTAATACAACAATGAGTCCAGAGAAATATCTCCAAGACTGGCAAACTAGCCAAACGATTGCTGAATCTATTTCCCCTCTAATTGGTAAGCTATATCGTCAAAAAGGAATCGAAGTGGTTCTGTTTGGTAAAACGCTTATTAATGCTACTACTATAGACATTCTCAAAACTCATCGCGTTGCAAGACGTTATACCGGTAACCCACTTTCGCTTGAGCACACGATGCCTATTATTCAAGCGCTTTGTGAAATGAGCATTTCTTCATGCCGTGTCGATGTTGGCCAATTGGCAACTATGTACTGGAATGAACATGACGATACAAGCTCTCTAAACGATTTCCTTATCACTGCACTTGATGGTGCTCGCGACGCAGATTCTTCATTGAAAGCGCGTGATGTGGTTCTTTACGGGTTCGGTCGCATTGGTCGACTACTTACTCGCCTTCTCATTGAGAAAAGTGGTCCAGGTTACCCACTAAGACTACGTGCGATTGTGGTTCGTGGCGGTAAAAAAGGCGATTTGGAGAAGCGTGCTAGCTTGCTGCGTCGTGACTCAGTTCACGGTCAGTTCAACGGTAGTATTGTTATCGATGAAGAGCGTAAAGCACTGATCGTTAACGGCAACTACATCCAAATCATCTACGCAAATAACCCAAGCGAAGTGGATTACTCAGCTTTCGGTATCAATAACGCGCTAGTTGTTGATAACACAGGTGTTTGGCGTGATTCTGAAGGCCTGAGCCAACACTTAGCTTGTCAAGGCGCAGAGAAAGTACTGCTAACAGCACCAGGTAAAGGTGACATCAAAAACGTTGTATTCGGTGTAAATGAGTCGGTAATTAAAGAAGATGACACCATCATCTCTGCGGCAAGCTGTACAACAAATGCAATCACGCCAGTCCTTAAGGCTCTGAACGATAAATATGGTGTTCTTTCTGGCCATATTGAAACCGTGCACTCATACACAAACGACCAAAATTTGATTGACAACTTCCACTCTGGTGACCGTCGCGGACGTAGTGCTTCGCTAAACATGGTTCTGACTTCAACAGGTGCGGCAAAAGCAGTTGCTAAAGCATTGCCAGAGCTTGCAGGCAAGCTAACAGGCAACGCGATTCGCGTACCGACACCAAACGTTTCTATGGCAGTCGCTAATCTAAACTTAGGTGAAGACGTAGACCGTGATTCACTGAACGATTACTTGCGTGAAATGGCGTTGAACTCTGAGCTTTCGGCACAGATTGACTACACCGATTCAACAGAAATTGTATCAACTGACTTAGTTGGTTCTCGTCATGCAGGCGTCGTAGATGGTCAAGCGACTATCGCACAAGACAAGCGTTGTGTACTTTACATCTGGTACGACAACGAATTCGGTTACAGCTGCCAAGTTGTGCACTGTATGGAACAAATGATGGGTGTTCGTTACCAAACATTCCCTCGATAGGTGAACATTGCTCCACAACGTTAACCACACAGCGTAGCGGACAATATCTCATATTTGTTCTAAATAATAAGCGCCATGCGCATTACTAATATTTTTCCCCGTTTATACGCCTGATCACCCTCAGGCGTTTTTTCGTTTCATTCATTTGACACTCTCCGGACAAACTGAACGTCAGCATTCATGTTTTGTTCATGTTCACAGCATTAATCTGAGCACATAAATTACAGAGAGGTCATGATTATGAATCGGATTATTGTAACTGCACTAGCACTGATTACCGGCTTTTTTACGTTAGTATTTAGCTTGATCATTGCGATTCCGTTGACCATCGCAGCATTAATTACCGGTAAACGTATTGAAAAGCGCGTCAAGAAAATGCAGAGAGAAATGCACGAAGAGTATGAGTTTAATACAGGTAAAGCAGATGCGATTGAAGGTGAATTTGAAGAGGTTCGCCGGTAAGTAAATAAGATTTAGATGAGTTTCTCTCCCCCGACCGCTCCTGAGAAACTTCTTGCTTTCACCCTGTCCTTAAAATGGCAGGGTGCTTTTTTGAAAAGCAGCCACACGGGCTGCTTTTAGTATTTCTGTCTTGCGAGCTTGTCTATACCGTTACGACCACTCTAAGAGCCAGCAGCATGAGTACTACCCCTGACAAACGATCAATCAACACTGCCTTAGAGCGAATTCTGTCAACGACTTTAGAGCTCGATAGCACTAGGGTAATAAAGGTGTACCAAAGCCCATCCACAACAAACGGCGTGGCAACAATGATCATCTGATTACTCAAATCATTACCGAGCGCGACAAACTGACTGAATAATGCGATAAAAAACAAAGCAATTTTGGGACTTAAAATCGAGATAAAAAAGCCTTCTCGCGCAGACTGGATTACCGTTGTTTCCTCACCTGACTCCAACTTCGCAGCCACACCACCTTTTGAACGCAAAGCATTAAACCCTAAATACGCAAGATATGCCGCACCCACAAGGCTAATCGTCTTGAACAGCATCGGGCTTTGCTGCAAAACAACAGCGAGCCCAATCAAGGTAATAAACGCATATATACCAATGCCAAACGCATGAGCCCAAGCCGTAGCTAATCCATTGATACGTCCACCAGCCAACGAGTGCTTAGCGACAATAGCTAAACTGGGACCTGGTGACATAGCCCCTAATAAACACACGGTAAAAAGTGATAACCAAACTGTTAGTGTCATAAGAATCTCCCCTCTTTGAAGCTCACTCTATCAACGGAAGAGGTATAATTAGAAATCAAAGTTATTCATACTAATCATGACTTCAAGTCATGGCTAAACGGTGTACGTATTAGCGAATGGAATATTCAGAGATTTGCATTACTGAGCGAATCTCTTCTCGCACCCATTTATGCGCAGGATCCGTGTCGTATTTGGGGTGCCACATTAACCAATATTGATGAATAGGTGTTTCGAGTGGTAATGCTTTATGGGTTAAGTCCCAATGCTTAGCGAGGTTAACGGCAATATGTTCAGGAGCCACCATCAGGTGCTCACTTGCAACTAAGCGATTGATCGCAGCAGAGAAGAATGGAACCTTAAAGGTAACGTGGCGGGTGTGCCCTAGCTCTTTCAATGCTAAATCAGTGTAGGAATCTTTGTCTCCGCCGCCAGTCACTTTGATGTGTGAATATGAAATCAAGTCTTCAATACTGATCTGGTCCTGCTTTGCTAACGGATGAGAAGATTTCATCAAACAAACTGATGAATCCTCACCAATTTTAACGCTCGACACACTCTGTGGTTTTTCTGGATACATAGAAGACGCGATATGGATGCCCGTCTCATGAAGTTTATCAAGAAAGTTGGGTTGCCACAGTCGGTACGCCATATCTAACTGTGGCGCTTGTTCACCCAAGTGAGAGGCAATATCGGGCAATACGTATTGCGCCACGTAGTCACTAGAAGCAATAACAAGCTCACCTTGCCACTGCCGCGGCTCAAAAGGTTGGTCATCGAGTAAATGGTCAAACTCAGCCAGTAATGCATCAAGCTTTGATTTTAACGCTATTGCTCGTGGCGTTGGTATCAGTTGATTACCTTGACGAATAAGCAGTGGGTCACCACACAGATCGCGCAATTGTGCAAGCTGTCGACTGACGGCAGACTGCGTAATGTGCAAACGGTCTGCGGTCCGGCTGACATGACACTCCTCTAAAAGTACATGCAAGGATCTAAGTAGATTCAAATTAATGTTGTTTAACATATTCGCTCAGAAGGGTTTTCAACATGGCATCCATTCATGGTCACTTCACAAACAGGTTCCCAGTCGTGTTAAAGAATTCAGCTAAGACGGTATGAGTCATCAGGTTTCGAAGCTCTGGATATCGTTGAATTTGATCTCTGATTTCGTTCAAGCGAGCCATCGTAGGCACTTCGACAAAAACCATCATGTCCGTCTCACCGCTGATCGCATGACACCATTTTACGCCATCAATTTTGTATAACTCGTCCGCGTATGATTCGCAATAATACGTAGAGGTTGATTTATCGAACTTTAAGGCAAAATAGGCGCAAATCGAATCCCCACCCGAAGGTGCAATTTCAGCGTGATACCCTAGAATCACTTTGTCATGCTCTAGCTTACGAATACGGGCCGTTACCGCAGAACGAGAAAGGTTTACTTTATCCGCAATTTCAGTCACCGACAGCCGAGCGTTGTGCCTGAGCAGATCCACAATCTTATGATCAAACTTGTCCATACCGTTACCAAGCTTTCCTTATTTTTCTCATTCTATACCGATTCTAACTGCATAAGAAACCAACATTTTGTTGGAATTATTTAAAACAACCGTCATATTGACGGTTTAGTAAATCATTTTGTTATTAACATTTTGGATATGCTATTTGGCGGGCATGAGATGAGTGCTGTTATCCATTTCAACAGAAAATAGATAACACATTGAAATCAAATTCCCAACTTAAGTACTCAGCACATAAATAGCATCGCTTAAACACATAAAACGAAATAACCAGAAGCCACAAGCTTTTTCGTAATAAGCCTCATAACATTGGATGAATCAATTCGCATGGAAGAGCTCAAAAAAGACATTTCACTCACATCAGGTATCGCACAGTTATCCACCACATTAATGGGAACTGGGCTGTTTATGATCCCGGCTATCGCAGCAGGTATAGCTGGCCATTTTTCACTATGGGCTTGGATTTTATTGTTCATCGCGATTTGTCCTATTGCGCTGACTTTTGCTCAACTGGGTAAACGATACCCCAACGCGGGCGGAACAGCCTTTTTTGTACGCAAAGCCTTTAACGCCAAGCTGGAAAGTAGTGTCGCTTGGCTATTTGTTAGTGTCATTCCGGTAGGGGTTCCGGCCGCGATTGCACTCGCCGCAGGCTTTCTACAACAAATATTGCCAGAGCCTATTAGCAACAATCTGTTTGCACAAGTTCTCACGGTAGTACTTCTTGTGTTCGTCAACTTGATGGGCACAAAATCATCAGGTCATTTACAAACTCTTATTGCTTTGAGTGTCTTCGCACTTGTTGGCGCATTTTTATGGAAAGGCGACGTTAATAGCGCCGATCTTGTGATGCCCGCCATCACACAAGAGTCAATTTGGCCTATTACCGCAGCGTTAGGCGTGATGTTCTGGTGTTTTGTTGGCATAGAGGCTTTTGCCCATATGGGGGAAGAGTTCAAAAACCCTCAAAGAGATTTCCCTATTGCCATTGTGGTCGGTTGTTTTGTAGCAGGGGCTACCTATTGGGCATGCTCTGTCGTTATTTTAAAATTTGGCGCGTATGGCAACGCTCAATTTGATAACGCATCCATCCCCTGGCTTAGTGCCCAACTACTAGGCGATGGAGCCAAATGGATAATCAGCTTGATAGGTTTCTCCGCTTGTTTCGCGAGCGTTAACTTATACACACAGAGCCTAGCGCGAATGGTCTGGGCTCAAGCTCGGGAACATCGTCCTTCTAGTCCACTAGCCAAGATTTCGCGTCGTGGTGTCCCTTTCTCAGCCACCATATTAGTTGGCGGTATATTATTGATATCTTGTGTGATAGGAACCCTATCACAGCTCGATCTGGAGTTTTTCCTAAAACTCGCAAACAGTGTATTCGTTCTGGTTTACATGTTGGCGATGTTAGCCGCTTTTAAATTGCTTCGAGGATTTGGTAAAACACTTGCGGGACTGTCCCTACTGCTTTGTACCGGTGTTTTTATATGTTTAGGCTGGTCAATGTTTTATGCACTTGGCATTTTTACTCTACTTTTACTGCCTTGGAAACAGTGGCGACATAAGCGACAAACACGTGTAGTTGAATAGTCATCGCTTCCCATTTCGAAATATGTGAGCTAAACGTTGGATACCAGCGTCTATGTTCTCTAACGCGATATTGCCGTAACCAAGCACGGCACCATGCCAGTGACGTGCTTGAAAATCTGGGTATTCATAATAGCTCAAAGGTCGCAAGATGATCCCTTCATGCTCTGCTAGTTTCGTAAAACGCTGCTCATCCATACCGTCTTGCCATTTCAACGTAATATGAAGCCCCGCCGCTTGGCTAACGACGCAAACACGGTCGCCAAAATGCTGTTGAATGGATAAATGCATCTGTTCATGCTTAGTTTTGTACAGTCGACGCATTTTTCGAATATGACGTAATAACCCACCTTCAGTAATAAAATCTGCCAATGCTTCTTGTGTATGCGTCGGCGAATCACCACTTAACGCATCCTTAACCACCAAACATTGCTCTACTAAACGTTCAGGAGCTACAAGGTAGCCAAGCCGCAATCCGTTAAACATCACTTTACTGAAGGAACCCACATACAACACACGCTCATCTCGACCCATTTGAGCCGCTAGCCCCTGTAAGCTGGTATAGGGACGATGAGCAAACTGGAATTCGCTGTCATAATCGTCTTCGATGATCCAACGTGACTGTTCGACTGCCCAGTTGATGATCTTCCCTCTTTGCTCAGTATTGAGTGTGGTGCCCATCGGATATTGATTGCTTGGGGTGATATACAGGGCATCGGCATCGCTTGTGGTCACCGCTTCCACATCAAAACCTAATGTCTCTCTTACGAACAAAGGCTCAAATTGATAGTTTTGGAACTGAATCAACTTCCGCATTTGCGCGTAACCTGGTTGCTCCATCAGAACCTTATCACCTTGTTTGAGCACTACCATCGTCGCAATCGACAACGCTTGCTGCGCCCCAGAGGTAATAATAATGCGCTCTGGAGAACAATTCACTGAACGGCTTGATGCGAGGTAGTCAGCTAAAGCACAGCGCAATGCCCAACTACCCTGAATATCTTGATTCCCCAACAAGCAAGTACGAGACATATGGCGAGTGAGTAACTTTTGCCATTGCGCCATCGGAAATGCGTCCAAATCCGGCACACCCGGTGCAAATGCGCGGTTGATATCAAAGTGAGCTTTCGGTGATGAGTCTCTCTGAACTGAACTAGGTTCAGGCAAGTACTGCTCTGGCAGTTCTACGGCAACATAAAAGCCAGAACCTTTTTGGCTGTTCAAGTACCCTTCCGCCACTAACTGTTCGTAGGCAGAAATCACGGTATTCCTACTTAGATTAAGCTCTTGTGAAAGCTTCCGCGTAGAAGGCAGCTTCCCATTCTTCACCCACAGTCCTTGAACAATTTTCTTGCGAATAGCCAAAAACAACGCTTGCTGACGCGTTCCTTCACTGTCTTTTAAATGTAGGTCACCGATATCAATCAAAGACAAACTGGATCCATCCATTAGTTAAAACTGGCTCTCTTTAAGCTACCAGTTAAACGCTACATTGCAATCAAAGAATGAGGATAAATCGCTCGTAATCGTGAGCAAGCAAGGAGAGAAAATGCTATCCAACACCAATAGAACGGAAATTAAGAAAGGCGCACATAAAGCCGTCTCTGATGTTAGCAAACTGCACGCCATCATAGATGAAAGCCTAATCGCTCATATTGCGATAACCAACGAGTCAGGCCCTGTGGTCATCCCTATGCTGGCATGGCGTGTCGATGATTACGTGTATATCCATGGTGCCAACAACAGTCGACTGTTACGCTCACTCAAACAAGGAGTGCAAACGTGCTTAACCTTTACTTTGTTTGATGGTTGGGTATTGGCTCGAAGTGCGTTTCACCACAGTGCGCATTATCGCAGTGCTGTGGTCTTTGGCCAGTTTGAGGTGGTGGAAGATAACCAAGAGAAAGACAGGTTGCTGAATCACTTTATTGAACAGATCGCTCCGGGGAGAACAGAACAAATCCGTTTGAGTAATGAAAAAGAACTCAAAGCCACCATGCTGCTGCGTATTCCACTCACAGAAGCATCAGTGAAAATCAGCAATTTTGGCGTCAACGACGATGCGGAAGACATGGACATCCCTGTTTGGGCAGGTGTCCTACCCTACCGAACCGTCGTAGGTCCACTGCAAGCTTGTGACGATTTGTATGAAGGTATCGCAGAGCCAGACTACCGCAGTGCCTACTCTAACCGTTGGCAGGAATAAGCACCGTAAAACGTGCGCCGCCTAAGTGACTCTCGCCGACAGAAAGCTCCCACCCCAGTTGCCGCGCTGCACTGGTAGCGATGGCAAGCCCTAAACCAAAGCCTTTCATGTCGGCGTTGCGGCTTTTGTCTAAGCGCGAAAATGGCATAAATACTTCTTCTCGCATCGCCTCAGGGATGCCCGGACCATCGTCCTCAATATCGATGCTCCAGCAATCCGCTACCGTTCGAATCGTCACCTCAACGCAGGACTCACCATAACGCTTGGCGTTTTGCAGTAAATTATCGAGGACAAGGTTACCCAAAGTAGGCTGAAAGTGAATCAATTGGTTCGCGAGTTTATTTTCTGCTCTCAACATGGCGGACTCTAAGCCTAGGTAATTCATGCGGCTTTTACACCAAAGTGGCAGTTCCATGGTTTCAACAGAATCGATCCATGAGTGGTTTTTCACACTCAAGCGAGACAGCATGACAATGTCGGATGTTAAATCCGTCACGACATCAACGTATCGTTCAATATCGTCATGTAACTCTGCCTGCATTTCACCACTCGTGCGTCGAGCTAAATCCGTCGCTAGCTGAATACGACTCAGCGGAGTGCGCACTTCATGAGGAATAGCTTGAGTAAAGATGTGTGTTTGGCGCACTCGTCTCTCAATCTCTTCAGACATGCAGTTGAAGCCTTGGGCGAGCTCTTTCACGGGTTGCGAAAATTGCTTTAGCTCGACTCGCGTATTCAACTCACCAGAACCAAATTGTTGTTGCGCAGCCGTTAGTTGCCGAATTTGGCGGTCAAGACGTCGTACAGGTATGTAAACCATAATGCCTAAACTGCATACAACAACCAAAAGTAGAGTAAGTATAAATACAATCTCAGAATCTTCATTCCAATCAACGTGTGGGCTAAAGAAATCCGTTTTTTCTTTGAAAACTAAACTCTTCGAAGTGTTAGGCAAAGGGAATACCGCAGCATAGGTACTGCCATCAATAAGATAAACAGGTATCCCTTGCATACGGTACAGCAGATTACAATCTCGACAAGGCGGTGATCCGTCCCAGTTTTCAACCAATGTTAAATCAAAGATAAAGAAATCTTGCTTGCCGTTTTCGGTTAACTTCTTGTAGAGAGAATCCGGAGTGCCTCGTTGCTCAATGTATTGATCGACAAAATAAGCACCGTCACTCAAAAAAACACCGACTTCTGTTTTGCGCATGTACTCTTCCCCCATAAAGAGAAACAAAGCAACAGTCAGCGCAAGGCCAGTTACTAACCCCACATATAGACGAGTAAACAGGGAAAACATGCGTCATTTACCTGTCAGCATGTAGCCGTGGTGACGTATGGTTTTAATGGTAGCCGTATGGATATGAGCCTTAGAGAATTTCTTCCTTAGTGAGGATATACGCATATCAATCGAACGATCAGTAATACAGTATTCAATGCCTCGGGCAAGACGGCAACATGATTCACGAGATACTGGCTTATCGACATTCAGCATCAGGAGCTCTAAAATTTCAAACTCAGAACTCGTTAAACCAATATCTTTTTGCAAATAAAATGCTTGGGAGCGACGAAGACAAAGACTAATGCCATATCGGCTCAGCTTTTCTTCTTCAACGATATCAACTTGACGACAATAGCGACGCAACGCTGCTTCAATACGGGCGAGCAAAATATTACCTTTTATCGGTTTGGTAAGGTAATCATCAGCACCGAACTTAAATAAGCTCACCTCGCTCATTTCATCATCGGTCGCAGTCAAAACAATGATAATACCATGATAAAACTTACGCGCCTCTTGGCATATTTCTGCGCCATTTTTTCCTGGTAACATCAAATCTAACAGCACTAGGTCCGGCTTGAGCCCCTTAATCGTTTCTAATGCATTTTGACCGTTATCGATGACAGTTACCGTATATCCTTCGGCTTCGAGGTACATTTTGGTTAATCGAGCAATCTCTGAGTCGTCTTCTACCAGTAAGATTGTATTACCCACCATGAATCATTTACTCCACCAATATGATGGAGGGAGTATATCGCTCGTCCTATACTGCGCAACCTACTTAAATGATAATTTTAATAAAACGCAGGCTTACATACGCTTACAAACCATACATATACGATAATCCTAATCATTCTATACCCCTAAAACCATGCAATAACCTGAGGTTTTATTCATTATCAGAATATAGCTTCACATAGAAAATAAAATTCGGAATAAAAATCCACTATATTTTTAAATATATCGAATAATAGGTCTTACCAAAAAACAATATCAACATATATGACTTAGTTTGCTTATATAGACAGGACTTTATGTTGCTTCTAAGTTTCCTGCTCTAATAAAGTCTACGAGTAACATGAAATGAGATATTCCAAATTAACACCTTTAGCCATATTTTGCGCGATAAGTCTAACTGCTTGTGGCGGCAGTGAATCTAATTCGAAACCATCGACAACGACACCTCCAACACCACCAATGCCAACATTGAGCACTGTCACAATCCCAACTGTCGTTTCTACAGAGTTTCCGGCCAAGTTAAAAGTGGCTGCTGATTCGGGCTTCACCCACTATGTGAAAATCTCCCTTTCCGAAGCAAACAACAACGATACATTTCACATTGTGGCTGTTGATGACGGTGCGAATAATGAAAAAATCTTTCGTGCAGCCAAAATCATCCAACACCTTCTCACAAACCAACCAGACTCTAAGTACGGTGCTGACAAGTCTCGTATCGCTAAGACATTAGCCGAGCGTGATGCCACACTAATGCTGACCGAAAACGACGAACAGAATGATGAGATGTTAACCAAAATCTTTATCAACGAACTGATTCGCCAAGGCAAATTGAACGATGCAGTTACAAGCTCGGGCTTAGCACACTCTTTTGATACTAGTTCTCTAGAAAAGTTTGTTGTAAGCATGATGGTACTTAACGAAGATGATATGGATACACTTGTCACATCTATCGCGTCAACATTAGTAACTAGTAAAGAAACACCAAACTGGCTAAGGAATAGCCAATCTTTAATGTATCGAGAACTGACAGTTGAAGGCGATTGCCATTACATGAGTAATTTTGCCGATTACTGCGCCAATCTTGGTAAAAAAGCCGAACGAGACGCCGCTTTTGAAGAAATTTTACACTTGGTCCAAGCGCAAGGTATTGCACCTAACACGGCGACTGCGGCACTGCAAAATGACATTCAAGCTCATGCGTTAAGCATCTATAACGATATTCAATCGGGCAAACCGACGGTGTGGCGCCCTACTCAGTATGACTGGGACGATTGGAAATCGGACGACTTCGATCCTGAAAGTGTGAAACAAACGGGCCCTTCATATTCTCACGAATATTTTGCTGCCGCTTTTGAAGCTTACATGGGTGTAGCAAAAGCAAACGGACATGGTTTAGATGGCTACCAAGCGTTAACGCGTGAAGAAATGCAAACCCAAGATCCACAAGCCGTTGATTGGATCAGTGGCTTATTCCACGGATACTTGCAATATACCGCGAATATCGACTCTGCGGGCGTCAAGCTCTACACAGAAAAGACAAGTCCAGGCACAGTACCTACCTTCCGTATGGCTCCCAACAAAGACGGTTTGATAGAAGCGTACACCTACAAATCTCAGTGGCTAACAAAAGTGAAGATCATTGGCGGCGACGCGATGAATGTGATCGGTAATGATCAAAACAATACTTTTGAAGGCAACAGCAAAGACAACAGCATTTATGGTGAAGGCGGTATCAACACCTATATCGTGCCACACAAACTGGCGGAATGTACTGTTATCAAAGCAAAGAGCGTTTCTGTTGAGTGCCCGAGTACAGGCACTGACGAGTTGTACGACATTCAGAACATCCAATTCACCGACCAAACCCTAGATGTAACCAAGCTATAAACAATGAAAAACATGAAGAAACTTATTCTATTCGCTCCCTTGCTCCTTGCTGGTTGTGGTGGCCTAGCCGTCATGGATCGTACTGATGCCGTAAAAGCACAACCAGAAATGCTGATCAAAACCGACGGTGATTTTTGGGGATTCGGTGCAGATGGCCATTTTGATTTTGCTGGTAAGTACAAAGGCAAGTATTCACGCAGTGCTTCTAACTCAAGTTGGTTTAACCGTATCTCTTTCAAAGAAGGTTCAATGGGCGCAGAAGTGACTCGTATCGACAGCGGAGAAACTTGGCTTTTGAACTGCACCGGAGGCGGTATGTCGGTTAACTACATGGGCGTCGATTTTGGTGGGAATGATCCTTACACCTGTGACATTACTCAAGATGGTAAAAAAGTCGGTGAGTTTGCGATGGAGCCAAAATCGGCTCTCATCGACATCAGCTTTGAAAAAAAAGAGACAGGCGTAGTGCGTATTGGTAGCACCCACTTTAATGTAGAAACTGTACATACTAGTCCTGACGCCATGATGGCGGTAGACATTCCATTGGGTTATAGCTTTAAGGAGGGCACACAAGAAATTGCCGCAGTGCAGACGAACGGTACCATTGCGGTACAGATGCTCCCTGAACTTAGCGAACAAAAAAAGGATGTAATTGCCATCGGCGCTGTTGCAAGTGCACTAAGTTGGCGCCCTAAAAAATAGCCATTACATAAAACAACAACACACAAAAAAACAAAGCCCTCTACTTTTTTGAGGGCTTTTATTGCTTGTACTCATAGAGATAAGTGGAGCACTACTTCTCTAATCTTCCCGTATACTGCTTGGGCGTTAATCCACGATGTTTCTTAAACATACGATTGAAGCTCGCCACATTGGTGTAACCAAGGCGCGTGGCAATGTCATCAATACTCACGCGCTTACTCAACAAACCAGCTGCAATATTACTCAATACATAGCCAGAAACCGTCGAAAAATTGAGCCCTAATTTATGCAAACGACGTTGAAACTGCTGTTCAGATAAATCAAGCAGAGAAGAAACGCGCTCTAACGTTGGCAATCCATAATGGCTGCTGTAATTCACCACTTCATAAATCACTTTCAACTCATCTTCTGGGTCGGGCATATTAAGCAAATCATCCAAATCGGAAAAACTCATCGCTAGACGGCTGTCTTCTCGATGGCTCACTTGGCGAGAAGCTAGTCGGTCATCTCCCGGGATCCATATCTCTGTTTTTGGCTGACTCCATTCCACCTCGCAGCCGAAATATTCCCGGTATCGCTCAGTATTTTTTCTCGAGCCTGAAACCTTGACACGTAAAGGCTGGTAATCTTTGCCAAGAAATTCGCGTAACACCTTAATCATAAATACCGCACAGCGGATACTATCGTGCACCTTTACTGACGTTTCTATAAACGGGTTGTGGTAAGTCCATTTGATGATTTTACCCGACTGTTCGCCAGCAAAAAACGCCCCTGATTGTAGGTTGCTCACACCATAATTCACTCGCCGAATGGTACTGGCTAAATCATTGCCGGAGAATAACCAGCGTCCCACTGGCCCTAGCTTTTGCAGTTCAATACCTCGGCTGAGACTCAACACCACATCCGGGTCACCACTGGCTTGTTCAACACAACGGTACCATTCCGCAACGGCTTTTAGCGGGATCAGTGTCATTGGGTTGCGAAACACCGATGCTGGGATCCCTAACTCATCCGAGTCCAAATTGTATTTAGATAACGCGAGGTTATGCATGTTTAGAATGCCCATCGCACGAATAAACCGAACCGTTTTCATAACCAATCACATCAAATTTAATCCTATAGTGATTGAATCTGTCACAAAGAAAGCCGCAAATCAAATTCAGATCACAATACGCCAACAGTTTGATAGAGGAGTGTTTAATGAGTTTACTGAGTGTCCCATTTGTCGGTACAGGCGCAGATACGGCGTTACATGTTGTCGCTGCTGTCGTTTTAATCGCGAGTGTCGCGGGCGCGTGTTACGGCTTTTGGAAAATCCATGAATTACCTATCAATAAAGCACACAGCAAAGACCATCATCAGATAGGGCTCATCACTGCGCTGACCTGGATAGGGTTTGTCTGGCACTGGGTTTGGGTGCTAGCCGTGATCTTTGCATTTGTTGATATGGAAAAAGCCATCATCAATCTGCGTGATACATGGAAAAGTAAACCGCAAACAGAAACACAGCCAAAAGAGGAAGCATAATGTTAGAAGGTTTAGCGGTATGGGCACTCTTCATCTATCTGTTGCGTTTGGTTGGCATGCCTTGGAACAAAGCAACCAAATCGTTCGCTTATCTTGGCGGCTTGGGTTGGCTAATGTTCGTCTGGGTAGGTTTGATTAACTTCACCCCGATGGATTTATCCGGCGGTTCTGTCGTGCAGTCACCACACATCCAATTGCGTCCAGATTCAACCAATGTAAAAGGTAAAGTTGACCACATTTACATTGAGCCGAATCAGAAAGTTAAAGAAGGTCAGCTAATTTATGAACTTGACCCAACGCAATACAAAATCGCATTAAATCAAGCGAACGTATCCGCTGATTCTGCTCGCGTTGCATTAGCTACAGCAAAAGGCGACATCGAGATTGAAGAAGCTAATCACGAAGCGCTAGTGCAAGATCTAGAAACATCAAAGAGCCAGTTGGAAGCGGCCAAAGTTGACTACAAATTGCAGAAAAAAATGCTAGATCGTTATGTTGAGCAAAACCGAGTGGTGCAAAACACCATCACGGAAAGCGACATCGACAAACAATCGAGTGCGGTTGATATGGCACGTCACAACGTGTTAACCCTTGAGTCTCAAATTAAGAAGAAACAAGTCGATATTTCCCGTGCAAAACTGGCGATTCATAAAGCCGAGTTAGCGGTTGAAACGAAACAAGCTGAATTGCGTCAAGCGGAAGAGCAAATTGCAAAAGCACAATGGGATTTGAACAGCACCAAAGTGCATGCACCAACAGATGGCTTTGTCACCAACTTTATCCTGCGTGAAGGTCAGCGTGTATCGATGATGCCGCGTATCAACATGTACACTAACGAGAAGTACGTGCTGATGCGAGTCAACCACCAGGCGATTCGTAACATCAAACCGGGTCAGCCAGCGGAATTCTCTTCGTCCGTTTATCCAGGTAAGATCTTCTCAGCGACCGTCGAAGGCATTGTTGAAGCAACAGGTGAGTCACAAGGTAATCTACTGGGTTTCGATGATTCTATTCGCGTGACAACCGGCAAGAACTTACAAAACAAACATCACTTTGTTCGTCTTAAGATTGATGAGCCAGAAGGCTACGACATCCCTGTTGGCTCTGTTGGCCTGGCATGGGTCAGCGGTGAAAAACCGATAGGCTTCATGGCCTTCTTAGATGTGATTCGCGGGATCATCATCCGAATGAAGTCTCAACTGTACTTCTTCTACTCTATCTAAACTCGCAAACCGCCAGTTACGCTGGCGGTTTTCTTTTCATTTGTATCCAAACATATCCTTTTCCCGTATAACAATTAGTTAGTAAATAGCGGAGAAGATTCATGTCGGTAAAGGAAAGAAGCCTACCTACCCATCGCATCTCAAGATTCAGCAAGTTCGCTTCACTTGCTACCCGTGTCGCAGGCAATGTGATTGCAGAAGGCACGAAGCAGATAGCCAAAGGCAACAAACCAAAAGCGAAAGACCTCTTGCTGACGCCACAGAACATCGCGCGTTTAACCGACCAACTTGCTCACCTACGTGGCGCTGCAATGAAGCTTGGACAAATGCTATCAATGGATGCTGGTGATGTTTTAGAACCTGAACTCGCCGATATTCTTTCCCGTCTTCGTTCCAACGCAGACCCAATGCCTGCAAAACAACTCAACGCAGTAATGGAAAGTTCGCTAGGAACGAATTGGAAAGCTGAGTTTCTGTCATTTAACTTCAAACCAATCGCCAGTGCATCAATAGGACAAGTGCACCAAGCTTACAGCGATGCGGGCGATAACCTAGCCGTCAAAGTGCAATATCCGGGCATACGGAAAAGTATCGATAGCGACGTCGATAATGTCGGTACACTGCTCAAGGTCGTTGGGTTGATTCCCGAGTCTGTCGACTACAAAGGATTGCTCGAAGAAGCGAAAAAGCAGCTACATGACGAGGCCGATTACGCACGAGAGGCACAATTTGCCATTCGTTATCATGACGCTTTGAAGGAGCACCCTCATTTTGTGGTGCCCAAGATTCATACTGAAAGTTGCTCAGACTCCGTTCTCGCGATGGAATTCATTGATGGCAGCCCGATTGAGAAAATCGAACATTATGATCAGAGTACGCGAGATTTTGTCATGCACAGCCTACTCGAATTACTGTTTCGAGAGCTGTTCGAATTTAAGATGGTACAAACCGATCCAAATTTCGCCAACTACTTATATATCGAAAACACTCGTCAAATCGGCTTGCTAGATTTCGGGGCCACTCGCGAGTACAGCGAGCGGTTCAGCACTGGTTATCGCCAAGCTTTCGCATCTGTCGTTAACAATGACGAACAAGGCTTGAATGATGCGCTTGAACAAATAGGCTTCTTCAGCCAAACCATCCTTCCAGACCAACGCCAAGCGATTCTCGATCTAGTGAAAATGGCATGTGAACCTATGTTGGTCGATGAGCCCTATGATTTCAAAGCCAGCGGCTTAGCACAAAAGCTTCGCGAGGCTGGCACCATTCTAAGCATGGAGCAAGAATACTGGCATACTCCACCAGCAGATGCCCTATTTTTACACAGAAAAATCGGCGGAATGTACTTGCTGGCAGCCCGTATTGGCGCAAAAGTGAACATTCGCCAATTGGTACAGCCATATCTCACCATCAACAGCGAATAGCCTATTGTTTTTCTGTTACTTTCAAGTACCTTGAGCAAGGTTAAGATGCATAGTTGTGCATCTCAATAACATGCCATACTTCCATAAAACGAATTAACTATCGGGGTACTCGGTGAGCAAGTTTCAAGATCTCTCCACTCTAATCCAGCAAATTGGCCAAGCCGAAGAAGCGGATCAAGTCGCAACGCTCAATGAATCTATTGAAGCGGGCCTCGAGCCCGGCGCGGTTGCCCTGATTCTAGAAGCCTTTCCAATCGACGATCGTGTTCGCTTATGGCGAGCTTTACCACTAGAGCTACATATCGACGTGTTAACGGAAATGCGTGCGGACGTACGTTTCTCTATCATCAACGCGTTATCTGAAGTCGAGCTAAAACTCACTCTCGCTAAACTCGACAACTTATCGCTCATCGAATGGGCCGATTCGTTGCCAGAGTCGATCATCAACGAAGCACTCTCGTTGATAGAAAAAGATGAGTTGGAACTTTACGATCAAGCAAACGAGTATGCTGATGAAGAACTCGGCCACTGGGCTGAACGTAAGATCATCACTCTGCCCTTCAACATTACGATTGGGACAGCTAAGCAGTTAATGGAGCGCTATAGCTACGACACGCCTCAACAGGTGTATCTGATTAATCGTAATAAACAGTATCGTGGAACGGTCAACTACTTCGATATCTTGCGTGGTGACCCCGATACTCGCTTAAAAACACTCGTTATTGAGGCTGTGACGGTTCTAGACAGTAAAATGATGCTTCCTGAAGCGGTAGAGGCATTAGAACACAGCACACTGCCCGCTCTCCCTGTAACTGATGCAGACCAAACACTGATCGGTGAAGTCGATTGGCAGTTTGCATTGAGTACACAGCGTGAAATCTACGAAGCACGTTTGATGGCCGGTACAGGTATGGATGAAGGCGATGACTTGTTTGCGCCAGTATTAAAAAGCTCGCAAAAGCGCGGTGTTTGGTTAGGCATCAATTTGCTTACTGCGATTTTGGCGTCTGTCACTATCGGACTATTTGAAGATGTAATTGCGCAGGTGGTGGCTTTGGCGGTGCTCATGCCAATTGTTGCATCCATGGGGGGCATTGCTGGCAGCCAAACGCTCACTCTAATGATTCGTGCGATGGCGCTTCATCAGATCACCCCAGGTAACCGTTTCAAGCTATTGAAAAATGAGTTGGGTATTGGCTCTCTGAACGGCATTGCTTGGGCGTTAATCATCGGCGGGCTCGCCGGATTGTGGTTTCAATCTCCGGTTCTAGGTGGGACCATCGCGCTGGCCATTATCGTCAATATTATTACCGCAGCTTTATTTGGTGTGCTGATTCCCATCATTCTGGATAAGTTTAAATTGGACCCCGCTTTGGCTGGCTCGGTGATTCTAACAACAGTGACAGATGTAGTTGGTTTTTTCGCCTTTTTAGGAACGGCGAGTTTAGTCATGCTTTAAAAGGTTCATTGTTTATTAATCAATCATTAGCATAATAGAGTCAAATTGCATAACGCAGTTGCAAATTGCAAACACACTCAAACTTTAAGCAACGCATGTCACAGAAACTACGTATTTTAGGGCATATTAAAGTTGGCACAGTAACTGCATTATATAAATCGACCCTTCTTAAGCCGAGGGTCACCTAGCCAACTGACGTTGTTAGTGAACTTGATTTTGTTCACATGTATATAAGCCAATCGCACTCTTTGCGGTTGGCTATTTTTTTATGTGGCTATTGCCCTCTTATCCTCTGACCGAGCTCGGTTGTACTTTTCTTACCCACAACAGATTGTTTACTGTTTATAAAATTCAAATATTCGCCCACTAAACCATTAGAAATGCCAGCTTCAACAAAAATAAATCACCTACATAAAATAAAACCAAGAAAACACACCCAAGAAAAGAACAAATAACGTCCAAACCAAAAACCTCATCATGAAATCGTTTTCTTTTCATAGAAATCGACTGAACAATCCAGAGTTATAGATAAATTTAATCCATAAAAACAAATAGCAATTCAAAACATTCATTTCACATAGAAAACCTGTCTATAAATCATAGAAAATACGTAAAATCAAAATTTCCACCTTTAGAATTTAAAAATCAAACCATTGTTATTAAAAGAAAAAATACACATCAAAAACAAAGCAAACGTTTAAATTGCAATTTTATCATTGACTATTAAATTTACATCACGATAATACGCGCCGTTTGCCTGAAAATCAGGTGCTATAATTTAATATTTCAATGTGCGGAGGTAATAATGGCTGGAGACAATAACTACAGTCTTGGACCAGTTCCTAACACGGCCAGAAAAGGCGTGGCGTCACTTACAATGGTGATGTTAGGACTCACTTTTTTCTCCGCAAGTATGTGGACTGGGGGTTCTCTCGGTACTGGGCTCTCCTTTAATGATTTTTTCCTCGCTGTTCTCATCGGTAACCTAATCCTCGGTATTTACACTTCTTTCCTCGGTTACATCGGCGCTTCTACTGGTCTCTCTACTCACCTTCTTGCTCGTTTCTCTTTTGGTTCTAAAGGCTCTTGGCTTCCTTCTGCTCTTCTTGGCGGTACTCAAGTTGGGTGGTTTGGAGTTGGTGTCGCGATGTTTGCGATTCCGGTGCACAAAGCAACGGGCATCGATACCAATACTTTGATCCTCGTCTCCGGTTTGCTCATGACCGCGACCGTTTACTTTGGCATCTCCGCACTGATGGTGTTGTCAGCAATTGCCGTTCCTGCCATTGCGCTACTTGGCGGCTACTCTGTCATCGAGGCAGTAAATAGTGTTGGCGGTATAAGCGAACTACAACAGGTTCAACCAACCGAGCCACTCGATTTTTCAATAGCTCTCGCGATGGTTGTCGGCTCTTTTGTCAGTGCTGGTACATTAACGGCGGATTTCGTACGCTTTGGTAAAAAGCCGCGCAGCGCCGTGATGATCACCATGGTGGCATTTTTCATCGGTAACTCGTTAATGTTTATCTTTGGCGCGGCAGGTGCGTCGGTGACGGGTCAATCAGACATCTCTGAAGTGATGATCGCGCAAGGTCTTCTTATTCCAGCTATCATCGTTCTTGGCTTGAACATCTGGACGACCAACGACAACGCGCTCTACGCATCGGGTCTTGGATTTTCCAACATCACAGGCTTACCAAGTAAATACATCTCAATGGCGAACGGTCTTGTTGGCACACTTTGCGCTCTCTGGCTCTACAATAACTTTGTTGGCTGGCTGACCTTCTTATCTTTGGCAATTCCACCGATTGGCGGTGTGATCATCGCTGACTTCTTCACGAACCGTAAACGCTACGCAAACTTTGAAGCCGCCCAATTCCAAAACGTTAACTGGGCTGGCATTATCGCTGTCGTGATTGGCGTTGGTGCGGGACACTTCCTGCCTGGCGTAGTGCCGATTAACGCTGTACTTGGCGGCGCAATTAGCTTCCTGATTCTTAATCCTGTTCTCAACAAAAAAGCACTGGCTACACAGCCAGCGTAAGGAACCATCATGACAACACTACTGATCAAAAACGTAACGCTAAAAGGACAAGAAGGTCTGCAGCAAATTTTGATTGAAGATGGTCAATTCAAGCGCATTGAAAGCAACGATGTGGAGCTTAGTCATAACGGTGACATCATCGATGCTGAAGGCGGTATGGCGATTGCGCCTTTCTGCGAGCCACACATTCACTTAGATACAACTCAAACCGCAGGTGAGCCAAGCTGGAACATTTCTGGCACATTGTTTGAGGGTATTGAACGTTGGGCTGAGCGCAAAGAAATGCTGTCGATTGAAGACGTGAAAGCGCGCGCAAAACAAACCTTAAAATGGCAGATAGCAAACGGCGTACAACACGTTCGTACCCACGTCGATGTTTCAGACCCTACCCTAATTGCCCTAAAAGCGATGGTAGAAGTGCGTGAAGAGATGAAAGAATGGGTAGATATCCAAATCGTCGCCTTCCCGCAGGAAGGAATTCTCTCTTACCCAAATGGCAAAGAGCTGCTAGAAGAAGCCGTCAAATTAGGTGCGGACGTGATTGGCGCGATTCCACACTTTGAATTCACACGCGAATATGGCATTGAATCGCTGCACTACGTATTCGAGTTAGCGAAAAAATACGACCGCCTGATCGACGTGCATTGTGATGAAATCGATGACGAACAATCTCGGTTCGTTGAAACACTGGCAGCATTAGCGCACAAGTTTGATATGGGGAATAAAGTCACGGCCAGTCACACCACAGCGATGGGTTCCTACAACGGTGCATACGCATCTCGCCTGTTCCGTTTATTACGCATGTCCGGTATCAACTTCGTGGCAAATCCATTGGTGAACATTCACTTACAAGGACGTTTTGATGATTACCCAAAACGTCGCGGCGTAACACGAGTGAAAGAGATGCTGAATGCCAACATCAACGTCTGCTTTGGACACGATGATGTATTTGACCCTTGGTACCCACTAGGCACTGCAAACATGCTGCAAGTACTGCATATGGGTCTGCACGTGTGTCAGGTGATGGGTTACGACCAAATCAACAACTCACTGGATCTGATCAGCACCAATTCAGCACGTACACTGAACATTCAAGATAAGCACGGCATTGAAGAAGGCAAACCAGGTAGTTTACTGATTCTTCCCGCAGAAAATGGTTTTGACGCAGTACGTCGCCAAGTGCCGGTTCGCTACTCTGTTCGTCACGGTAAAGTGATTGCAGAAACACAGCCTGCAACAACTCATATTCATCTTGAACAAGCAGAGCAAGTAACGTTCAAACGCTAAAAAGATCGGCGAAACTAAAAAGGCCTGACGACATCGTCAGACCTTTTTTCTACTGGTAAACATCACTGCTCGCTCTGTCTATTCTTGTCTCATAAACCACTGAACACATTGAAAGGCCATATAAAACGGCTCAGTACCAAACGTTGCACAAGGTTCTGGTGGCTGAATCTCAATTACACCATCGCACTTGGAAATTATTCTAAGCGTTGGGCATACTTCTGACTTCATTTTAGTTGTAGATATGAACCATGACGTCATTAAGCCAGATAGAACCGCAATTTTTGGAATTTATGCAGCAAGAGATGCAAGTAGATGCAGCTCATGATCTTAAACACGTAAAACGCGTGGTCAAAACAGCGAAACAGCTCTGCAAAGAAGAAAATGCAGACATCGCGATTGTATTACCGGCTGCCTATTTGCATGATTGCTTTACTTACCCGAAAGATCACCCAAATCGCAAAGAGAGCTCAATCATCGCAGCCAAAAAAGCGGTCGCATTTTTAGAGAGTATCGATTATCCGCAGCAATATCATGATGCCATTGCTCATGCGATAGAGGCACACAGCTTTAGCGCAAACATCAGGCCAAATACGTTAGAAGCCAAAATCGTCCAAGATGCCGACCGTCTGGACGCTTTAGGCGCAATTGGCGTGACGCGATGCATTCAAGTCAGCACTCAATTTAACGCGCAACTTTACAACGACAGCGATATATTTGCCGAAGAACGTGAACTTAACGATAAACAATTCACTCTGGATCACTTTCAGACCAAGTTATTCAAAATCGCTGAAACTATGAACACAGAGTCAGCAAGACGCGAAGCGCAAAAACGCAAAACCTTTATGCAAACGTACCTAGAGCAGTTACACGACGAGGTAACAGCGTAAATGTCAGAAAGCTATACGTTAATTAAAGAGCTTAAACGCCAACTAAAGTTAGCTGGGCTGCATTATGCGGATGTTGCACAACACCTTGATTTAAGTGAAGGAAGCGTCAAACGTTTACTCGCTGAAGGTCAACACATTAGTCTTGAACGCTTAGAACGCATTTGCCAATTGATTGGTTTAGAAATGGCGGAACTGTTTAAGCTCGCGGCTGCGCACAATAAAGGTCTAGAGTCGCTAACGTTAGAGCAAGAAAAGCAGTTGGTTGATGATAAAGCCCTGCTACTCGTGGCAATCTGTGTTGTAAATGGCTATCAGTTTGAGCAAATCGTTCAGCAATACACCTTCAATGAGTTGGAACTGGTGCAAAAGCTTGCTCATTTGGATCGTCTGAACATCATCGACTTACAGCCAAATAACAAAATTCGTTTGCGTATATCTCCGACATTTAAGTGGCAGATGGGCGGCCCTATTCAACGGTTCTTCCAACAGCAAGTTCAAGACGCCTTTTTCCAAAGCTACTTTTCTGGTGAAGATGAAAAGTTCTCCATGGCAACAGGACTGATCAGTGTACCAAGCAACAAGAAGCTACAACAGAAACTGCAAAAGGTCATCGATGAGTTTTATCAGGCTTGCCAAAATGATAGCTCTCTCGATATGGACGAAAAGCACGGCACCTCTCTGATTATTGCGATGCGTCGTTGGACGTTCCCTTTGTTTGAACCATGGGAAAGAAAACCTGCTCAGAAGTCTCGGAATTAGTAACTCAATAAACGAATGGAAATGAAAGTAACGAATTTCGTTACTTTTGGTGGCATACAACGTCACTTGAAAGAGAAAGCTGGTTTAATCGTTCATTGAGCATAAAGTGCTCCCATCTCATTCGACTTTGTTTAATCAGGGCCCGTATGTTTTTCTCAAAACGCTTTTTTCCTTACTTTGTGACGCAATGCCTTGGCGCACTCAATGACAACATCTACAAAAACGTTCTGTTATTGATGGTGACATACAGCCAAATTGATAACCTACCAATATCCGTCAATCTATTCGTTAATTTGGCGGCAGGCTTATTCATCCTACCTTTCTTTCTATTCTCAGCGCATGCTGGTGCCGTCGCTGACAGCATGGACAAAGCCAAATTAATCCGACGTCTAAAGCTCATCGAGCTGGCTATCATGTCTTGCGCAGCAACCGCTATTGCCACCCAAAGTGCCATGCTGATGCTGGTTCTGCTGTTTATGACAGGCACTCAATCGGCCTATTTTGGTCCCGTGAAATACGCCTTGTTACCACAAGCGCTCAAACCAAATGAGCTTGTTAAAGGAAATGCTTGGGTTGAAATGGGCACGTTTCTTTCGATTCTTATAGGTACGCTTAGCGCAGGCCTGCTGCTAGCCATTCCTAATGGTACCTTGATTGCTTCTTGTACCGTGATTGCCTTGTCTTTGCTTGGGTTCATGAGCAGCGTGAATATTCCAACGATGCCTAGCCAATCGAATGACAAAGCGGAATTTGAACCGATTTCTGGTTTAAAGAACACGTTAAAAGTGGCAAAAAAACAGAGAGGCATCTGGATGTCTATTCTTGCCATCAGTTGGTTCTGGTTCATGGGTGCGACTTACCTAACTCAATTCCCTAACTTCGCACGCGAACATTTGTTCGCAGATAGCACTGTCGTTTCTTTACTGTTGGCATTGTTTTCGATTGGTATCGCGACAGGCTCTTGGTTGTGTGAAAAACTTTCTTTCAACCACGTTGAGCTTGGTATTTTGCCATTCGGTATCCTTGGTCTGACAGTCTTTGGCGTCGACTTGCTATGGGCAGTCCCAAGTTATCCATCACTTCCGGTGCACTTTTATGATGTGCAAAGCTTCGTTGCTGAATCAAAACATCTGCGCGTCATGATTGACCTGTTCCTTGTTGGTGTAAGCGGCGGTGTCTTTATTGTTCCTCTTTATGCGTTCATCCAATCGCGTTCAAACAAAAGGGAGTGTGCACGTGCCATTGCTGCTAACAACATCATGAATGCGTTGTTTATGGTGGTGTCTGCTTTGGTTTCGATCGTTGTACTCAGCGTACTAGAGCTTTCTATTGTGGAACTGTTTGCCATGATGGCAATAGGTAACTTTTTCGTGGCGATCTATGTATATCGCCAAGTACCGGAATTTACACAACGCTTTATCAGTTATTTACTCAGCCATTGTATGTATCGTGTGTCCGTAAAGGGGCGCCAACATATTCCTGAACAAGGTGCTGCGTTAATCGTGGCTAACCATGTTAGCTATGTCGATGCATTGATTTTGATGGGAACCTCTACTCGCCCGGTTCGTTTTGTGATGGACAAGTCCATCAGCGAGCTACCTGTTCTTAAATATGTATTCCGTCATGCCGGTGTTATCCCGATCTGTTCTCCACGTAAGTGTGCCGACACTTACCGACGAGCATTTGAACAGATTGAACAAGCACTTAACGACGGTGAGGTTGTCTGTATCTTCCCTGAGGGTCGTTTAACGTCTAACGGTCAATTGGGTGAGTTTCGCCCTGGTGTGGAAAAAATCCTTGAACGTAACCCTGTTCCTGTCATCCCTATGGCGTTAAAAGGGCTTTGGGGTTCTTTTTTCAGCCACAAAGGCGGACATGCTCTCACAAAACGACCGACTCGTTTTTGGTCAAAAGTGGATGTTGTAATCGGTGAAGTGTTAAGTCCTGCGTCTTTAAATCGTCATCAATTGCAACAACAAGTACAGGATTTACTGGGCTGAGTCGCTTGCTACAGCAGTCAAACTTTGCAGCAAAACGTAAATATGCACCACAAAGCACAAGTAGTTTCTTGTCAATTAGAGTAGGATATTACGACGTCATAAATCTAGGAGGTATTATGAAAATCATCATCTTACATGGTCTTTATATGCATGGGCTGGTCATGCAGCCTCTTAGCCAAAAGCTGAGAAAACTCGGATACGAAACGCAAGTACTCAGCTATAACACTGTTGCTATCGATGAGTCTTCACTGTTTGATTCTATTGATCATTCGCTTAATCCACTGACCACAAACGTCCTCGTGGGACACAGCTTGGGAGGCTTGATGATTAAGCGCTATCTCGCCAACAGAAAACCGAGCACTAACTTAATCTCTCATGTTGTCGCTATCGGTTCGCCTCTGAAAGGCGCGTCCATTGTAGGTCGAATTCAAGATCTCGGATTGGGTGCAATTTTAGGCAATTCGCCACACCACGGATTAAACAAACATGATGACGCTTGGGATTTCCCTCAAAAACTCGGCAGTATCGCAGGAACGATGCCGATTGGCGCTCGCCCATTGTTGATCCGTAATGACAACACCATGTCGGACGGTACGGTTACCGTAGAAGAGACAAGACTGGACGGTATGCAAGATCATATCGAAGTGAAGCAAACGCATACGAGCCTGATTTACAACACCTTCGTGCCGCAGCAGATTGATCACTTTATTCACACAGATTATTTCCGTCGATAGCACACTTTTCCATCATACAGATGGAATCGACTTTCCAAGCTATTCAGTTCGCAGTACTATCCTAGCTCCACTTCTTCACAACTTGGATGAAGTGGTACATTTTTAATTGTTCTCAGGGCGGGGCGAAATTCCCCACCGGCGGTATACTTTTTCAAGTGAGCCCGCGAGCGCTCGATTCGTCGAGGTCAGCAGATCTGGTGAGATGCCAGAGCCGACGGTTATAGTCCGGATGAAAGAGAATAAGAATACACCAGCATAGCGAGTCAGATTGCTAAGAATGCTGGTGCACTTCTTTTTGATCGTATTTTACGGCGATCTCTCATACCGCCCTGATTCTGGTGAAATTTAGGAGTTAACCATGAATCAGTCATCACTACTTGCCGAATTCGGCGACCCAATTACTCGCGTTGAAAACGCACTTATCGCTTTAAAAGAAGGCCGTGGCGTACTGCTTCTTGATGATGAAGATCGCGAAAACGAAGGCGATATCATTTATTCAGTCGAGCACCTCACTAACGAGCAAATGGCATTGATGATCCGCGAATGTAGCGGCATCGTTTGTTTGTGCTTAACAGATGTTCAAGCAGACAAACTGGAACTGCCTCCAATGGTGGTAAACAACAACAGCGCAAACCAAACCGCATTTACGGTTTCTATTGAAGCGAAAGTTGGTGTAACAACGGGTGTTTCAGCAGCAGACCGCGTAACGACCATTAAAACGGCGGCAAACCCGCACGCAAAACCGGAAGATCTTGCTCGCCCGGGTCACGTATTCCCTCTGCGCGCACGTCCAGGTGGTGTAATGACTCGCCGTGGTCACACAGAAGGTACGATTGATCTGATGCAAATGGCAGGGCTTCAACCCGCTGGCGTACTGTGTGAAGTGACCAATCCAGATGGCACGATGGCAAAGGCACCGGAGATCGTAGCATTCGGTCGCCTCCACAACATGCCGGTACTGACGATTGAAGATATGGTAATGTACCTGAACCAGTTCGAGTTGAAACTGGCATAGTCAGATCTCAGTGACCCGTCCTGATATGGGTTGACACTTTTTAACTAAAACGCTCGATGTACTTCATCGGGCGTTTTGTATTTTAAAGCCGTATGAGGCCTCATTTGATTA
>NZ_JAWOWP010000019.1:0-63128 GCF_033340555.1 Vibrio sp. 1069
CTTTAAAATACAAAACGCCCGATGAAGTACATCGAGCGTTTTAGTTAAAAAGTGTCAACCCATATCAGGACGGGTCATTTAAGACTTAACGTTTACTTTAGTTTTTCAAGATCCGCTTCGATCTCTGCGATCTTACTCGAAACGACTTTTTCTAAATGACGAAGGTCTGAAAGAATTTTCTCTTTTACATCAACCTCAGGTTGTTTCGTTGGCTTAGTGATTTTATTCAGTTCATCAATGACTAATGTGAGGTTACGGCTGATTTCCGTTACTTCTTTATATTTGTGACTGCCACTATCAACAAGAACATTTTTGATTTGGCGTGGGTATTTGAATTTAACGCTTTTAGCGAATAGTTCGCCTTTTTGCTTGTGGAAATAGATCTTGAGTACGTCTTTGTGTGCTTCTTGGCGTAGGGAATAACGTTCAATCTGCTTAGGGTCGTGAATACCCAAACCAGTGAGGTGGGGATACATAGGCTACCTCTATTACATCGAATTGATATTGATATAACTGTAGCAGCCTATGTATGAGCTAGATAGCTGATATTTAGCCAAAATGCTTAACTTGTGGGCAAGATCGCTCTCGCCCTGAACCGAAAAGATTGGCAGGTTTGATCTAAGCTGCGACCTCATCAGATAACTTTTCGATCAATCTCTCTCTTAGCTCATCCTGTTGTTCTTCACTTAATCTTCCCCCTGCATCACTGGTTAAAATAAACAAGTCTTCTGCTCGCTCACCAATGGTGGTGATTTTTGCACCATGAAGGTTGATATTTAAATCAGCAAACGTACGGCCTACTTTGGCCAACAGCCCTGGTGTGTCTAGCGCGACAAACTCCATTAAAGTGTGTTTTTTACCTTTGGTTGGTAAGAAGTCGACTTTGGTTTTCACGTTAAAGTGCTGAAGTTTGTTCGGAGTACGGCGCGTTTTAATCTTGGTTGGTCGGCCTGCCTCCAGTACATGAGTGAGGTGTTTAATCACCGCGGCGTGACGAGACTCATCGATCGCTTCGCCATGTTGATCGAGTACCATAAAGGTATCAATCACGTGCCCATCTTTGCTGGTCATGATTTGCGCGTCGTGTACATTAAAATTACGCCTATCTAACTCCGCCACGACCGTCGCAAATAAAGCAGGCTGGTCTTTCGTATATACAAACACCTCAGTGCCGCCACGAGTGGCTTTTTTACTGATCAACACCAAAGGCTTAGTCGGATCTTCCATGCGAAGTAAGTGTTCGCAGTGCCACGCGATTTGCGTATGGGTATGACGAAGGAAGTAGTCAGCTTTGAAGCGTTGCCACAATACTTCAATTTCGCGCGCGGCAAACCCCTCTTTGCGCAGCATTGCGGAGGCCATTTGTTGATTGTGGCGAATTCGCTCACGCACATCGACAGGGTTCTCTAGGCCTCTACGTAAAGCACGTTGTGTGGAGTAATACAGCTCCGCAAGTAAAGTTCGTTTCCAAGCATTCCAAAGTTCTGGGTTGGTTGCACAAATATCTGCAACTGTCAGGCATACAAGATAATCGAGAGATTCTTCGTCTCTGACTTTTTTGGCAAACTCGGTAATGACATCAGGATCATAAATATCTCGGCGCTGTGCGGTGACAGACATTAATAGATGATGTCTTACCAACCAAGCGACAAGTTTCGCTTCGGGCTTCGATAAACCATGCTCAATGCAGAAGTCGTACGCTTCTCCTTCACCGATAATCGAGTGATCGCCGCCACGACCTTTCCCGATATCGTGGAAAATAGCGGCAATAATCAGCAGCTCTTTCTTTTGCATCCGAGGGTAGACGTCACAGCAAATAGGGTGCTTCGCATGATTTTCTGGGTCACTAAAAGTGTTGATGTGTTTAAGTAAGCGAATACTGTGTTCATCAACGGTGTAGGCATGGAATAAGTCAAACTGCATTTGACCAACAATCTGACTCCATTGCGGTAAATAGGCCGCCATAACCCCTAATCGGTGCATGAGGCTGAATGCTTTGTGAAGAGCATTAGGGTGACGACATAACGCCATGAACTTTTCACGCGCAGCAGGAATGGTGTGCAAAAACTTGTTGAGCCGACGCCGAGCGGTGCGCAGTTGACGCAGCGTTGGTGGGCTCACCCCTTCAATAGTTGAGTCGTTAGCAATATGTAAGAACATATCCAGAATAGTTTCTGGGCGAGCTTGGAACAATGCGGGTTTCCGCGCTTCAATTAAAGAACCGCGACGTTGAAAGTCCGTATCGAGAATCTCGGCACTTTCTGTCGCCCCACCATTAATGATCGCTTGGTCAAAGAGTTTGAGTAGCATTTTATTGAGCTCTGCCACACGACGAAGCGTGCGGTAGAACTCTTTCATCATCATTTCTACGCCTCGGTTGCCTTCTCCGACGTAGCCTAGATTTTCCGCAACTTGTGCTTGATGGGCAAAGGTCAAGCGGTTGTCATAGCGGCGAAGCTCCATGTGCAGAGCGAAACGTACTCGCCAAAGGAAGTCCTGACATTCAACCAATTCTCGGTATTCTGCGTCAGTTAAAAATCCGTATCGGCTCATTTCTAACAATGAAGTCGCACCAAAGTGACGTCGAGCGACCCAGCTTAATGTATGAATATCGCGCAGCCCGCCAGGGGTTGATTTAATGTCCGGTTCTAAGTTGTAGGTCGTGTCGTGGTAACGTGCATGGCGTTCGCGCTGCTCTTGAATTTTAGCGCGGTAAAACGTCTCACTTGGCCAGAAGGAGTCTGATAACACGACTTTCTTCAGTGCCTGAAAGGTGTCCTCGCTTCCACACAGCAGTCGCGCTTCTTGCAGGTTTGTCGCGACCGTTAGATCGGCTTTACCAATTTCAGCACATTCAGTAACGGTGCGAACAGCGTGTCCGACCTCGAGTTTTAAATCCCACAACAGCGTAATGAATTCGCTGATTTTTGCTTCTAACGCGGTTGGCAGTTTATTGTTCGACAGAATCAAAATATCGATATCGGAGAGCGGATGCAGCTCGCCTCGTCCGTAGCCACCAACGGCAACTAGGGAAATGTTGTAAATATCCTTGAAACCAAAATGTTGCCACAAACGATTGAGAAGCAGATCCATATATTCAGCTCTGGCTAAAACCAAGCTTGTTACCGGATGATGATTGAGAAACTCTTGGTTTTGATTAGAGCTAAACTTCTCTAATTCTTGTTTGAGTTCACCGATATTGATTTGTTCATCGGAAAAGGTAAGAGGGGACTGAAGTGTCATATTTGCCATCCGTGCAAGCTAATCTAATAACAATCTAACAAATTTGCGGCAGATAAAAAATATCCCCGCCGAAGCAGGGATATAGTAAACAACGAGTGGTCGTCAGCTTTACGCGTTTTTCATTAGGCGAGGAATCGTATCGTCGCTACGAAGCGTCAGTACTTCACAACCTTCTTTTGTTACAACAATGGTATGTTCCCATTGCGCAGAGTTCTTGCCGTCGCCCGTGTAAACAGTCCAGTCATCTTGTGCATCAACAGAGCAACCAAATTTACCTGCGTTAATCATCGGCTCAATAGTAAAGCACATGCCTTCTTTTAATACGCGGCGGTCTTTGTTCTTGTAATGAACTACTTGTGGTTCTTCATGGAACTCATCGCCGATACCGTGGCCACAGAAGTCTTTCACAATAGAAAACTTGTTGCGAGGATTGTTCTTGTTGTTCTCTTTGATGTACTTCTCGATAGCTGTACCGATGTCACCAACCGTTGAACCTGGCTTAACGGTACGCATACCAACATACAGTGCTTCTTGAGCTACCATGCACAGACGTTTGTTTGCAGGCGAAACATCACCGACTAGGAACATCTTAGAAGTGTCACCATGGTACCCCTGAGGACGCACGCTCAGATCGGCATTCTCATCATTTGGAACGATTACGGTAATATCAACGTTTAAGATGTCACCATCTTTTAGTACCGCCGGCTTCATTTGGCCGTTGCTACCGATTTCGTCTTTTTCCGCTGGAATACCGTGGCATACGATATGGTTGATTGAAGTACAGATCGACTTAGGGAAACCATGGTAATCAAGCGGAGCAGAGTATGCACCTTTTTCTAGAGCGTACTCATGACAGATTTTGTTTAACTCTTCTGTCGTCACACCAACTTTGATGTGTGGTTCGATCATTTCTAGAATCTCTGCGGCTAGCTTGCCCGCAATGCGCATGCGTTCTATTTCTTCAGCAGTTTTAATCTTGATTGACATTGGCTTTCTCTACTTATTCCTAAGCACGTAAACGTGCGAATGGCCGCATTCTATCAGACATCGGGGCGTTAACCCAAGTTAGATAGGAATATGCATCATTCTTAATTCGATCATATGTTTAAAGTTTTGCTTATAAATAGGAGAAAGTGGCTCGGTGAAGAAATAATTTTTACTAGCCACAGTGAGCTAAAATATGGTATAAAGCGCGCCGGAATAGAGGACTGTTCTCTTCGTTTAGCAAAGTTAAGCGGCGAAGCAAGCTTCATCCGAATAACCTTTTATCTTTAAATCACACACATTCCGTCACATATTCCGGGGTGCTGAGCAGAAGCTTGGTCGGAGTTATGGGGAATGTGGAGGCCTAACCCCATAGAGGATTTTAAAATGGCAACTGTATCAATGCGCGATATGCTAAAAGCTGGTGTTCACTTCGGTCACCAGACTCGTTACTGGAACCCAAAAATGAAGCCATTCATCTTTGGCGCTCGTAACAAAGTTCATATCATCAACCTAGAAAAAACTGTACCAATGTTCAACGACGCTCTAGCTGAACTAGCTAAAGTTGGCGAGAAGAAAGGTAAGGTTCTATTCGTAGGTACTAAGCGCGCTGCATCTGAAGCTGTTAAAGAAGCTGCAATCGCAAGCAACCAGTTTTACGTAAACAACCGCTGGTTAGGCGGTATGCTTACAAACTACAAAACAGTTCGTCAGTCTATCAAGCGTCTAAAAGAACTAGAGACTCAATCTCAAGACGGTACTTTTGACAAACTAACTAAGAAAGAAGCTCTAATGCGTACTCGCGAAATGGAGAAGCTAGAGAAATCTCTTGGTGGTATCAAAGACATGGGCGGCCTACCAGACGCTCTATTCGTAATCGACGCTGATCACGAACACATTGCAATTAAAGAAGCTAACAACCTAGGTATTCCAGTATACGCTGTGGTAGATACTAACTCTAACCCAGACGGCGTTGACTACGTAATCCCAGGTAACGACGACGCGATCCGCGCTGTACAGCTATACCTGAACGCTGCTGCTTCAGCAGTATCTGAAGGTCGTAACAAAGACGTAGCTGCAGTTGCTGAAAAAGACGGTTTCGTAGAAGCTGAATAATAGCGGCTCTGTGTCACACTTGGTCTATGTGAAACCTTTGTGTAGCATAAACTAAGTTATAGTTAGCAATGGGGGCCGACAATGTTAGGCCCCTGTTTTTTACCTTATTTCGAATCAAACGAGGAAGACAGAATGGCAACTGTAACTGCTGCTCTAGTTAAAGAACTTCGCGAGCGTACTGGCGCTGGCATGATGGAATGTAAGAAAGCGCTTGTAGAAGCAAACGCTGACATCGAACTAGCAATTGAAAACATGCGTAAATCTGGCGCAGCGAAAGCAGCTAAGAAAGCTGGTAACGTTGCAGCTGAAGGCGCAATCATCATCAAAGAAGAAAACGGCGTTGCTGTTCTTCTTGAAGTTAACTGCCAAACTGACTTCGTTGCTAAAGACGGTAACTTCACTGCATTCGCAGAAGAAGTTGCAGCTGCAGCTCTAGCTTCAAAAGCTTCTGTTGAAGAACTACAAGCACAATTCGAAGACGCACGTGTAGCTCTAGTAGCTAAAATCGGTGAAAACATCACTATCCGTCGCGTAGAATACGTTCAAGGCACTGCAATCGCTTCTTACCGTCACGGTGAGAAAATCGGTGTTGTTGTTGCTGGTGAAGGCGACGCAGAAACTCTTAAGCACGTTGCAATGCACGTTGCTGCTTCTAAGCCTGAGTTCGTTAACCCAGAAGACGTACCAGCTGACGTAGTAGAAAAAGAGAAAGCTGTTCAAGTTGAAATCGCAATGAACGAAGGCAAGCCTGCTGAAATCGCTGAGAAGATGGTTGTTGGCCGCATGAAGAAATTCACTGGCGAGATCTCTCTAACAGGTCAAGCTTTCATCATGGAGCCTAAGAAAACTGTAGGCGAAATGCTGAAAGAAAAAGGCGCTTCAGTTTCTACGTTCGTTCGCCTAGAAGTAGGTGAAGGTATCGAGAAGAAAGAAGAAATGAGCTTCGCTGAAGAAGTTGCAGCAGCTCAAAAAGGTTAATCCTTAGAGACTGTATAAAGATTAGACCGTAGCCAAGGCTGCGGTCTTTTTATGAGCAGTGAACGATTAGCCGTGATGAATAGCCATAACTGAAGTTGTGTCTATTCATGACTGTTAATCAACAACTCTCTTTGGAAGGTAAACTCCATGACTACGAACCCTAAACCAGCGTATCAACGTATCCTATTAAAACTGAGTGGTGAAGCTCTTCAAGGTGAAGACGGTTTTGGTATTGATCCTGCGGTCCTTGATCGTATGGCACAAGAAGTTAAAGAACTGGTTGAACTGGGTGTTCAGGTTGGTGTAGTTATCGGTGGCGGTAACTTGTTCCGTGGTGCAGGCCTAGCTGAAGCTGGTATGAACCGCGTAGTTGGTGACCACATGGGTATGCTTGCTACAGTAATGAATGGCCTAGCGATGCGTGATGCTCTTCACCGTGCATACGTAAATGCGCGCGTTATGTCTGCAATCCCTCTAAAAGGCGTATGTGACGACTATAATTGGGCTGATGCGATCCGTGAGCTTCGCCAAGGCCGAGTTGTCATCTTCTCTGCTGGTACTGGTAACCCGTTCTTTACAACGGATTCTGCTGCTTGTTTACGTGGTATCGAAATTGAAGCGGATGTCGTACTAAAAGCGACGAAAGTTGATGGTGTATTTACTGCTGACCCTGTAGCAAACCCAGACGCAGAGCTGTATGATAAGCTATCTTATGCAGAAGTTCTGGATAAAGAGCTGAAAGTTATGGACTTGGCGGCGTTTACGCTAGCTCGTGACCACAAAATGCCAATCCGCGTATTTAATATGAACAAGCCAGGCGCACTACGTCGCGTGGTAATGGGCGAAGCAGAAGGCACGCTCATCAACGAATAAGCTTGGCTTAAGGTGCCACTCCAAAGCGTTAGGGTGGTGCTTGCTTTGCTCAACCGTTTTAGGCTTTCTTCAGGAAAGATGACATTTTTAAGGTGAAACTGTGATTAACGAAATCAAAAAAGACGCGCAAGAGCGCATGGATAAAAGCGTTGAAGCGCTTAAGAACAACCTTTCTAAAATTCGTACAGGTCGTGCACACCCAAGCCTACTATCTGGTATTTCTGTAGAATACTACGGTGCAGCAACACCTCTAAACCAAGTAGCAAACGTTGTTGCTGAAGATGCACGTACACTTGCAATCACGGTTTTTGATAAAGAGCTGACGCCGAAAGTAGAAAAAGCGATCATGACGTCTGACCTTGGTCTAAACCCTATGTCAGCTGGCACTATCATCCGCGTTCCACTTCCACCGCTAACGGAAGAGCGTCGTAAAGACCTAGTTAAGATCGTTCGTGGTGAAGCTGAAGGTGGTCGTGTTGCTGTTCGTAACATCCGTCGTGACGCAAACAACGATCTTAAAGCGCTTCTAAAAGATAAAGAAATCTCTGAAGATGAAGACCGTAAAGCACAAGACGAAATTCAAAAGCTAACTGACGTTGCAGTTAAGAAGATCGATGAAGTTCTTGCTGCAAAAGAAAAAGAGTTGATGGAAGTTTAATACTCCCACACACATCACTGTTGGAAAACGCTGTGCTCACAGCTCAGCGTTTTTTTATGTTAGTCTATCCAACTGATGGAACTCAATTAACTCCCTATGCAAAATTCTCAAGCCTTCTCTGATTCCCTTCCTAAGCATATTGCCATCATTATGGACGGTAATGGCCGTTGGGCTAAGTCCAAAGGAAAACCTCGCGTATTTGGTCATAAAAAAGGCGTTAGTGCCGTTCGTAAGACCGTGGCTGCTGCTTCAAAACTAGGCATTAGAGCCATGACGCTGTTTGCTTTTAGTAGTGAAAACTGGCGTCGTCCGGAGGAAGAAGTGGGTCTTTTGATGGAACTGTTTATCACGGTCCTGTCTAGTGAAGTAAAAAAACTACACAAAAATAACTTACGGTTGCGCGTGATCGGTGATACCAGTCGATTTAGTGAGCGTCTACAAAAGAAAATTGTAGAAGCAGAAAACCTAACGGCAGATAACACGGGTATGGTGATCAACATTGCAGCCAACTATGGCGGTAAATGGGACATCACAGAAGCTGCTAAAACGTTAGCGCTAAAAGCACGTAACGGTGAAATTCGTGTAGAGGATATCAATGAGCAGCTAATCACTGAGCATTTGACCATGGCAGACCTACCGGAAGTGGATCTTTTAATTCGCACCAGTGGAGAGTGCCGCATCAGCAACTTTATGTTGTGGCAAATGGCTTATGCAGAAATGTACTTTACACCAGAGTACTGGCCAGAATTCGATGAAGACAGTTTGGTAGAAGCTGTGACTTGGTTTATCAACCGAGAACGTCGTTTTGGCTGTACAGGTGAACAAATAAAGGCATTGATGGCAGCTCAATAAGGACTAGTTAGTTTGAAACAGAGAATAATAACAGCACTAATTTTAGCTCCCCTGGTTATTTTAGGCATTTTTAAATTACCGCTAATGGGCTTTATTGCCGCTTTAACTGCAATAACGCTATTAGGTTTTTGGGAGTGGACTCAGTTTACAGGAAGCAACTCTCGCATTGCTGCCCTTGTGCCGGCAATCATTATTACCGGACTTAGTTTTCTATACATCTCGCCTGATGCATATAGCCTCAATCACTTAACGACACCTCATTATGTCGTCTTGGGTATTGGTTTTGTTTGGTGGATTATTGCTAGCTTAATGGCGATTACTTACCCCAAAACGACGAAATCTTGGCAAAGTAATTTTGTTTTACGTCATGTATTTGGTTTTCTGACATTAATCCCATTCCTTTGGAGTGTGATTATTCTCAGAGCGTATGACATCACTGTAGATCCATACCACGGCGCAAAGCTTGTGTTGTACGTTTGTTTCTTGGTATGGGCTGCAGATAGCGGCGCCTACTTTGCAGGCAAAAGCTTAGGCAAACGTAAGATGGCTCCTCATGTAAGCCCCAATAAAACCATTGAAGGGCTAATTGGTGGCATTATCACGGCATTAATCGTAGCGTGGGCATTTGCTGATTGGTTCGATATCCAGTTCACTAGCCCTGTCCATATGGTGCTGATTACGCTAGTGACTGTCGTTATTTCAGTGCTTGGTGATCTGGTTGAAAGTATGTTCAAACGTGTCTCAGGCATTAAAGACAGCAGTAACATTATCCCAGGGCACGGTGGTGTGCTAGATCGTATCGACAGCCTAACCGCAGCATTCCCAGTTTTTGCTCTTCTTTACTACGTATTCTAATTTATCAGGAGCGGCGTCGTCGCTCCTGAGCTTTCTAACGGTCTTACAACATGCAAAAGTTAACGATTCTTGGTGCTACTGGATCAATTGGTGCAAGCACGCTTAAAGTGGTCGAACAAAACCCAGATCTGTTTTCTGTCGTTGCCTTAGCGGCAAGCACTAACGTTGAAAAGATGATCGGTCTATGTCGTCAGTGGCAACCTAAGTATGCGGTCATGGCAGATAAAGCTGCGGCGTCTCAACTTCAAGCTGAGCTACACTCGGTTTCGCCAGGTACCGAAGTGCTAGGTGGTGTTGATGCGCTATGCCATATTGCTTCGCTGGACGAGGTCGACAGTGTAATGGCTGCTATTGTAGGAGCAGCCGGCTTATTGCCTACCATGGCTGCCGTGAAAGCAGGTAAGCGAGTCTTGTTGGCAAATAAAGAAGCACTTGTAATGTCAGGCCAGCTATTTATTGATGCCGTTGAAGAATTTGGCGCAGAGCTACTTCCCGTCGACAGTGAACACAACGCCATTTTCCAATGTTTACCACAGCAAGTACAAACCAATCTAGGTCGTTGCAATTTACAAGAACATGGCATTTCTCATATTTTGTTGACTGGATCTGGTGGTCCTTTCCGTTACACTGACATCGCAGAACTGGAGCAGGTGACACCCGCTCAGGCGATCGCTCATCCAAACTGGTCGATGGGGCCAAAAATTTCTGTTGATTCTGCCACGATGATGAATAAAGGCCTTGAGTATATAGAAGCTAAGTGGCTATTTAATGCTGCTCGCGAACAACTGAAGGTGGTTATTCATCCTCAATCGGTAATTCATTCTATGGTTCAGTATCGTGATGGTTCGGTCTTGGCACAAATGGGAGAAGCGGATATGGCGACGCCAATTGCGCTCACCATGTCATACCCGTCAAGAGTGGAAGCTGGGGTTAAGCCGCTAGACTTCACGAAAGTTGGTGAGCTGACGTTTTTGCAGCCTGACTTTGCTCGTTACCCATGTTTAAAACTCGCAATTGATGCTTGTTATGAAGGTCAACACGCAACAACGGCATTGAATGCAGCTAATGAAGTCGCTGTTGATGCATTTTTAAATAACAGACTAGGTTTTACCGATATTGCTCGCATCAATGAGTCTGTGTTGAATAAAATCAACGCAAGCTGCAAAGCTGAGAATGCGAATAGCTTGGAAAGCTTGCTCGAGCTAGATAGAATGGCACGAACTATTGCCCTAGAAACCATACGCGAGCGTAGCTGATGACTGGTATATTGTGGAATCTCATTTCTTTTATCGTCGCACTGGGCATTCTTGTTGCCGTGCACGAATTTGGGCATTTTTGGGTTGCTCGCCGTTGCGGCGTTAAAGTTGAAAAGTTTTCAATCGGTTTCGGCAAGTCTATTTGGAGTAAAGTAGGCAAAGACGGAACGGAGTACAGCATCTCAATGATCCCTCTCGGCGGCTATGTGAAAATGGTTGATAGCCGTGTCGATGAGGTGCCAGAACATGAGAAGCACCTAGCGTTTGATAAGAAGCCGTTATGGAAGCGTACCTCTATTGTTGCGGCTGGCCCCATCTTTAATTTTCTTTTCGCAATTTTTGCCTATTGGCTGGTATTTCTAATTGGTATCCCAGCTGTTAAGCCTGTAATTGGTGAAGTTACGCCCAATTCGATTGTTGCGGAAGCTGGAATTGAATCTGGAATGGAACTTAAATCGATATCTGGTATCAAAACTCCGGATTGGGAATCAGTAAATATGGGATTGATTTCTCATATTGGCGATGATTTGATGACGGTAACACTAACGTCAGCGAATGAAGTTGGTTCAGAAGTAACGAAAACGCTCGATTTACGTGAGTGGAAGTTCGACCCAGAAACTCAGTCAGCGATGCAGTCGTTAGGTTTTGCTCCGTATACACCGGAGGTGTATCGAGTTATCGAGCAGGTCTCGCAAGGTGGAGCGGCGGAAAAAGCCGGTGTGCTTCCAGGTGATGAGGTTGTCGCAATTGGTCAACAACGCGTGACCGAATGGAAGCAAGTAGTTGAAGCGGTTCGTTCTAATCCTGATACACCGCTTGAATTGACGGTGTTACGTCAGGGTTATGAGCAAACATTGACGCTGACGCCCGGTAGCCGTGAGCTAGCTAACAAAGAAGTCGTTGGTTTTGCAGGTATTGCACCTAAAGTCGCAGAATGGCCAGAAAGTTATCGCTTCGATCTTCAGTTTGGTGTATTCGAGTCAATAGGTAAAGCAGTAGACAAAACTGGCCAAGTCATTGGTTTGACAATCAGCATGCTTAAGAAGCTTATTGTTGGAGACGTTGGTCTGAATAATCTGAGTGGACCAATATCAATAGCCAAAGGCGCAGGCGCGACAGCAGATTATGGTTTGGTCTACTTTTTAGGTTTTCTCGCTCTAATTAGTGTTAACCTAGGTATTATTAATCTCGTTCCTTTACCAATGTTGGATGGCGGTCATTTGTTGTTTTTTGCAATTGAAGCAGTCATTCGACGTCCTGTTCCTGAGAAAGTGCAGGAAATGGGCTTTAGAATTGGTGGTGCGATCATCTTCTCGCTCATGGCGTTAGCGCTATTTAATGATTTTACTCGTCTGTGATAGTTCAGAGACAAAAGCAGTAGCAAGGAATAATTAGAACAAGTATGGCGATTAAGCGAATTCTATTTGCAAGTTTACTGGCGACCAGTGTATCTGCAAATGGAGCAGAGAACTTCGTAGTTCAAGATATTGAAATCGATGGATTGCAGCGTGTAGCACTGGGTGCTGCATTGTTGAAAATGCCTGTACGTGTCGGTGATACCATTGGCCAAGGCGATGTTGCAGAAATTATCCGCGCCCTGTATGCATCTGGTAACTTTGAAGATGTGAAAGTGTTGCGTGACGGTGGTGTTCTGATGGTTCAAGTCAAAGAACGTCCTACCATTGCAAGCATCTCTTTTTCAGGTAACAAAGCAATCAAGGACGAGCAGCTACAAGAAAACCTGAACGCGTCTGGCGTTCGTGAAGGTGAAGCGCTTGACCGCACCACGCTAAGCAACATTGAAAAAGGCTTAGAAGACTTTTACTACAGCGTAGGTAAATACAACGCAACAGTAAAAGCGGTGGTGACTCCACTACCACGTAATCGTTCTGATCTTAAGTTTGTCTTTACTGAAGGTGTGTCGGCAAAAATTCAGCAAATCAACTTTATCGGTAATGAAGTGTTCAGTGATGAAGAACTGCTTTCGCGCTTTAACTTAAATGTTGATGTGCCGTGGTGGAATTTCCTTTCTGATGAAAAGTATCAAAAGCAAGTTCTTGCAGGTGATATTGAAGCACTCAAATCATTCTACCTGGATCGTGGTTACTTAAAATTTAACGTTGATTCGACACAAGTTGCAATCTCTCCTGACAAGAAAGGGGTATACATTACTCTTGGTCTAGAAGAGGGCGAGGTTTACACCGTTAAGGACGTGAAGTTCCGTGGTGATTTGATTGGCGAGGAAGCGACGTTCGAAAGACTTGTGCCATTTGAAGACAATGAGACATACAACGGCTCGTTGGTTACTTCAATGGAAGAAGGGATTAAGCGTGTGCTTGGTGAGTCCGGTTATGCTTATCCTCAAGTGAATACCATTCCTGAGTTTGACGACGAGAATCAAGAAGTTTCTTTGGTCGTTAACGTAGATCCGGGTAACCGAATTTATGTTCGTGACATTCGCTTCACGGGTAATAACTCAACCAAAGATGAAGTCCTTCGTCGTGAAATGCGTCAGATGGAAGGCAGTTGGTTGAACTCGAAATCGATTGAAACGGGTAAAACTCGTCTAAATCGTTTGGGCTACTTTGAAAATGTTGAAGTACAGACGGTTCGAGTTCCTGGTAGTGATGATCAAGTTGACCTAGTTTACTCTGTCAAAGAAGCGAACTCTGGTAGCGTTAACTTCGGTGTTGGCTACGGCACAGAATCGGGTGTGAGCTTCCAGGTTGGCCTGCAACAAGATAACTTCATTGGTAGTGGTAACCGTGTTGGTATCAACGCGATGATGAATGACTACCAGAAAAACATCAGTCTAGATTACCGTGATCCGTACTGGAACTTAGACGGTGTAAGCTTAGGTGGTAAGGTTTTCTATAACGAATTTGAAGCGAAAGAAGCCAATATCGTTGACTATACCAACGAAAGCTATGGCGCGAGCTTAACGTGGGGTTTCCCATTCGATGAGTTGAACCGTTTTGAATTCGGTGTCGGTTATACGCACAACAAGATCGGTAACTTATCGCCTTACTTACAGGTAGAGCAGTTCTTACGAGCACAAGCAGACAACATTGATTCTAGTGGAGCGTTGAACACAAACGATTTCGACTTCAATATCTCTTGGACACGTAATAACTTAAACCGTGGCTACTTCCCTACGGCAGGTAACCATCAGCGTGCATTCTATAAAATGACCGTACCTGGCTCTGACGTTCAATACTTCAAAATGCAGTACGATGTTCGTCAGTATGTGCCATTGACTAAAAAGCACGAGTTTACCCTCTTGTTCCGTGGCCGCTTAGGTTACGGTAATGGTTACGGTCAAACGGATGGCAACGATAACTTGTTCCCATTCTACGAAAACTACTACGCAGGTGGCTTTACATCGCTTCGTGGCTTTGGCTCAAACTCTGTTGGTCCTAAAGCGGTTTACCGTGATACATCTGGTTCAAACAATGGCGCAGATACAGCAACAGATGACTCTGTTGGTGGTAACGCCGTAGCGCTAGCAAGTGTTGAGTTGATTGTCCCAACACCATTTGCATCAGAAGAAGTACAAAACCAAATTCGTACCAGTATCTTCTTTGATATGGCAAGTGTTTGGGATACGGAGTTTGACTACCGCGATTCAGGTGCGGAATATGGTGACCGTTACTACTACGATTACTCAGATCCAACCAACTACCGCTCTTCTTACGGTGCGGCGTTGCAGTGGATGTCTCCAATGGGGCCACTAGTCTTCTCACTAGCGAAACCAATTAAGAAATTTGATGGCGATGATGAAGAGTTCTTCACATTCACTATCGGTAGAACTTTCTAAAGAGGAAAATATTTTGAATAAAATGATCAAAGCGGCTGGGATTGGCCTTCTTGTACTGAGCTCTTCAATGTTTGCAAATGCGGCAGAAGCTGCACAGAAAATTGCTTACGTAAATACAGCTCAAGTTTTTCAAGCTCTTCCTCAACGTGAAGTTGTACTACAAAAAATGCAGAAAGACTTCAAAAGCAAAGCTGATGAACTGAAGTCAATCCAAGCACAAGCTAAAACAAAGATTGAGAAGCTACAACGTGACGGCGAGCTTTTGGGTCAAGACGAAGTTGAAAAGCTACGTATCGATATCGCGAAGCTAGACAGCGAGTACAAAGTGAAAGCACAAGCACTTGAAAAAGCAAGTGCGCGTCGTGAAGCTGAAGAAAAAGCGAAGCTTTTCAAAACGATTCAAGATGCAGTTAAGAAAGTCGCAGACAAAAATGGTTACGATCTTGTGATTGATATCTCTGCTTTGCAGTACGGCAAGCCAGAATACAATATCTCTGAAGACGTAATTAAAGCTCTAAAATAAGAAGTTATGAAGACATTGACATTAGCCGAATTGGCGACAATTACCGGGGGTGAGCTGTTTGGTGACGAGTCTCTCGTTGTAAGCCGTGTTGCCCCAATGGATAAAGCACAAGAAGGTGACGTAACCTTCTTGTCTAACCCAAAATACGCAAAACACCTTTCTGAGTGCCAAGCTACCGTTGTTATGGTAAAGGCTGAGCATAAAGATCAATGCGTTGGAAATGCGCTAGTGGTTTCAGACCCTTATGTCGCATTTGCTCGTGTGGTTCAAGCGATGGATACCACACCAAAACCGGCAGACGATATTGCACCAAGTGCTGTGATTGCCGCTGACGTTAAGATGGGTGAGAACGTTACAATCGGCGCTAACGCTGTGATTGAAACGGGCGTAGAACTCGGCGATAACGTAAGCGTTGGCGCTGGTTGTTTTATCGGTAAGAACGCCAAGCTAGGGAATAACACCAAGCTTTGGGCTAATGTCACTATCTACCATGAAGTGTCATTAGGTGATGACTGTCTTGTTCAATCGGGTACCGTCATTGGCTCTGATGGCTTCGGTTATGCGAATGACAAAGGCGAGTGGATCAAAATCCCTCAGCTTGGTTCAGTGCGTATCGGTAACCGCGTTGAGATTGGTGCTTGTACTACGATTGACCGCGGTGCACTCGAAGATACTATCATTGAAGACAATGTCATTCTGGATAACCAACTTCAAATCGCGCACAACGTGCAGATCGGATATGGTACCGTGATGCCTGGTGGTACTATTGTCGCGGGCAGTACAAAAATTGGTAAGTACTGCCAGATTGGCGGCGCGTCTGTTCTGAATGGCCATATCACTATCGCAGATGGTGTGGCGATTACAGGTATGGGCATGGTAATGCGCAGTATCGAAGAAAAAGGCCTTTACTCATCAGGTATTCCACTACAAACGAACAGAGAGTGGCGTAAAACTGCAACTCGAGTTCACCGTATTGATGAGATGAATAAGCGCCTGAAAGCGGTTGAAAAACAGCTGGAACAGAAAGAAGAAATTTAGAACAAGTTATCTTTCGCTCTGTATTTAACGTGAAAGCTAACAGGCTCTAGTTCCATATTCTGTACGAAGACTCGCGAAATGCGGGTCTTTTTCTTCTATAATGACGCGCTCTAAGTAGATTTAACTCCAAGATGGTGCGTATTTTGCTAGTATATTGCAAAGCGATTCGGCTTTACGACCTGTTGCCACGTTTGCCATCTTGGCGGCAAAAAATTGATATAGGAAGACGACTTTGACTACTGAAAAGAAAACGATGAACATCTCTGAAATTCAAGAGCTACTACCTCATCGCTACCCATTCTTATTGATCGACCGAGTGATAGACTTCCAAGAAGAGAAGTACCTTCACGCGATTAAAAACGTGTCGGTTAACGAACCTCAGTTCACAGGTCACTTTCCTCAACTACCAGTATTCCCAGGTGTTTTGATTTTAGAAGCAATGGCTCAGGCAACAGGCTTACTTGCATTTAAATCATTTGGTGCACCAACAGAAAATGAACTGTACTACTTTGCAAGCGTAGACGGCGCGAAATTCCGTAAACCAGTGGTTCCGGGCGACCAATTGGTTATTGAGGTAGAATTTCTGAAAGAACGTCGCGGCATTGCTGCATTTAGCGGTGTAGCAAAAGTTGACGGTGAAGTGGTATGTTCTGCAGAACTGAAGTGTGCTCGTCGAGAGTTTTAATATGATTCATGAAACCGCTAAAATCCACCCGGCAGCGGTGGTAGAAGAGGGCGCCAAAATTGGTGCTAACGTAACAGTAGGTCCTTTTACGTACATCACCTCTACGGTTGAAATTGGTGAAGGCACAGAAGTGATGTCTCACGTTGTGATCAAAGGTCACACAACTATTGGCAAAGATAACCGTATTTTCCCACATGCTGTCATTGGTGAAGAAAACCAAGACAAAAAATACGGTGGTGAAGACACAACTGTGGTTATCGGTGACCGTAACGTCATTCGTGAAGCGGTCCAAGTTCACCGCGGCACAGTGCAAGACAAAGCAACCACGATCATTGGTGATGACAACTTATTGTGTGTGAATGCACACGTTGCGCATGATGTTGTTATTGGTAACCACACTCATATCGGTAATAACTCGATTCTTGGTGGTCACGTTACTGTTGATGACTATGCCGGTGTGATGGCACTGTCTGCGATTCATCCGTTTTGTACAGTGGGCGCTTACGCATACATTGGCGGCTGTTCAGCTGTGGTGCAAGATGTCCCAGCTTATGTACTCGCGCAAGGTAACCACGCTACTCCATTCGGCTTGAACCTTGTTGGCTTGAAGCGTAATGGCTTTGAGAAACCAGAGATTCGTGCGCTACAAAAAGCGTATAAAGAAATCTACCGTTCAGGTAAGACGCTAGAAGAAGTGAAGCCTATTCTGGCTGAAATGGCTCAAGAGTGGCCAGCAGTGAAGCGTTTCTCAGATATTCTGGAAACGACGGAACGTGGCATTATTCGTTAATTGGCGAATGAACCAATAAATAAAAAGATCGTGACCGAATTTGAGGTTACGATCTTTTTGTGTTTTATGGATAAGGCAAACCGTTATCCATAGCGCACAGGAAAAATAGCGAAGTAGATATGGAAAGACCATTACGTATTGGCATCATTGCCGGAGAATTGTCTGGCGATACGCTAGGTGAAGGCTTTATCAAAGCAGTAAAGCAGCAATATCCAGACGCAGAGTTCGTAGGCATTGGCGGTCCGAAAATGATAGCCCAAGGTTGCGAGTCTCTGTTTGATATGGAAGAGCTTGCGGTGATGGGATTAGTCGAGGTTTTAGGCCGCTTACCGAGACTTCTTAAAGTGAAAGCTGATCTCGTTCAGTATTTTACTCAGAATCCGCCTGATGTTTTCATAGGGATCGATGCTCCTGACTTCAACTTACGCTTGGAGCTTGACCTCAAGCAAGCGGGCATTAAAACCGTTCATTACGTGAGTCCGTCTGTTTGGGCTTGGCGTCAGAAGCGCATCTTTAAAATAGAAGCGGCAACGAACTTGGTGCTAGCATTTCTTCCGTTTGAGAAAGCGTTCTACGACAAATTTAATGTACCTTGCGAGTTCATTGGTCATACCTTGGCTGATGCCATCCCACTAGAATCAGAACAAGCGCCTGCACGTGAGTTGCTTGGTTTAGAACAAGATAAAAAGTGGCTTGCTGTCCTGCCAGGCAGTCGTGGTAGCGAGTTAAAAATGCTCTCAGAGCCATTTATTGAAACGTGCAAGTTACTCCATAAAAAATTTCCAGAACTGGGGTTTGTTGTCGCGCTTGTTAATCAAAAACGCCGTGAGCAGTTTGAACAAGCCTGGAAAGCGCTCGCGCCAGAGTTGGACTTCAAGTTAGTTGATGACACCGCACGCAACGTCATCACCGCATCCGATGCTGTGATGTTGGCCTCCGGTACCGTAGCGTTGGAGTGTATGCTTCTCAAGCGTCCAATGGTGGTGGGTTATCGTGTGAATGCATTTACTGCTTTCTTAGCTAAACGTCTATTGAAAACGAAGTATGTGTCATTGCCGAATATCTTGGCGGATGATGAGCTCGTCAAAGAATATCTACAAGATGAGTGCACACCGGACAATTTGTTTACTGAGGTTTCTCGCTTATTGGAAAGCGACAATAAACCGATGTTAGATAAATTTACGGAAATGCATCATTGGATTCGTAAAGATGCGGACCAACAAGCCGCAAACGCAGTTCTAAAACTGATTGAGAAATAGAGATTTATCATGGCTGTTAAACCAAAAGCGACCAAAACCAAAGTTGAACTCCCTCCGTTTGAATATCCGCAAGGTTATCAGCTTGTGGCCGGAGTCGACGAGGTAGGACGTGGCCCTTTGGTAGGAGACGTCGTCACCGCTGCGGTTATCCTTGATCCTAACAATCCTATTGAAGGGTTGAACGATTCGAAAAAATTGACCGAAAAGAAACGCATGGCGCTGCTTCCTGAAATCAAAGAAAAAGCATTGGCGTGGGCGGTCGGGCGTTGTTCTCCTGAAGAAATCGATCAACTGAATATTTTGCAGGCGACTATGGTTGCGATGCAGCGTGCAGTGGCGGGGTTACAGGTTCAACCTGATTTGGTGTTGATTGATGGTAACCGTTGTCCGGAGCTGCCTATGGATGCTCAAGCTGTAGTAAAAGGCGATCTACGTGTTGCCGAAATCAGTGCGGCTTCAATTATTGCTAAAGTCGTGCGTGACCAAGAGATGGAAGAGTTGGATAAACTTCATCCACAATTTGGCTTCGCGAAGCACAAAGGTTACCCAACTAAAGCGCACTTTGAAGCGATTGAGCAACACGGAGTGATCAGTGAACACCGCAAGAGTTTCAAGCCAGTAAAAAAAGCGTTAGGCATAGAATAATCAAACGATCTAATTGGTGTTATAAACCCAACCTCTTTAGGTTAGAATCCCCAACAAAATAGAGTTACACGGTACCTGTTAATGTCAGATCCCAAATTCATCCACCTGCGTGTTCATAGTGACTTCTCGATGGTGGATGGCCTCAACAAAGTTCCGCCAATCGTAAAGAAAGTTGCTGAGCTCGGTATGCCCGCAATGGCGTTGACCGACTTTACCAACCTATGTGGTTTGGTGAAGTTTTACGGTACAGCACATGGCAGTGGTGTTAAACCGATCATTGGTGCTGACTTTAAAATGCAGTCGGACGAGTTTGGTGAAGAGCTGACACAAGTGACTTTGCTTGCGGCGGATAATGTAGGTTATAAGAACCTGACGTTATTGATATCAAAAGCGTACTTACGTGGACATGTTCAACACCACCCAGTGATTGACAAAGCCTGGTTGGCTGAAATGTCTGAAGGCCTGATTGTATTATCCGGCGGTAAAAGCGGGGAAATTGGTCGCGGCCTTTTGAAAGGCAACCGTCAAATAGTGCAAGGGTGTGTTGATTTCTATAAACAGCATTTTCCAGATCGCTTTTATCTTGAGCTACTTCGTACCGGTCGTCCAGATGAAGAAACTTATCTTCACTTTGCGGTTGAATTGGCAGAGCAGCAGGACTTGCCAGTAGTGGCGACCAATGAAGTTGTATTCCTGAGTCCAGACCTATTTGATGCTCATGAAATACGCGTAGCGATTCACGATGGTTACACATTAGAAGATCCGCGTAGGCCAAAAAACTACAGTCCGCAGCAATATCTTCGTACAGAAGAAGAAATGTGTGAGCTGTTTGCTGATATTCCTGAAGCGTTAGAAAACAGTGTCGAGATAGCGAAGCGTTGTAACGTGACTGTGCGCTTAGGTGAGTACTTCCTACCAGCTTTCCCAACCGAAGGGATGAAAGAGACTGAGTTCCTAGTCATGAAATCCCGAGAGGGGTTGGAAGAGCGTTTAGAGTTCCTATTTCCAGATGAGGAAGAGAGAAAACGTCGCCGCCCTGAATATGATGAACGTCTTCAGATAGAGCTAGATGTTATCAACCAAATGGGATTTCCTGGTTACTTCTTGATCGTAATGGAGTTCATCCAGTGGTCAAAAGATAATGGAATTCCTGTCGGTCCTGGACGTGGTTCCGGTGCTGGTTCTTTGGTGGCTTACGCACTAAAAATCACCGATCTGGATCCACTAGAATATGACTTGCTGTTCGAACGTTTCTTGAACCCAGAACGTGTTTCGATGCCCGATTTCGACGTCGATTTCTGTATGGATAAACGTGACCAGGTTATTGACCACGTTGCGGAAATGTACGGTCGCGACGCGGTATCTCAGATCATCACGTTTGGTACCATGGCGGCAAAAGCGGTAATCCGTGACGTTGGCCGCGTATTGGGCCACCCATTTGGTTTTGTTGATCGTATTTCAAAGCTGATCCCGCCCGATCCAGGCATGACGCTAGATAAAGCGTTTAAAGCTGAACCTGCACTACCTGAATTGTATGAGGCCGATGAGGAAGTTAAAGAACTCATCGACATGTGTCATATTTTGGAAGGCTGTACGCGAAACGCCGGTAAACACGCTGGTGGTGTTGTAATTTCACCTACAACAATTACCGATTTTGCGCCAATTTATGCAGACGCTGAAGGTCACTTTCCGGTTACTCAATTTGATAAAAACGATGTTGAGACCGCTGGCCTAGTTAAGTTTGACTTCTTGGGTTTACGTACCTTAACCATTATTGACTGGGCGTTAGGGCTGATTAACCCACGCCTAGAGCGAGAAGGGAAAGAACCGGTTCAAATTGAATCCATACCGTTAGAAGACCCTGCCTCTTTCCGTTTGTTGCAAAACTCTGAAACGACAGCAGTATTCCAGCTTGAATCTCGAGGCATGAAAGAGCTGATCAAACGACTTCAGCCAGACTGTTTCGAAGACATTATCGCATTGGTAGCACTCTTCCGTCCGGGTCCTTTGCAATCGGGCATGGTAGATAACTTTATCGACCGTAAACATGGTCGAGAAGCGATCTCTTATCCAGATGAAAAGTGGCAACACGAGTCGCTAAAAGAGACGCTTGATCCAACCTACGGCATCATCCTGTACCAAGAGCAGGTAATGCAGATTGCGCAGATCTTAGCAGGTTACACGCTAGGTGGTGCGGACATGCTTCGTCGTGCAATGGGTAAGAAAAAGCCAGAAGAGATGGCAAAACAACGTGCTATCTTTGAAGAAGGTGCGATAAAGAACGGTATCGATGGCGAGTTGGCGATGAAAATCTTCGACTTGGTAGAGAAGTTCGCCGGTTATGGTTTTAACAAATCGCACTCTGCTGCTTATGCATTGGTTTCTTATCAGACTCTTTGGCTGAAAACACATTACCCTGCCGAATTTATGGCTGCGGTAATGACAGCCGATATGGATAACACGGAAAAAGTCGTTGGCTTGGTCGATGAGTGTTTCCGTATGAAGCTCACCGTGCTGCCACCAGACATCAACTCTGGCTTATATCGCTTTAATGTTGATGAAAATGGCGCAATTGTTTACGGTATTGGTGCGATAAAAGGGGTAGGTGAGGGTCCTATCGATGCGATTCTTGAGGCGAGAAATAAAGGTGGTCACTTTAAAGACCTATTTGATTTCTGTGCTCGAGTTGATCTAAAACGCGTCAATAAACGAGTGATAGAGAAGCTGATTTACGCGGGCGCGTTGGATCGACTAGGCCCACACCGCGCGGCGATGATGGCGTCACTCAATGACGCGGTAAAAGCAGCAAGTCAACATCACCAAGCTGAGGCGTTTGGTCAAACAGATATGTTTGGTGTGTTAACGGATGCACCTGAAGAAGTAGAGCATAAGTATACGCAGGTTCCGCCTTGGCCAGAAAAAGTGTGGTTAGAGGGCGAGCGTGATACCCTAGGTCTATATTTGACAGGGCACCCAATTAACGCCTACGTAAAGGAACTAAACAAATACACCAGTTGTCGACTAAAAGACGCAACGCCCACTCGCCGCGACCAATCTGTCACGGTGGCAGGTCTGGTTATTGCCGCTCGTGTAATGACGACTAAGCGTGGTACACGAATTGGCATTATGACACTGGATGACCGAAGTGGTCGCATGGAAGTGATGTTGTTCTCAGATGCACTGGATCGATACGCTGAACTTCTCGAAAAAGACAGAATTTTGGTCGTTTCTGGACAGGTCAGCTTTGATGACTTCAACGGTGGCCTTAAAATGTCGGCGCGTGAAGTTATGGATCTCGGCAGTGCGCGCGAGAAATACGCTCGTGGTTTGTCGGTATCGATAGATGCAAATCAGATCAACGATCAGTTTTTTGAGCAGTTCAGCCGTATTTTAGAACCGCACAAAGCCGGAACCGTACCCGTCAATGTATACTACCAGCGTGCCGACGCCAGAGCGCGGTTAACATTGGGCACCGAGTGGCGAGTTACGCCAAGTGATACATTACTCGACGATTTAAAACAGTTGCTTGGCAAAAGCCAGGTAGAACTCGAATTTAACTAAAAATTCAGCGCAATATGTTAGACGCTGAGTAAACAAGGATTCATAGATGAGCCTAAACTTTCTTGAATTTGAAAAGCCAATTGCAGAACTAGAAGCGAAAATTGAAGCATTACGTGATGTCTCTCGTCACGGTGGTGATTCTGCGATTGACCTGGATAAAGAAATCGAACAGCTTGAGAAGAAAAGCTTAGAGCTGAAGAAAAAAACCTTCAGTGACCTAGGTGCATGGGAAACAGCTCAACTGGCTCGTCACCCACTACGTCCTTACACGCTGGATTACATCCAACACGCTTTTGAGGAGTTTGATGAATTAGCGGGTGACCGCGCGTTTGCAGACGACAAAGCGATTGTGGGTGGCATGGCTCGCCTTGAAGGCCGCCCTGTGATGATCATTGGTCACCAAAAAGGTCGTGAGACCAAAGAAAAGGTGAAACGTAACTTTGGTATGCCGAAACCAGAAGGTTACCGTAAAGCGCTACGTTTGATGGAAATGGCAGAGCGTTTCAACATGCCGATTATCACATTTATCGACACGGCTGGCGCGTATCCAGGTGTGGGCGCAGAAGAGCGTGGTCAATCTGAAGCTATCGCGAAAAACCTAAAAGTGATGTCTGGTCTTAAAGTGCCAGTAATCTGTAACGTTGTTGGTGAAGGCGGTTCTGGTGGTGCACTAGCAATCGGTGTAGGCGACTACGTGAACATGCTTCAGTACTCTACGTACTCAGTAATTTCTCCTGAAGGTTGTGCTTCAATCTTATGGCGTGATTCAGACAAAGCGCCACAAGCGGCAGAGGCAATGGGTCTAACTGCTCCGCGTCTTAAAGAGCTTGAACTGATCGACGAAATCATTGAAGAGCCACTAGGCGGCGCTCATCGCGATCATGTTCAAATGGCAGCGAATATGAAAGCGACACTACTTCGTCAGCTAGAAGATCTAGAACAACTGGATGAAGAGACGCTACGTGAGCGTCGTTACCAGCGTCTAATGAGCTACGGTTACTGTTAATTTCGGTGATTGCTATTAAGCGTTAGCTGATATCTCAAGTGATAACAGTTAAAATAGAAAGGGTTGGATGAGAGTCCAGCCCTTTTTTTGTACCTATCGGATCGCTTATGGAATCGCTTTACCCGCATTTTGCTCAAGTTCTCGGCCGCTACTATCAATTAGGCACTAAGGTTGTCTTGGCGTTTAGCGGAGGAGTGGATTCACGTCTTTTACTCGAATTACTCAGTCGCTACCAACAAGCGCACTCTGTAGAGTGTCACGCTGTGTATGTGCACCATGGTTTAAGCTCGAATGCCGATAATTGGGCCGATAAATGCTTACTTTGGGCACAACAAGTGGGGATATCGTGCTCGATCGAGCGAGTGAGCTTAGACATCAGCAATGGTGAAAGTATTGAACTTCTTGCTCGTGAAGCTCGCTACCAAGCCTTAACTAAGTACATTCAAGAAGGCGATATACTGTTGACTGGTCAACATGCCGACGATCAAATAGAGACTTTTCTCCTTGCGCTTAAGCGCGGTAGCGGGCCAAAAGGGTTATCTTCGATGGCGGAGAGTATGCCGTTTTCTTGCGGATCTCTAGTTCGACCATTGCTTACTATCAAGCGGAAGACCATCGAAGACGCCGCTACTAAATTAGGCTTGGAGTGGGTGGAAGACGAAAGCAATCAAGATACCCGTTATGATCGTAACTTTCTTCGTCATTGTGTTGTTCCTGAATTGTCTGGTCGTTGGCCGAGTATCCATCAAGCGGTTCAGCGCAGTGCAAGCTTATGTGCTCAACAAGAAGCGCTATTGGATGAACTATTGAGCGCGGTGTTTGAACGCGCTTTACAAACGGATCTAAGTTTGAGTATTGAAGAACTGGCTAAGCACCGTGAATTAGCACGTGCGCGCTTGATTCGTATGTGGCTAGCTAAGCTTAATACTAGTATGCCGACTCAGGTACAACTCAATCTTATCTGGAATGAAGTGGCATTAGCTCAGCAAGATGCCAACCCCAAACTACAACTTAAACAAGGTGAAGTGCGCCGTTTTCGAAATCGTCTCTATTGGGTAACGGAAACGGCTGATGTCACTAAGTGGCAAAGTACGATTCAGGTTGATGCGACTTTGTCGCTGCCTGAGGGACTCGGGGAGCTGACCTTAACGACGAGTTCTAGTAACGCAACGATTGCGCTACCGAGTCAGCCAGAATTGCTTCGCGTGACCTTCAATCCGGAAGGTTTATCAGCGCATCCAACCACGCGTAATCACAGTCGAAAACTGAAGAAGTTATTCCAAGAATACAATGTGCCAAGCTGGCTGCGTCGTCAAATTCCGATTTTAATGTACCAAGACCGAGTCGTTGCTGTGGCAGATTTGTTCGTTGACCAGGCGTTTAATGGTCAAGATTGTGAACTTATTTGGCGCAGGTAATGAAAATTCATGCCACAATGTCGATTATAAAATATAAAAATCCTTAAATAATAATTGATTAGGTGAAGCAATGAAGAAAACAATCATGGGTGCAATGGTGGCGTTAACCATGTTTAGTGGGCAAGCTCTAGCTGCGGGAGATGCTACAGCAGGTCAAGCAAAGTCGGGAGTATGCGCGGCGTGTCATGGCGCTGATGGTATTGCTGTCATTCCGGGTTACCCAAATCTGAAAGGGCAAAATGAGCAATATATTATCAGTTCAATTAAAGCTTATAAAAATAAAGAGCGAACAGGTGGGCTTGCTGCTGTGATGCAAGCTCAAGCTTCATTGTTGTCTGATGAAGATATCGCTAACCTAGCGGCTTACTACGCAAGTTTGAAGTAAACGCGAGTCTGAAAAAGCTTGGACGATTGGGCATTGAGCAGTCCTCACTGGGGTTTTATCAACTCACGATATTCGCTATGTTAATTTGCTCAATCTGGATTTTCGCTGGTGGATCAGAGACAAACATTGAATGTTGCGAAACGCTAAACGATAATAAGCGCAATCGATTGAAGCTTAAGGGATGAACATGAAAAAAATTGAAGCGATTATCAAGCCATTTAAACTGGATGATGTTCGAGAAGCGCTAGCTGAAGTTGGCATTACAGGGATGACCGTCTCTGAAGTGAAAGGCTTTGGTCGCCAAAAAGGTCACACCGAGCTTTACCGTGGTGCAGAGTACATGGTGGACTTTCTACCTAAAGTGAAGCTCGAAATCGTTGTAACGGAAGATGTGGCTGATAAATGCGTAGAGACAATCATTGAAACCGCGCAAACTGGTAAGATTGGTGATGGTAAAATATTCGTCACTGATATTGAGCGTGTGGTTCGTATTCGTACTGGTGAAGAAGACGAAGACGCGATCTAAGGTTTCTTGTCACCTGTTTCGTATTTATTATGCTAAAAGGGAGCCAAGTCGCTCCTTTTTTGTTGTTTGCTTATTAGTGAAATCATTTAACCCGAGATTTGTTGTTCTAGATTTCGGGTGCCTACATTCAGGTTTGTCGTATGTTTAAGCGTTTTTTTCTGGCGTTAGCTTTTCTCGTAATAGCGGTATTGGTTGGCTTCCAGGTTATTTTCACCGTACCAGATCAACCGCAAATTATTACTCAAACAGGTACCGAGCTGACACAAGATATCAGGTGCATCGAATTTAGCGATTCAAAAGCTCTCGATCATGACGGCAAAATCAATGTGCTTGTCTGGAATATCTACAAACAGAACCGGGCTAACTGGCAACGTGCACTCGATGAGTTTTCTGCTGATAAGCAGTTACTGTTATTGCAAGAAGCCAGCATGACACCATCATTTAAACAGTGGTTGGTGGATGGTCGCTGGGTTAGTAATCAAGTGAGTGCTTTTAAGGCGCTGGGTAGCGGTGCCGGTGTAATTAGTATTGCTCAAGGGCAACCAGAAAAAGCCTGCGCTTACACCTCTAAAGAGCCGTGGCTTCGCTTACCTAAGTCTGCATTATATAGCCAGTATCACTTGAGTAATGGCGAGAAACTCGCAGTGGTGAATGTACATGCGATTAACTTCACCGTAGGTACAAAAGAGTATGTATCGCAGTTAACGGCGCTTGAAATGCTTTTAAAGCATCATGTGGGGCCAATTCTATTTGCTGGAGACTTCAATAGCTGGAGTGAATCTCGCGTTAATGCGATGAGGCAGGCCTTAAAGGCTGCGGACTTACAAGAGGTGACGTTCTTGCCGGATCATCGAGTCCAATTTATAACAGGGTTACCACTGGACCATGTGTTTTACCGAGGTCTGACGCTTAAGTATGCAAAAGCGCCGCAGAGCGACGCTTCCGATCATAACCCATTGTTATTGTCATTTACGTTAAATAACTAGCTTAGGTTACCACAATATAAAGTGCCCAAATAACGTAGAAGAATACCCATGGCAGGCTTGCTATCACCAAAGCTTGGCCACGTTCAAACTCCGTCCACGTCAGTACAACGCCGTAGCCGAGCACAATGTACCAAGGCAGAAGCAAAGGTAACGAGCTAGCGAAATGAGACCATTCGTTAGTAAGAGGCAGCTTTAATAGACCATTGAGGCTATTTAAATCGGCAGCGTAAGTCATTACCTGACCATGCTTGAGTAGCAAGCTCGCGTAGCTTGCTACATCGCCCAATACTGCTGGGAATAAGATAGCACACGATGCGGCAAACCATTTCCAGTAACCGTATTGTTGTTTGCTTGCCTTTGTTGCAAGAAAGAACCAAAGCGCGAGCAATAGTAAGGTGGCAAAGCGGTTGAATACATCATTGATGATCGCGCTTGCCATTAGCGTGTTTGGTTCTAATAGCTCAATCTGCTTCGGGTCGATTTGCTGAAATTGCGCAGCAAGTTGGTCACTGAGCCACGTGAAATCGACATTCGAAAAGTAAGCACCCCAGAATAAAAACGGACTAAGCATCAGGAAGATGAACGGTTGCCATCCCCATCCACCGCGTTGATAAAGCGCAAGAAAACAAGATGTTGGAGAACGAAAAATGTCCAACAGCATCACAAGTGGATTGCTTGATGGGTTCATACACTTACCTTCGTTACGTCAACGTACAACTTAAGCTTTTGACCTGGTTGTAAGTATTTTTTCTTGTGTAGCGAGTTCCATTTCACGATGTCGTTCGTTTTTACTTTGAACTTGCTTGCAATGCCGCTAATGGTGTCGCCAGAGCGAACGTTGTAGAAAACGGTACGGATCACAGAACCTTTGTCTGAGTCCTTCCATATCACTAGCTTTTGACCCACACGCAATGGATCTTTAGGGCTCATACCATTCCATTTAGCTAACGATTTATACGACACTTTATTGTTACGTGCGATTGACCACAAACTTTCTCCAGACTGAACGACATGGGTGAGCTTGAGTTGACCACGAGCACGAGATTGAGTCTTGTTTAATCGGTTTTGTGCCGTTAATGCGTATTTTGCATCGTCTTTTGTTGATGTCGGAATCAACAGGTATTGACCAATACGAATATTGTTATTCGATAGGCCGTTGGCACGTCGAATGACTTTCGTGGTTGTGCCGTATTTATTAGCTAGCACGCTTAAAGAGTCGCCAGATTTCACCTTGTAGCGAGCGACCTTCATCCCTTTACCGCGATTTTTCTCCACCTTGGTGAGAAAAGTCTCTTTTTTCTCTACGGGAATCAAAAGTTGGTGCGGCCCCTCAGGCGCTGTCGACCACTGGTTGTATGCTGGGTTGTAACTCTGCAACTCTTTTACGCTAATGCCGGCATAATCTGCGGCAATAGCCAGATCTAACTGCTCTTCTGGATCAACAAGCGTTAGAACAGGCTTGTTTGGAATTGCAGGAATATTAAGTCCGTACTTGTCTTGGTTTGCGATAACGTCAGCCAAGGCCAATAGCTTAGGAACGTAACTGCTGGTCTCTTTTGGTAAGTCTAATGAGAAGAAATCGATAGGTTTACCGAGCTTTTTATTCTTACGAATTGCGCTAGAAACTCGGCCTCCACCGCTGTTATAAGCGGCGATTGCATGTTCCCAGTTACCATCAAAACGCTCGTTTAGTTGTACTAGGTAGTCCAGCGCTGCATCCGTTGCTGCTGCCACATCTCTGCGACCGTCATACCAGTAGTTTTGCTCTAATCCCATCATTTTTCCGGTGCCTGGGACAAATTGCCACAACCCAGCCGCGCTACCATGTGAGTAGGCAAAGGCATCGAATGAACTTTCCACTACAGGAAGTAATGCAAGCTCCATTGGGAGTCCGCGCTCTTCGATACGTTTTGTGATCATGTATAGAAAAGGAGTCGCACGCTTAGATACCGTGTAAAGGTGATTTGGGTGCTTTAAATACCACGTACGGTAGTAGTCCACTTTCTTGTGGTTTGGGATATCCATGTCCAGCTGCATGGCGATACGTTGCCACACATCTTCTTGTTCTTGGGGGGAGAGAACTTTAGGCGTGTCGTTAGCGGATTTTTTTGCTAGTGACGATTTATTGCCCGGTTGAGCTTTTACTGCATTTTGCTTTGCAGTCTGCTCAGATTTATTGGTTTCTGGTGTAGAAGACGTTGAATCTGACTGAGTCAATTGACAGCCAGATAATAACAACGCCAACGCCCAAGTATACTTCAAACGCATGGATTCAGCCTATTTAGGGCCTGTTTATCTTCACCTGCCTGTCGCGCAACGTAATGTGCGTGGCAGTCGCAAGATAATAGACATCTTTTAAACACTAACTAATTTATAGAGGCAAAGAGCTTCTAATTATGCAATGGGGAGAAATTCAAATAGATTTATATCAACCCCAAACGTAAGAGAAGCGCCAGTGGCGCTTCTCGAAAAATCAGTCCCTGATAATACTGGGGTCTTGCAAACTTACAAGCAGAAAATGGTTAAAATTCGTTCTTCCACTCGCGTAAAGCAGTAAAAACCGAGCATGGATCGCTATTTTTAATGCGACTAGCAACAGATTGAACCACGTCAGGGTTAGAGGTTCGCAAGAACGGATTAATCCACTTTTCTTTGCGTATTGTTGTTGGAAGTGTCGGAATGTTGAGTGCTCGCAGTCGGTTTACATCGTCGCGATATTGGCGAAGTTGCTCATTGTCAGGTTCAACCGCTAGAGCAAACGCCACGTTACTCGCGGTGTATTCATGCGCGCAGAAGACTTGAGTTTCTTCTGGTAGAGACGTTAGTTTGCTCAGTGATTCAAACATTTGCTCAGGCGTACCTTCAAAAATACGACCGCAGCCAGCAGAAAAGAGCACATCACCGCAAAACAGTTTTCCGTCCCCAACGTAACCGATATGGCCCAAAGTATGGCCGGGTAACCCAAGTACTAAGAAAATCTCACCAAACAACTCCAGCTTGTCGCCTTCTTCCATTGGTGTCGTTAGGGTTGGAATTGGCTCTGATTTTGGGCCCACAACGGCGACGTCAGGAAATGCACGCACTAAGTCTGGAACGCCACCAATGTGATCGTTGTGGTGGTGCGTAATTAAAATCGCTTCTAAAGTTAATTCGTTAGCCTGCAGAAATTCTAATACTGGCTTCGCATCGCCCGGATCAACGACTGCGCAGCGCTTATCGCTATTTTGTATCAGCCAGATGTAATTATCATTAAATGCGGGTATGCTTTTGATCTCTAACACGATTCGTTCTCCGTCACCCATTTTAGTCAGGTGGTTAATGAAACCAGCACTCAGCAACAAAACTATACCACACCCGTCGACTTGGTCAGCAATGAACAACGGTCCGTGGGTGCTTGAGTCAATCCAGACCCGACTTGATGAATGGTGCCCGAAACTCTTCGGCTACCATATGCTCAAACTGGGCGGGTTGAGCTGTGAGCTAACCAGCTGTAATTGTAACATTCAACACCAAGTCAACGTAGATATCCAGAACCCGTTGCATAATGTGATTGCAGATGGTTACGAATTACCCTTTTTGGAAAAAAGCTTTGATGTTGTGATACTCGCTCATCAGCTCGACTATGCAAGCGATCCACACCGTTTGTTGCGTGAAGTCGATAGAGTGATGATGGATGATGGCTATGTAATTATTACTGGATTCAACCCATTAAGCTTGACTGGATTAGCGAGTTTGCTTCCATGGCGTAAACATAATTTGCCTTGGAGTGGACGAATGTTTACGTCGAACCGCATCAAAGATTGGTTAGGGTTACTTAATTATCAAGTGATTCATTGTGATCGTTATGCGCTGTTTCCGATGAAACGTTACCGTACGATGTGGACATGGTTGGAAAATAGTCTTGGTGATTGGGCATCACCCGCTGGGAGTTTGTATTACATAGTCGCGCGGAAACGGACATACCCTCTCAAGCCTATCAAACCGCATTGGCGCTTGAAGAAAAAGCTCACACCACTTGGGGTGATGAATCGAGAGGGTAACACTATGAGGAAAGAATCTCGCTAAGAGGGTTGGTAACCTGTATCTTCCTCAGTTGGGTTTTCTGCAGCAGTCCGGGCTAGCTCATCACACATTTCGTTCTCACGATGGCCCGCGTGGCCTTTTACCCAATGCCATTCAACTTGATGGCGTGCGGTTTCTTTGTCTAGAGCTTGCCATAAATCGGCATTCTTCACGGGTTTTTTATCCGCTGTTTTCCAACCACGCTTCTTCCAGTTATGGATCCACTGAGTAATACCTTGGCGCACATATTGGCTGTCAGTCGTTAAAGTGACTTTACAAGGTTGTTTTAACGTCTGTAGCGCGACGACAGCCGCCAACATTTCCATGCGGTTGTTGGTAGTTAACGTATAGCCTTTGGAAAGTGTCTTTTCTACGTCTTTGTAACGCAATACTATGCCGTAACCACCTGGTCCTGGGTTACCTAAACAAGAACCGTCAGTGAAAATCTCAACGTGTTTGGTCATATTTTTTGGTACTATTAGCCGAAACATTTAATAAAGCATAGTCTGACATACATAACCTTATGAATACCAGCAGCAATTCTGAATATAACCGCATTGTCGTTCTCGATACCGAAACCACAGGTATGAACCGCGAGGGTGGTCCTCACTACATGGGACACCGCATTATTGAAATCGGTGCCGTGGAGATCATCAACCGTAAGCTGACTGGTCGTCACTTCCACGTTTATTTAAAACCCGATCGTGAAATCCAACCAGAAGCGGTTGAAGTTCACGGTATTACGGATGAATTCTTGGTTGATAAACCGGAATACGCGAGCGTGCACCAAGAGTTTCTTGAGTTTATTAAAGGCGCAGAACTTGTTGCCCACAACGCGCCCTTCGATACCGGCTTTATGGATTACGAGTTTGGCATGCTCGATCCTAACATCGGCAAAACGGACGACTACTGCAAGGTGACCGATACCCTTGCTATGGCGAAGAAAATCTTCCCTGGTAAGCGAAACAACCTTGATATCTTATGTGAACGTTACGGTATTGATAACTCGCACCGTACACTCCACGGAGCTTTGCTCGATGCGGAGATTCTAGCCGACGTTTACCTCTTTATGACGGGTGGTCAAACGAGTCTAGAATTTAACGCGAATAAACAAGAGGGTGGGGTAGAAACCATTCGTCGTATTGAAGGAAGAAAAGCGCTAAAGGTTTTGCGCGCAAGTGCCGATGAACTAGAAGCTCACCAAAAAAGATTAGAGTTGGTGAACGACTGTATTTGGCATCAATAGGAGAAGCTATGTTGAGGGCTTTGTTGGTCGCGTTTTTAGCGATATGGAGTAGTCTCTCGAGTGCTGCGAGTGAATCTACAATGTCTTTGTTAGACAATCGCTTTCGAGTTGATCCAACCATCGAGCAGATCACGTTTTTGGTTTATCGTGAGCAAAGTTCTCAGCCAGTTGTTTTAGTCCGTCCTGACGGTAAAAAATACTATGCTTGGGGCTCTTACGACAATGTACGTTGGTATCAAGAAGCCTCACTCGATATTATTTCCGTTGATAACCCGATGCCAGGTCCATGGCAGGCTGTGGGGAAAGTTACGCCTAAAAATAACATCCGCTTAATTTCTCACCTAAAGCTCAGTACGGACCTGTTCCCAAACCGATTATATAATGGGGAAGCGCTTAAGTTTACAGCTCGCCTGACCTCCGACGGCAAACCTCTTGTATTGCGCGACTTCCTTGATCGCGTGAATCTGCGCGTGACATTTACCAAGTTTGTCGAAAATGAAGATGAGCTGATCAAAGAAGCTCGTCCAGTGCCGATGGTTGTGGGTGAGTTTGCTGATGACGGCCGCGGCTTGGATGAAAAAGCAGGGGATGGAGTGTTCACGGTTCAGCTCCCAATAGACGTTGAGCCTGGTAAGTACCGCGCGCGCATCACGTCTGGCAATGGCGTATTCTTACGAGCGCAAGAACAAGTCATCTTGGTTTATCCGAACCCAATCTCTCGTACTTTTATTCAGGCTCGTAATCCCGATAAGCCACATCAATTAGTGGTGAGTGGTGAGCAAGGTATGATTGCACCAGGCTCTATTGCAGTCACAGTGAAAAAGGACGCTCCCGATGGTTTCATTAGTTACAGCCAAGGACAGGTCTCTAAAGATGGAATGAGAGTTACGTTGAACCTCAATAACGATGCTGAGCTTGGTAAGTACGCATGGCGCGGCGAGATCTTTACCACTGATTTTGCAACCCAGCGTCCGTTGGTGTTTCCTATTCCAGAGCAAACCTTCAGTGTTGTTGATGAAGTTGATCTAGAAGCTGCTCGAATTGCAAAAGAAGCTGAATTAGCCGAGCAGCGCCGTATTGAAATGGAAAAGCAAATTATCGCTGAGCGGGAGGCTGAGCGTAAGCGCAGCATGATTATTATCGCGGTGGGTAACGTGATAATGCTGCTGATTGTGATCATTGCATGGATAGTCTGGCGCAAAATTAAAGCGAAGCGCGATGCCATGCCAGAGATGCAGTTAGAAGTGCCAAAGAAATAGTAGTAACACATAAAGCGAGAAACGGAGCCAATCGGCTCCGTTTTTTCAGTTTAAGTTTGAGACAGAATTTGATGTTTCTCATGGTCATTAATCATTTTATTTTAAAGTAACACCATGATTTAACGTTGATTAATCATAATAAAGCTCGCATGATACTGTTTACGTTTCGACTTGATTTTAGTGCGTATCGACGGAGTGAATTATGACAATTGGAGAGTTAGGACTAGAACATTTACCACGACAAAAGGCCTTGGTTGAGTCAGCTTATGATGCCTTTTGTTCTGAAAAAGACGTTGTTGCCGCGGTATTGCTTGGTTCATTGTCATCAGGACAAGGTGACCGTATTTCGGACGCTGATGTTGTTGTATTTACTCAAAACAACTTCCATAAAGCCTCAGAGCCTTGCTTTACCCAGTTTGAAGCTAATAAAGACATTTTTTATCGCCTTGAGGGAGAGCACAACGAAAATGCGTGTTTCAAAAAATACATTTTTAATGACTTAACCAGTGCAGAGATTCATTGTTTAGATCTCTGTGAGCCCTTCAAACTTTCTAAGCCATTTAAGACTTTATTTGATAAAGCTGATGTGATTGGGGGCATGGTTACTGATGAACCTGCGCCAAAGCATGAAGATTTCCCAGTTTATACCAGTGGTGATCAAGGACTGATCTGGGAACTCTTTGATTGTATTAAGTGGTTGAGCAGAGATAACCATGAGCTTGCTAAGTCCTATTTGAAAAAACTCTCTGAGAAACTCTAATTTGAGAGTCATCTCCGTTCCTCCCACTGAAGTTAGCTAGGCGGTTAGGTTATGAAATACAAAAAGCGTCAGAAGTATAAATACACTCTCCATTCTGAAGAAAAGATTGAGACTCACATTTCAGTGAGTAACGCGTATGACAGCCCTTTTCTTAGTTTGTCCAAACAAGGCGTGTTAACGATTAAAAAGGGCTATGCATGGGATGGAGCGAGTGGGCCAGCGTTAGACACAAAAAACATTATGAAAGCTTCTTTAGTGCATGATGCTCTTTACCAACTCATGAGGGAAGAGGTGTTGCCACAAAGTGCTCGAAAGCATGCGGATACGTTGTTGAGAGAAACATGTTTAGAAAAAGGAATGTCTAGCTTCAGAGCAACTTATATCTATTATGGCGTCAGAGTTGTCGGCGGGTTCTTTTCTAGACCCGATACTTTGTGTGCTTAATGGGAACATCTTTCCAACGTTTAACTGTTTATTTATACAGTTTAGTTATGTAAGCTCCAAGGTGATACAAAGGAGTAGTACATAATGACAATAAGATATGAAGAGCATGTGCCAAGCCCGAAAGAATACTGTGATATGCGTATCAAAGCCGGGCTATCACCCAAATCGTTGAAAGCTGCTGAAATTGGTCTACCCAATTCGTTATATGGCGTATCTGTTCGGGATGAAGGAAAGCTCATTGCAATGGGTCGGGTTGTTGGTGACGGGGCGTGTAACTTCGAAATTGTCGACGTTGCCGTTGATTCTGATTATCAAGGCAACGGTTTAGGTAGAAAAGTCATGGAATACATCGACGGTTATCTTTCTTCTGTTGCACTTGAAGGCTCTTACGTTTCTATGATTGCTGATGAACCGGTCTTTTACGAAAAGCTTGGTTATAGGCTGGTGGCTCCTAAAAGCCAAGGGATGACAAAAAAGTTTAAGCCAAAGGCGTAACACGTATTCAGCTGTGAAGATAAGCACTAGAAAACAGGAGTTTAATTTCCTGTTTTCTATATTAAATTTGTATTTAAGCCACTTCTGGAATTGGTTTGGGTGGCTGCTCTAAATCAGGCTCTTTTTGAACAGTAGGAATTTGTCCCTCACCCACAGCACTGATGTAACAGCCACTAAGTTTAATGGCAAGGTACATATCAGCTCGCAGTAAGATGCCTCCTTCACTGGTGCTGATACCAGTAAGCTCACACCATTGACGAAGACGTCGTTTCCTTCCTGCGAGGATTAAGCGTACACCTCTCTTTTTCAAAGTATTGTGAATATCTGCCAGTGTTGCCATCACACTGAGATCCAAGTGAGTAAAGCTCGATACGGCGTCGATGACAACGCAACTTGCGTCTTTGTGATGCTCTGCCTGCTCTAACACTCTACGTTTAAAGTAAGGAGCATTGAAGTAAGTTAGCGGTGAGTTAAAGCGGTAAATCACCATTCCAGGAATAGGCGAAGCTTTACCTGAGTCGTCGATGGTCCGAATGGTACCTTTTTCATCCAAGCCAAGTAGCTGATCACTCGGTCGCATGACAATCCGTAAAAATTGAAACAGCCCTAGCAATACCGCCAAAGTGATCCCCGGTATTACACCCACGATCAACACAGAAATAAAAGTAATGATGGCCAGATAAAATGCATCTTTGTCACGAGATTTTAATTTCCAAATTGCTTTAAGATCGAGCAGCGATAGGGACGCAATGATCAATACAACACCAAGTGAAGCGATAGGGATGAACTGCAAAGGCTCGTAAATAAATACCGCAATAATGGCAATGGTGATTGCGGCGACAATCGAAACTAATTGAGATTTACCGCCATTTGCATCATTGACGGCTGTGCGTGAGTCAGCGCCGCTTATCGCGAAACCTTGCGAAAACGCTGAGGCAATGTTGGCAAAACCCAACGCCTGAAACTCTTTATTAGCATCAATATCATAACCGTTTTTAGCAGCGAAACTGCGGGCAGTGAGCATCATGCTAACAAAACTGACAATCGCAAGGTTGAGCGCCGGGACTACTAGTTCACGAACTTCACCTAGCTCAAATTCCGGTGTTTGAAACTGAGGGAAGCCACCTTGAGTGAGTCCGACAACCGATACGCCCATCTCTTGTAAATGGAAAAACCAAACTGACGCAGTAGTTACGAGGATCGCCAGCATGGCAGCAGGCCAAGTTGGTCGGTAGCGTTTGGTGAGCAAATAAACGACAACTGTCACGATACTCAGAGTTACAGTAGGCCAATGAAGATCGGTTAATCGTTGTGGAGCTTCCCATAAACGTTCCAGTAAATAACGTTGCTCGTATTTCAAACCGACTACTTTCGCAAACTGACCAACGATAATTGTGAGAGCAACACCGTTGAGTAGACCCAAAAGAATCGGACGAGAAAGGAAATCTGCAAATACCCCTAGCTTGAAACGACTTGCCAGTACACACCAAATCCCCGTCATCGCTGTCATGGTCATAACCAACTGCCAATGTTTTGTGGGGTCACCTGCGGCAAGTGGTGTCACAACAGCAGCAATCACTGCACAGGTTGCTGCATCGGGTCCGACAATGAGTTGTCGAGATGTGCCCATCATGGCGTAAACCAACATTGGCAGTACACACGAATACAGACCGACAATTGCGGATACACCAGTTAATTGTGCGTAAGCTATGGCAACTGGCAGTGCAACCGCGACAACAGAAAAGGCGGCTCTAAAGTCGTTAACAAACCATTCTTTTTGATAATGCTTAAGCTGAACAAGCCCTGGGAACCACTGTGCGAGTAATATTTTAGCCAACGGATTTACCATATATGTGAGTGAGTTACTTAAAGTATACACCGCTTAGTTGGAACGTCTGTGAGTTAGTTATCACTGGAAATCGGGGGAAAGATTGGAGTGCGAGGATTTTATTGCGCAGGGGGGCTTTGTAGTGTGAGGTGTTATGAATCCGATTCTGGAAGCAATAAAAAACGGGAGCTGATACTCCCGTTTGTGGTCTCAGATTCTAGAGTTACGCGACACTATCCATCTGAGGGTATAGCGGCTTTGCGGCAAGCAGTTCCGGCTCGAAGTCGTCAACATTGATTGTATCTAGACGATGCTGTTCCGCTTCTCTGAGTAGATCGGCTTCTTCTTGCGTGATAAAGCCTTGCTCTAGCCCTTCCTGAGCAATCATATCCAAACGTAAGAATGGGCGACGCTTACCTTGCGCTTTACATACTTTGTCAAACACAGGTTCAGCTTGAAGAATGACTGACAGCGCAAGCTCAATCTTACCTGCTGCGTTGTGCTCGGTTGGTTCAAGGTATTGACCGCGACCAATGCGTGAGCGCGTTGCACTTGGCGTTTGTAGAATGCGCGCCACTTTACTGTCTAGTTTATCGCTTGGCGCTTTGCGTACACGACCGAATGGCATGATTAACACGCGCAGTGCACGACCAATCACTTTGTTCGGGAAGTTTGCTAAGAATTCGTCTACCGCCACTTCCGCTTGTTTCAAACTGTCTTGTAGACCCCAGTGTACTAATGGTAAATCTTCGACTGGGCGTCCATCTTGCTCAAAACGTTTCAACGTCGCAGAGCTTAAATATAGCTGGCTTAGAATGTCACCAAGACGCGCTGATAGACGCTCTTTACGCTTCAAAGAGCCACCTAGCACTGCCATCGAGATATCCGATAGTAAGGCAAGGTTTGCACTGTAGCGGTTCAATTGTTGGTAGTAACGCTTGGTTGCATCTTTGGTTGGCGATGAAGAGCCCAGACCGTCGCTCAAACCAAACCATATACTGCGCACTAGGTTACTCATTGTAAAGCTCACGTGACCAGCAAGCGCTTTATCAAATTTCTCGACAGCATTACTTGCTTCAGAATACGCCGCGTTCATTTCTTCAAGAACGTACGGATGGCAACGGATTGCGCCTTGGCCAAAGATGATCATTGAGCGTGTTAGAATGTTAGCACCCTCAACCGTTACTGCGATTGGCGCACCTTGGTAACCACGAGCTAGGAAGTTAGAAGGTCCCATACAGATACCTTTACCGCCTACGATGTCCATTGCATCGATGATGCTTTGCTGGCCGCGGTGCGTACAGTGATACTTCACGATAGCTGAGATAACTGAAGGTTTTTCACCTAAGTCGATACCCGCAACGGTTAAGTTGCTTGCTGCATCCATCACGTAAGCATTACCACCCAAGCGTGCTAATGGTTCTTCAACTCCTTCCATATGGCCGATCGGCTGTTTGAACTGACGGCGAATACGTGAGTAAGCACCGGTTGCCATTGCCGCAGTTTTGATGCCACCTGTTGAGTTTGAAGGTAGCGTGATACCACGTCCAACCGACAGACACTCAACCAGCATACGCCAACCTTGGCCCGCCATTTTTTCACCACCGATAATGAAATCGATAGGAACAAAGATGTCTTTACCGCGCGTTGGACCATTTTGGAATGGTACATTGAGCGGGAAGTGTCGGTTACCAATCTCAACACCTTTGACATCAGTTGGGATAAGCGCACAAGTGATGCCAAGATCTTCTTTGTCGCCTAGCAAACCTTCAGGATCGCGAAGTTTAAATGCTAAGCCTAGTACCGTTGCGACTGGCGCTAGGGTGATGTAGCGCTTGTTCCAAGTCAGGCGCATACCCAGTACTTCTTTTCCTTCCCATTCGCCTTTACAGACCACACCGTAATCTGGAATAGAGCCTGCGTCAGAACCCGCTTCTGGACTTGTTAGGGCGAAACAAGGGATTTCCTTACCTTCAGCTAGACGCGGTAAGTAATGATTTTTTTGATCTTCAGTACCGTAGTGTTGCAGTAGCTCACCTGGGCCCAAAGAGTTAGGAACACCAACGGTAGACGATAGAACGCCAGAAACACCCGTTAGTTTTTGTAGTACTAGTGATTGCGCGTATGCTGAGAATTCCAGACCACCGTACTTTTTCTTAATGATCATGGCGAAGAACTTATGATCTTTCAGGTATTGCCAAACTTCTGGCGGTAAGTCCGCGAGTTCATGGGTCACTTGGAAATCACTCACCATGGCGCACACTTCATTCACAGGGCCGTCTAAAAAGGCTTGTTCTTCCGCACTTAACTTAGGTGCTTGAATCGCGTGTAGCTTTTGCCACTCTGGTTTGCCTTTAAACAGTTCGGCTTCCCACCAGACGGTACCTGCGTCTAACGCTTCTTTTTCGGTTTGAGACATAGCTGGCAGCACTTTCTTGAAAAGCACTAACGCTTTGCGGCTAATTAAAGACTGACGTACGCCAGGAACCGCGAGCACAGCTGCGGCGAGAACGTAAATCGCCCAACCAATAACGCCGACAGTTCCTGCTACTGTAAGAGCCAGCATGGCCGCGGTGAGTAAGCTAATAGATTTCACGAGAGACATGCGGTGGTAGAGCGTAATGCCTAGCACGATCGCCATCGTGATGATTGAGAGCAAGATGTCCATATATATTTTCCTTTTCAGACTTTATAAGTTTTGTACGTCTGTATGTTAGGTAAGAGGTCTAACCAGTTGGTTTAAGTGTAATCAAAATATTAAGGAAATGTAAAACATAAGATTGGATAAAAAGTGATCTAAGTAGAGTTAAAATTCTAAAGTTGAGATTTGAGTGATGGTTTCATGAGCAAGTTGACAAGTTTATTACCATCACTAATCTAAATCTGTTGGTTCACTATCGACACTAATTCTCGTTTGTGGGTAAACTCAGAGTAATCAAACCCGAGTTCAGGTTTATGAAATGTCCGATACCAAATTGGTATCAGAACAATTTGCTCAGTGAGTCAAGAGCTGACTGAAGCCGAAATAATAAAGAGAACGTCTTATGTACCATGATCTGATTAGAAGTGAATTAAACGAAGCTGCTGAAGTGCTCAACAAATTTTTAAGCGATGACCATAACATTGCGCAAATCGAAGCAGCGGCGAAAATGATTGCTGACTCATTCAAGCAAGATGGTAAAGTATTGTCATGTGGTAACGGTGGTTCTCACTGTGATTCAATGCACTTTGCCGAAGAGCTAACAGGCCGTTACCGAGAAAATCGTCCTGGCTATGCTGGTATTGCTATTTCAGATCCAAGCCACCTTTCTTGTGTGAGTAATGACTTTGGTTATGACTTCGTGTTTTCACGTTATGTAGAAGCGGTTGGTCGAAAAGGTGACGTACTGTTTGGTCTGTCGACTTCAGGTAACTCAGGTAACATCCTGAAAGCGATTGAAGCAGCACAAGCGAAAGGCATGAAGACGATTGCGCTAACAGGTAAAGATGGCGGCAAAATGGCAGGCCTTGCAGATATTGAAATCCGCGTGCCACACTTTGGTTATGCAGACCGCATTCAGGAAATTCATATTAAGATTATTCATATCATCATTCAGTTGATCGAAAAAGAGATGGAATAATCGTTTACGGCCACCGTTTCGAGCTGTGTTGTTAGGGAGTTTTTTAAACCATGTGTGAATTGCTCGGTATGAGCGCTAATGTTCCAACGGATATTTGTTTCAGTTTTACTGGGCTCATGCAGCGTGGAGGTCGAACCGGCCCACACCGTGACGGATGGGGGATCACCTTCTACGAAGGGAAGGGCTTTCGAACCTTCAAAGATCCCAAGCCAAGTTGTGAGTCTAAAATAGCAGAGTTGGTACAAAATTATCCCATCAAAAGTCGTGCGGTCGTTAGTCATATCCGACAGGCGAATCGTGGTGGTGTTAATTTAGAAAATACTCATCCCTTTACACGTGAGCTGTGGGGTAGGTATTGGACGTTTGCGCATAACGGTCAGCTCTCTGGCTATCAAGACTTACATACAGGCCGACATCGACCTGTCGGTGAAACAGATAGTGAACTGGCATTTTGCTGGTTGTTGAAGCAAATGGAAGATCGATATCCTGAGCCGCCAAAGGATATGGAGTCGGTATTCTTATATGTTGCTAAATGTTGTGATGAGCTAAGAGAGAAGGGTGTATTTAACATGCTTCTGAGTGATGGTGAGTATGTAATGACGTATTGCACCAATCATTTGTATTGGATCACAAGACGCGCACCGTTTGGAAAAGCTGCTTTGCTTGATGAAGATGTGGAAATTAACTTCCAAGAAGAAACCACGCCACATGACATCGTTTCTGTGATCGCAACTCAACCTTTGACGGGCAACGAAGCTTGGCAGCGTATGAAACCTGGCGAATACGGCTTGTTTCACCTAGGTGAACTAGTCAAAAATAATGCCTCTGAACTGGTAAATGTGCCGTTTTCGGCGGCTAAGCCGGGCAATCAAGCGCCAACCGAACCGTTAGAGTGATGGTCTCTTACTCTGAATATAAAAATAAAGCTCGCTTAATCGCGAGCTTTATTTTTATGCGTTTTAAGCCGAGGGCGGATACGGATGAGCATTCTTACTTTCTAGAGTGCTGGTAGTAGAGTCCTAGTCTCGCTAAGGCTTGCTGTAAAGACGTAACTGATAGAAATTTCTCATAAAACACCTCGTCAGTCTGAACGGTGAAGAACGAACCAGATTCAGAATCTACTTTCCGAGTGTTATGTTACTCAAGTGGTTATGGGATTTTTTAGAATGTTGGGTTTTAGGTTTCTAGTCTCACCATGGTTTTCTTGAATCAAGTTTATAAGTATTAAAACAACCAAGAGCAGCCCTCAGGCTGCTCTTTTGTGCTTGGAGTTTATTATTCAGGGCTACTCATCTGAGGCGTACCCATGTACGCCAAGCTCTGCGCCATCTAAATAGGCTTTACCATCCTTCATGATCAACCGCTCGTCTACCAGCCACTTAGCCACCATAGGGTAGATTCGGTGCTCCTGCGCCTGAACACGTGCTGCAAGTACACTAGCATCATCGTCTTCGAACACAGGAACTTTTGCTTGCAGTATGACAGGGCCACCATCAAGCTCTTCCGTTACAAAGTGCACACTCGTACCATGTTCTTTATCGCCAGCATCAATTGCTCTCTGGTGTGTGTGTAGCCCAGGATATTTTGGTAGAAGAGAAGGGTGGATATTGATCATCTTACCCATGTAATGAGAAACAAATGCGCTGCTCAGAATGCGCATGTAACCAGCAAGAATAATCACGTCTGGTTGGTATTCATCTATTTGACTCATTAGCTCTGCATCAAAGCTTTCACGCGAGCTGAATGCTTTAGGGTCGACAAAGTGACCGTCCACATCAAACTTTTTTGCACGTTCTAAACCAAAAGCATCTGCTTTGTTAGAGAACACGGCTGCCACTCGTGCGTTTGGCATGCTGTCTTCGCAAGCTTCCAAGATAGCTTGCAGGTTACTTCCGTTACCCGAGATGAGGACCACAAAGTTTTTTAGGGTATGGTTTTTCATGATGTCGAGAGCGCCTTGGTATTGTAGGTTGGAGTTATGTAGCTTCTAAACTACCTACTAATAGAATGGTTTTTAGTGTTCTAGATAGCAAAATGAGGACCTAGTCATCTAGTGTCCTCATTCTTCTTATCTTTTGAGCTCGATTTGCAAATTATTGGATTTCAACTTGCTCTTCGTTCGCGTCTGCTTGTGCGATTTGACCAATCACCCACGCGTTTTCGCCTTCTTCTTTAAGAAGAGCAACTGCTGCGTCTGCCTGGTCTTTCGGTAGTGCGACGATTAGACCTACACCACAGTTGAATGTGCGGTACATTTCGTGTGTGTCGACGTTGCCTTTCTCTTGTAGCCACTTGAAGATAACTGGCCATTCCCAACTGTTACCATCGATAACTGCTTTCGTGCCTTCAGGCAGTACGCGTGGGATGTTTTCCCAGAAACCACCACCAGTGATATGAGAAATCGCATGGATGTCGTGTTTCTCAATCATCTTAAGTGCTGACTTGATGTAAATTTTTGTTGGTTCTAGTAGGTGCTCACCAATAGTGCGGCCTGCTAGCTCTTCGCTCTTATCTGCACCAGATACTTCTAGGATCTTACGGATAAGGGAGTAACCGTTTGAGTGTGGGCCGCTTGAGCCAATAGCGATAAGTGCATCACCAGCAGCGACTTTCGTGCCGTCAATCACGTCTTCTTTTTCTACTACGCCAACACAGAAACCAGCTACGTCGTAGTCTTCGCCTTCATACATGCCCGGCATCTCCGCAGTTTCGCCACCAATTAGGGCACAACCTGCTTGAACACACCCTTCTGCGATACCTGAAACAACATCCGCTGCGGTATCAACGTCTAGTTTGCCTGTTGCGTAGTAATCTAGGAAAAACAGTGGCTCTGCGCCTTGCACGATAAGATCATTTACACACATTGCCACTAGGTCGATGCCAATCGTGTCGTGCTTGTTCATATCCAGTGCTAGGCGAAGTTTTGTGCCAACGCCATCAGTACCAGAAACCAGTACAGGTTGTTTGTATTTAGTTGGCAATTCGCATAGCGCGCCAAAACCACCGATACCACCCATAACTTCAGGGCGACGAGTGCGTTTTACCGCACCCTTAATACGATCCACAAGCGCGTTGCCTGCATCAATATCTACACCAGCGTCTTTATAGCTAAGAGAAGAGTTGTTACCACTCACAGGGAAGTCCTCGGTATTAAGTTGGATATGAAAACGGCGCTATTCTAACAGTGCTTAAACATAGATAGCAAACGTTTGCGTCTGTTTTTTTCTTTAGTGATTTATCCTGATATCCCTGTGAAAATCATGTATAATCTGAAGGTTTGTTTAAATATTGCCAACTATAGCCGGAGATGGACATGAAAGTTGTTGAAGTAAAGCACCCTCTAGTAAAACATAAAATTGGTCTAATGAGAGAAGGTGACATCAGCACAAAACGTTTTCGTGAGTTAGCGACTGAGGTCGGTAGCCTACTTACTTACGAAGCAACGTCAGACTTTGAAACAGAAAAAGTGACCATTGATGGTTGGAACGGTCCGGTAGAAGTAGACCAGATTAAAGGTAAAAAAGTAACCGTAGTGCCAATCCTACGTGCAGGTCTAGGCATGATGGATGGAGTTCTTGAGCACATGCCAAGCGCACGTATCAGTGTTGTGGGTATTTACCGTGATGAAGAAACGCTTGAGCCAGTTCCTTACTTCAACAAGCTTGCTTCAAACATCGAGGAGCGTATTGCGCTTGTTGTTGACCCAATGCTTGCAACAGGTGGTTCTATGATTGCTACGATCGATCTCCTAAAAGAGAAAGGTTGTAACCAAATCAAAGTGCTAGTACTTGTTGCTGCACCAGAAGGTATTGAAGCGCTAGAAAAAGCACACCCAGATGTTGAGCTATACACTGCGGCAATCGATGAGAAGCTTAATGACAAAGGCTACATCGTTCCGGGTCTAGGCGATGCAGGTGATAAGATCTTCGGTACTAAGTAATTCTTTGATGTATTACTATGACTGAACAGAAAAAGGCTTGGTGAAAACCAAGCCTTTTTTGTATCTACAAGAGGAGAAGAGTAAGACACGCCAACTAATAAAGCGGCGCAAACGAACTATTTCGCGCTTTCTTCTTCCATTTGTGCGTTATCCACAACGTGGTTTTCACCTAAATCGTTTGGTAGCACAAGGTTAAGAATAATTGCCACGATACCGCATAGGCTCACACCTTGTAGACTGAACTCACCAATACCGAAAGCCATACCACCAATGCCAAACACAAGTGTTACGGCAACAATCACTAGGTTACGAGACTTATGTAAATCAACGTTATTCTTGATCAGTGTGTTGAGGCCTACCGTTGCGATGGAGCCGAACAGCAGAATCATGATGCCGCCCATAACAGGAACTGGAATCGTTTGAAGAACCGCACCTAGCTTACCTACCAATGCAAGTACGATTGCGGTGATTGCTGCCCAAGTCATGATCACAGGGTTAAATGCTTTGGTTAGCATTACCGCTCCTGTTACTTCACTGTAAGTGGTGTTTGGTGGAGCACCCACCATCGAAGCTGCGATAGTTGCCACCCCGTCACCTGCGATTGTGCGGTGAAGGCCTGGTTTTTTCAGGTAGTTTTTACCTGTAACGTTTGAGATAGCAAGCATGTCACCTACGTGCTCAACCGCAGGTGCGATAGCGACAGGAATCATGAACAAAATTGCGTTGATATTGAACTCTGGCGCGGTGAAGTTTGGCATGGCTAGCCAAGCCGCTTGCTCTACAGGAGTGAAATCAACCACCCCGTAGAATAGAGAAACAGAGTAACCAGCAAGAATACCACCAACAATAGGAACGAGCTTCAAAAAGCCTTTTGCAAAAACGCTGAGTACAATGGTTGTGAGCAGTGAGACCGCCGAGATAATGATCGCAGCATCACCATTAACTAGCTGTGCAGCTCCATCACCAGTTTTACCTACCGCCATGTTCACTGCTGTTGGGGCAAGGCCAAGGCCGATAACCATGATCACAGGGCCAACGACAACGGGCGGGAGAATTTTATGGATAAATCCAACACCGCGCACTTTGATCATAGCCCCTAGAGCCACATAAACTAAGCCCGCTGCCATCAAGCCGCCCATCGTTGCACCGATACCCCAAGTTTGGATACCGAACATAATAGGAGCAATAAACGCAAAAGAAGAGGCAAGGAAGATGGGAACAGAACGTTTAGTCATTAACTGGAAGAGGAGAGTACCGACACCGGCACCAAAGAGGGCTACGTTTGGATCAAGGCCAGTTAGGAGCGGCACAAGCACCAAAGCACCAAAAGCGACAAAGAGCATTTGAGCGCCTTGTAACGCGTTTTTCATAATAATTCCCTATTTTCAAGATACGCAGACAAATCCGGCGAATACTATCATCCTGCAATCGTTTGCAATGTTGCATAGATCAAACTTTCGATTGAATTTTTCCCATAAATAGCACTTTTGAGAGTTGCTTGCTTGCAAATTGTCCTCTTTTACGTGTCTTGCGTGAAGATGAAAAATGGACAGCCTAACTTGTTGAGATAGCTTAATAAGCAATGAGTTTATTATAAAAAATAGCACTGAAGCGCTGGTTGAGGCCCGAGTTAACAAAGCTGGTCATAATACAGACAATTTACTCAGTACTTACCTTGCTCAAGATTTGATAGTTGCTTATTATTCGGGTTCTTGTTCAGAGGATTATAAAAACTATGCGCTATTTAGCTCTCTTACTGATAGGTTGGTTGTCCCTACCAGTATATGCATTAACTCAGGTGGATATCTATCGTGCCGAAGTGGTTATCGACAGTGAGCAGAACGACGGTGAGTCTTTGGCTCGTCAACAAGGTATGCAGGATGTGATTATTCGAGCGACCGGTTCTCAATCCTCTTTAAGCAATCCAGTGATTAAAAAGGCACTTAGCTCAAGTGCGCGTTACATTTCTCAACTGAGCTATGGACAGGTTGATGGAAAAGCGAGCTTAAAAATGTTGTTTAACAACGACCAAATCAGCTCTCTTTTAACACAAGCACAATTGCCATCTTGGTCGCCAAATCGTGCCAATATTTTAGTTTGGATGGTTGAAGAACAGGGTTACGATCGTAACATTGCGTGGGAACATTCTGAATCTTCAAATGTTGCAGCACTTCGTAGCGCAGCGAAACTAAGAGGCCTACCAATCACTATCCCGGTTGGGGATTTTGATGATGTAACCGGTGTTAATGTCTCTGATCTTTGGGGCGGCTTTATTGAGCCAATTGGTCAAGCCAGCCAGCGCTACCCAGCTGACGCCGTTTTGGTTGTACGAGCTCAAGGTGAACAAATTCGTTGGACACTCTACGACCAGTCGCCAACGAGAATTGTAGAAGCGCAACGTTCTCCGCGCAGCGGGTCTGCATCAGGTGCTAATGCTATTGCAGAAATGGTGGATGGCATCGCAGACTACTATGCAAGTAAGAGTGCAGTTGTGGTTTCAGGAAAGTCTTCAAAAGCGCTAGCAGTGAAAGTCCTTAATGTAACCTCTGCCACGGACTTCTTCCGTTTAGAGAATGCGTTAAAACAACTTAATTCGGTTGCGGGTACAGAGATTAAGCGTGTTCAAGGGGACGAGTTAACGCTCAACATCCACCTTTTGGCATCACAACAAGCTTTTGAGAAAGAAGCTTCTTCTATTTCTCAATTAATGGTTTTTGAAGATCCTTTAGGTGAAGTTGATGCCCCAGCTTCAACTCAAGAAGAAGAGCCATTGGTTCAGAGTAATGAAGCAAAAGACGCCGCGACGCCAAAAGAAGCGCAGCCTGAAGTACCAGTAAATGTTGTGGCAGAAGCAAGTGACGAAACACAGCCAACTCAGCCGATGATTGTGGAGCCTGTCCGAGAACAGTATGACTTGATCTACGAGTGGCGCTCGGCATCGTAATCGCCTTCGTAGCGTTCCAGGCGTGAAACGCAAGGATCAAACACCAATGTGGTAAGCATAAAAAAGAGTCGCAATAGCGACTCTTTTTGTTTTCTAAATTCGTATTCGAACCAATGATCAGTGATTGACTGCAATTGGCGTTATTTATTGAATTTCGCTTTTTCTTCTTTTTCTACTTGAGAGAGGCGTTTCAACTTAAGACCTAGCTCTTTGCCTCTCGCTCTAGCAAACAAAATATTGCCAGCGAAACCGAGTGAAGTCAGTATCAGTTCCACTGCCGCAAGCCAGCGTTCACCCCCATCCACATAAAGGATGGTCAGCGCATGCAAGAAATACAGCATAAGAACAAAGTTAGCCCAAGCATGAGTGTAAGGCTTACCAGCTAAAATACCAGGTAACGGAAGTAGTAGCGGAATACACCAAGCAATAGCAAGTGTTGTGCTGCTGAGGTGAGGGTGAGGGGATAACGCAAGCTGCCAAATAGCGACCCAGGCTAATAAGGCTAAGTTGCCAAATAAAGCCAGGTAACGATAGGTTTTAGCCTGTGTACCGAGTGGTGTTTGGTCTAAAGAGTCAGACATCGATTAACTATCCTTGATTTTACTAACAGACTTTTAGTTTTAACGCTGCAGTTGCCAGCCTTTTGCCTAATTGTTGTGCCAGGCGAATCTCTTCACTGCTTAGGGTTGCCTCATGGCCTACACTGCTGGCGCCATACGGAGTGCCTCCGGACTGCGTAGTGTGTAACTCTGGCTCGGAATAAGGAATGCCCAAAACCATCATCCCGTGATGCAATAAAGGGGTCATCATGCTTTGTAACGTTGTTTCTTGACCACCATGCATCGAGGACGAAGAGGTAAAGACACAAGCAGGCTTATCGATTAAGTCACCACTGACCCATAAAGATGTAGTCTGATCCCAGAAGTGCTTTAAAGGCGCAGCCATGTTGCCAAACCAGACGGGACTGCCAAACGCTAGACCGTCGCACGTTTTTAGTTCCTCTAGAGTAACAATTGGATCAGAAGGGGAGTGTGAGTGAGGTGACAATTCTTCAACTGTACGCAAAATTGCTTGGCATTGAGGAGTCGATTCGACTCCTCTTGCTATTTGTCTTGCCAGTTGTTTTGTCGAGCCATGACGGCTGAAATACAAAATAAGGATCTGGCAATCCATTTATAAAATATCCAACACTTGCTCTGGTGGGCGACCAATTTTTGCTTTGCCGTTAGCAACGACAACCGGACGCTCAAACAACTTTGGATTTTTCGCCATTGCTTCGAATAATTGCTCATCGCTGACGGAGTCTTCGCCTAAGCCAAGCTCTTTATATTCACTTTCTTTAGTGCGCATCATTTCACGTACAGATGAAAAGCCAAGCTGGGCGTACAGCGCTTTTAGTTCATCCACGTTAAGTGGTGTGTCTAGGTATTTGACGACTTCCGGTGTAACACCATTTTGCTCAAGCAGTTCAAGTGTTTGACGGCTCTTTGAGCAACGAGGGTTGTGATAAATCACGACTGACATGGTTTTCTCCATTTCGTTATTGTAATGCCATGAATCGATCTCTTTGGATCATGAGTTGGTCGATACGGGCATCGTATCGCGCTTGCTCTAAGCTGCCCAACTTGGCCATTTTACTTGCTTCACTATAATATTGAATCGCTTTATTCCAATTTGCTCGCAATGCCAAAATTTCTGCTCGAGCAGCCAACTCTTCATCGCTACGCCCCAGCGCGTGGTAGCTCTTCGATATTAGGTGCCAGCCATTTGTATCTTCAGGATAGTCATGAGTGTATCTTTGAAGAACTCGCGTGGCTTGATCGTTTTTATTGTCCTCAAGTAGCGCATTGGCGTAGTTAATGGTCAATACTTTATTTTGAGGGTTACGAGATAACGCTTTGCGGAGCATCTCGGTTGCTTTTTCTGGCTGCTTCTTCTCGATGTATAAATCCGTCATAGCGTCCAAGTAAAACGGGTTACTTGGGTCTTGTTCCAGTAACTTTTTCAAAATTGGTTCCGCTTGAGATAAGCGTTTATTGTCTAAATGCACGAGTGCTCGACCATAATCAAAAGCAGGTGTAATGTCCGCAGAGGCTTTCTTTTGGGTTCTCTCAAACCAGCTCAGGGCGGCTTGTCCATCAATGCCAGCGTAACGAGCCACAATGCGCGCGCGAGCTAGATGATAGTCTATTGAAGGCACAACACGCATTGGAGGATAGGTTCTTGCTCGCGCACGGCTATCGGTAATTCGATCTTCAGGCAAAGGGTGAGTCAGGAGCATTGGTGGCGGTTTACTCGCATAACGATACTCATCAGCAAGACGGCCAAAAAACCTTGGCATTGCTTGAACATCAAAGCCGGCTTTTGCTAATGTCGAAATACCAAAGCGATCCGCTTCTTTTTCGTTTGCACGAGTGTAGTTGATTTGACTTTGCATGTTGCCCGCGGTTGCTGCTGTAATTGCAGCCATCCCCGCTTCGGGTGAGGCAATTGAAAGCAGTAGTGCCCCCGCAAGTGCGGCTAATGTGGCCGGAGAGCGGCGTGATTGTTCTTCCATACTCCGAGCAAGATGACGTTGTGTGACGTGCGCTATCTCGTGAGCGACAACAGAGGCCAGCTCACTTTCTGAACGAGCATGAAGAAACAACCCAGAATGCAGCGCTACATAGCCACCAAAAAACGCGAACGCGTTGATATTACGGTCGCGAATCATAAAGAAGTGGAACGGCGTTTTTACATCATTCGCATTGGCCACTAATTTGTGCCCAAGAGAGTCAATATATTCATTGATGACAGGGTCATTAACGATAGGTTTACTGGCTCTGAGCATACGCATATAGGCGTCGCCATAAATCAACTCTTGGTCTATTGAAAGCGTGCCACCAGCAGCTGTGCCAATGTCTGGCAAGTCAATGCTATTGGCATAAGTTGTCGGCGAACTGATGGCAGCAGCAAGACATAAGCAAACTAGCGAGCGAGTGCGTTTTAACATACGTTTAAAAGGTTCTCCAAAATACATAAGCATGTGGTTACAGGTCGAGAGCCCATTAACAGCGCCACATACGTTTTGGTTATCCGTGAGGATATAAGCTAACAGTAAGACCGGAAATAAATGAATTGGTTTCGTAAATTATTTTATATCCGAGCTATTTCAGCATGTGGTTAAATCATGTCAGAAGTGCTAGCACCAGCTCAAAAAGCCGTTACAATACAACCCTATCATAAGTGCAGAGCAATACAATGGAGTCCATGTTACTTGATTTGCGTGAGCAACGTTGTCCTATGGCACTGTTACTTGCAAAGCGTCATGCTGCTGAGGTCTTTCAAGGAGAAGCAAAGCAGTATCATCAACTTGTCATTCAAGTGGTGGACAACAGCTCTAAACGAGACATTGTGAACTATCTTAGTGCCCAAGGGTACTCGGTTGATTGCCAATCTACATCAGAGCACTACACATTGACTGTCTTCAATAAGGAATCCGCATAAGATGTTTGAAATGGTTAGTCGTTGGTATAAACGACGTTTCTCTGACCCTCACGCAGTAAGTCTCGTCGCGATCTTGCTGTTTGGCTTTATCACCATTTACTTCTTTGGACACTTGATTGCGCCATTACTTGTCGCGATCGTTTTGGCTTATCTACTTGAATGGCCAGTTGTCAAAATGTGTCGTATGGGCGTGCCGCGCACTTTGTCGGTTATTATCGTGATCTTGGTCTTTGTCGGGTTAATGTTAATTGCGTTGTTTGGCTTGGTTCCGACGATTTGGACTCAGGTCGGTAATCTAATTAACGATATTCCGAACATGTACAACGGGCTACAAAAGTTTATTGTCACATTGCCAGAGCGCCATCCTGAACTAGCCAATTTAGAAATAGTAGAAACCGTGGTGACGAACGCCAAAAACCAAGCACTGGGGCTGGGTGAAAGTGTCGTCAAAGGGTCGCTTGCTTCATTAGTTAGCATTGCAACGCTAGCGGTATATTTGATCTTAGTGCCACTCCTTATCTTCTTTTTGCTTAAAGACAAAGAAGAAATGCTGCGAATCGCAAGTGGTATTCTGCCGAAAAACCGTAAATTGGCGAATAAAGTTTGGCATGAAATGAACGAGCAGATATCAAATTACATTCGCGGTAAAGTGTTAGAGATTTTAATCGTGGGCGGTGTGAGCTACGTGACTTTTGCCCTTTTAGATCTTCGTTACTCGGCGTTGCTTGCCGTAGCTGTTGGTCTGTCGGTTTTGATTCCTTATATCGGTGCGGCGGCTGTTACTGTACCTGTTGCTATCGTTGGTTTGTTCCAATGGGGTTTAACGCCTCCGTTTTATTGGTTGTTGCTTGCTTACGGTATTATCCAGGCGCTGGATGGTAATGTGTTGGTTCCTGTTCTGTTTTCCGAGGCAGTAAACTTACACCCAGTTGCTATCATTGTGGCTGTATTAGTCTTTGGTGGGCTGTGGGGTTTTTGGGGGGTGTTCTTCGCCATTCCTTTAGCGACATTAGTCAAAGCCGTATGGCATGCATTACCAAGCACGGAAGAAAACGAACCTGTCGAACAAGAGTAGTTGTTACCAAAGGTACGATGGTTACAAGAAAGCCCAGCAGTTTGCTGGGCTTTTTGTTTGTAGAAAAACAATAGCGTTTAAGCGTTTTCGTTTAAGTAGTTTAATACGACTTCGTGGTGATCTTTGGTTTTGAACTTGTTGAACACATGTTCGATCACGCCTTCTTCATTGATCAGAAAGCTAATGCGGTGAAGACCGTCGTATACTTTGCCCATGAATTTCTTTTCGCCCCAAACGCCGAACTGGTCAGCAACGGCATGGTCTTCATCAGAAAGCAGAGTGAAGTTTAAATCATCGCGCTCGATGAACTTGCCTAGACGCTTTACAGGGTCGATGCTTACGCCGAGTACCACCACGTTATGTGCATCGAGTTCAGCTTTGATGTCACGAAGGCCTTTTGCTTGTGTAGTACAACCCGGCGTCATCGCCTTAGGGTAAAAGTAGAAAAGTACTTTCTTGCCTTTAAAGTCTTCAAGAGAAACGGTATTTCCGTCTTGGTCGAGCAAAGAGAAGGCTGGCGCTGGCGAGCCTGCTGTCAGCGTATTCATTTTGATTTCCTTTACTTTATAGTGTGTTTTTAATGAAATTCAGAGAACCTTGTACGTTGAGCGACTTACAAAGTTCATCGAAGTCTTCTTGTAACTGCATCAAATTAAAATCCGCGCTTACAGATGCAGTAATCGCAATGTGAAACTGGTCAGAATCGAGTTGAATTTTCGACTTGCTGATGGTTTGCGCGCTAAGAGAGTCTAAACCAATCTGCTGATCAGCGAAGAACTTAGTAAATTTTTCAGTTAACCCAGGGCGGTCTTCAGACTCAATAAACACTTCCATGGTGTAGCTGTTATCGAGCAGTTCGTGCGCCGCTGTGCGTTTCATGATCGTAATAAGGTCATGTTCTTGGCCAAGCAGGGGCAATTGTGTTTCAACTCGAGTCACGCTGCTGGCGTTCCCAGTCAGGAGCATGATCAGCGTAAATTCGCTGCCAAAGATAGCGATACGGCTATCGACTATGTTACAACCAGCTTGAGTAACGAGCTGTACGACTTGGTTACAAATGCCTGGACGGTCCGTTCCAACTGCTGTAAGTACCAGATGTTGCTTCATAAATGAGCTTCTTGTCCTTTCTTCAATAGAGAGATGTTAGCACAGATATTGCGAAGAAATATCGAGCCAGTTCTTTTTTAGTCCATAAAAAAGCAGTCGGAGCTTGAGGGGAGTGGTGGGAAATAAACAGTAAATGCAGGCTATAGGATAAACAAAACGTTTGCATGATGTGCTTGCCTATTGTCTGGCCGTTTTATTCACTTAGATCTGACTTGGCTAACAAGACCAAAGAGTATATTTTCCTTGCTTGTGCTCTTCAGTATTTTCCAAATCACTGATAGATTCTAAAGTCACTCGAAAGCCCAACACGATTATCAATATTGCCGTTAATCAAACCAAATAGAGCAATTAAGTTGCTAGACCTCTAACAACTGATAATTATTCATTCATTTGTACTTTGTAAGCGAGTTTACGCTCTTGTGTTTTTCAATCGCATTACAGTACCATGCAGAAAGAGTTAAATGAGGGAGATAAACATGTTTTCAGGAAGTATCGTAGCGCTGATTACGCCATTCAAAGCAGATGGCGAAGTAGACTTTGACGGTCTGCAAAAGCTAGTAGAGTACCACGTTGAAGCGGGTACAGACGGTATTGTGGCAGTAGGCACAACAGGTGAGTCAGCGACACTGACCATTGAAGAGCATGTGAAGGTCGTTAATAAAACTGTTGAGTTTGCCGACGGTCGCATCCCTGTGATTGCTGGCACGGGTGCAAATGCAACCCATGAGGCAGTAACATTTAGCAAATTACTGGCTGATTCTGGTATTGCTGGCTTCCTGAGTGTGACACCGTATTACAACAAACCAACTCAAGAGGGTTTGTTTTTACATTACAAGGCAATTGCCGAAGCGAGTGACGTGCCTCTAATTTTGTACAACGTACCAGGCCGTACTGCTGTTGATATGCAGCCAGAAACAGTGGCACGCTTGTCAAAGCTTGATAATATCGTGGCTCTAAAAGATGCAACGGGCGATTTGGAACGAATTGCAATTCATCGTGAACTTTGTGGCGAAGATTTTATCTTACTAAGTGGCGATGATGCGACAGGGCTGGATTTTGTGAAACTTGGCGGCAATGGTGTTATCTCGGTAACGAACAATATTGCAGCTAAAGACATGGCAGACATGTTCCATTTGGCAAGTGAAGGTAAGTACGAAGAAGCAGAAGCGATTAACCAACGCTTGATGACTCTACACAAAAACCTTTTCATCGAAGCAAGCCCTATCCCAGTAAAATGGGCAGCGCAAAAGCTTGGTTTGATTGAAGAAGGTGGTTTGCGTCTTCCTTTAACTACGCTTTCTGAAAAATCGCAGCCGATCGTCGAGCAGGCGCTAACAGACGCCCATATTTATTAAGATTGAGCTATTAAGATTGAGTTACTAGGATTGAAGTTCATACTGGGGGCCAAAGCGCCCTCGGTGTTTTAGGAGTATAGATGAAGCTTTCAAGCCAGTTAGTGTTAAGTTCATTAGCTGTATTCGTATTGACTGCCTGTTCAGGTGGTGCCAATCAACGTCGTCAAGCAAAAGATGACTTCGAGTATTTGAACTCCCCAAATTTGGGTGAGTGGAATGTCCCACAGGGTGCACAGCCTCAGTTTTACCCTAACTACGAGATCCCTCAGGGTAACTACGCTGGTGGTGTAGGTAAAGATGTCGACATTCGTCCACCTCAACAAGTCCTAGAGCTTATTCCCGGTGCACGTCTAGACCGCAGTAGTGATGGTGAAGTGACACTTTGGCTACTTCGTAAAGATGAACTAGATAAAGTTTGGCAAACGGTGCAAAACATGGTCGCGGCCAACGAGATTCCAGTTGAAAGCCAAACAGACTCTCGCATCGAGACAGGATGGGTGACTTGGGATTCGCCAGATGAAGAGCTAGAAATTGGCAGCCGATATGAAATCGTACGCGCTGAAGCAAATGGTCGACACGGCTTTAAGGTGAGCCTTATTGACTGGCGTGAAGGCAATCAAGTGAAAGAAGTAACGGCGACCAACCGTGAGCGCTACAATGTGTTCATGACGAACTTGGTCACCGCTCGCTACGATCAAGAAGTGCGTGAAGAAGCACAGCGTAAAGCGCAAGAGTTGGTTAAACAGATCCCAATCACAATGGGTAAAGACCGCAGCGGACTTCCTGTGATTATCGCGCGTGCGCAATACAACATGCTTTGGCAACGTCTGCCTAATATTCTACCTAAGATGGGCTTTAAGATTGAAGAGCGTAGCCAGTCTCAGGGCACAATCACTGCGAAATATGCATCTCCGGATGATGAATTCTGGAACGATATCGGCGTTAAACCAGTGGAGTTAGCCGCTGGTAAGTACACATTCTTACTTGGTGATTTAGGCAACCGTACGTCTATCAATATCACCGACTCCTCTGGCAAGCCAGTAGAAGAAGAGTTTTTGAAATCACTAGCGCCTGTATTGGCTGCAACAGTGAAGCAGTAAACAAAGCGAGCTTAACGCGGCGTGTTTACTTAATGATAGAAAAGGGACCTAGTGGTCCCTTTTTTGATGTTTAGATTAAATGTGTCGAGATGAAGCTGGTGAGTAACTAACGAGGCTCGTTTTTGTTTTTATCTTCTTCAGCGTAGCGCTGTTTATCCAATGTGTTCAGCTTATCTAAATCGTTCTTACGGCTTTTATCCATCTGACCAAACTTCATTTTTGCGGTATATTTGAGTGCGGCAATATTACCAATGACCACGCTCAACACTACAATAATAATGACCCAAGGATTGGTTAGTATTTCTATCATAGAGCCTCCGGCGGCGTGATATTGTGAATAAATTTGGCAACGACGTTATCCAAATTATTCAGTATGACGTCAATCCCTGCAATGTTGTCGGTCTGATTTTGTTTAATCAACTGGCTTCTGAGTACATCAAGCGTCAACTGCTCGAGGCATTGCTGCCCGACAGCGCGGTGACTAATGTGCCAAGGCTCAATCGAAACGCCACCTAAATCATGCTGATAAGGGAAGAAGAAACCGAACCGACCAAGGTTGGCTTTTAACCATTGGTAGAACGCTTGTTGGTGGCCTTCAAGATACTCCCAAGGTTCCAACTTGAGTTTGGTGTCAGCAGGCAATAAATTGCGCGCATAGACATCAAAATCACAACCCCAATGATGACGACTTCCTCCGGGCAATGCCGACCAGCGCAAAATGGCCATCAATTTCTCTTCGTCATTTAACTCTGCTTTATTCAAAGGGCGGGAGTTTATGTCGAGAATTGGCAACTCACCAGAAAACTTCCCGTTCCAGATGGCTTTTTGGCGATTAAAGTCACGAAAACCACTGGCGATTTCCATTTTGAAACCTGCTTCGGTTGCGGCATTAATCATCTTCAATAAGTCATTGACTACTTTAGGGTGAAGCATAAATGCCTTTTGCCCCACTAGTGTGGATTGAAGATGGGAATCAGTGATTCCGGTGAGTTGCTCTGGTGTCATTGTGTTCTCGCTGATTACTTCGCCAATAGGTGTTTCAACGTGTTTTCGTACATGTCCGTCAACTTTTCAAGATCGTCGACTTTCACACACTCGTTCACTTTATGAATCGTAGCGTTAACAGGGCCTAACTCTACGACTTGACCTCCCATTCGAGCAATAAAACGACCATCAGACGTACCGCCAGTTGTAAGTAGCGCTGGCTTCGTATCATTGACTTCAGCCACAGCAGCTACAACCGCGTCTAGCAGTGCGCCCGTATCGGTCAGGAATGGGTCACCGTTGAATGTCCATTTTAGGTCGTAGTCCAGCTCATGCTTGTCCAATGTTTCGGTAACACGCTGAACAATTGCGTCATTGTTAAGCTCAGTACTAAAACGTAGGTTGAACTGAACATGGAACTCGCCAGGAATAACGTTAGACGCACCAGTGCCAGCCGATACATTCGGGATCTGGAAACTAGTCGGTGGGAAGTAATCATTCCCTTTGTCCCATTCTGTCGTCGCGAGTTCATGAATCGCGAGTAGAGACTCGTGCACTGGATTGCTGGCTAGGTGAGGGTAGGCCACGTGGCCTTGTGTTCCTTTTACCGTTAAATCACCAGTGATGGATCCACGGCGTCCATTTTTCACTACATCGCCAACCACGTCGGTGCTGGATGGTTCACCAACAATACACATATCGATGTTCTCACCACGTTCCATCAACGTTTCTACAACGCGAACGGTACCATTGATAAATGGCCCTTCTTCATCTGACGTAATCAAAAAGCCAATTGAGCCTTTGTGGTCTGGGTTTTCTTCAATGAAGCGTTCGACAGCAACGACCATAGAAGCTAGCGACCCTTTCATGTCAGCTGCGCCGCGGCCATGCAAGTAACCATCAATAATGGTCGGTTCAAACGGATGTGTATTCCAGTGTTCCAATTTGCCAGCTGGTACCACATCGGTGTGGCCAGCAAACGCAAATAGCGGCGCTTCTGAACCACGTCGAGCCCAGAAGTTCGTGGTGTCTTCAAATACCATCACTTCAATTTCAAACCCGAGTGCTTTTAAGCGCTCGATCATCAAATCCTGACAACCTGCGTCTTCCGGCGTTACGGACTGTCTACTGATCAGATCTTTAGCAAGTGCCAATACTGGACTGTCTGTCATCCTTGAGTATTCCTTTATTTAAGAGTTGAAAATGCTAGCGTATTGATCAGCTTTAAAACCGATATGAAGTTGATCATTCACTTTTAAAATTGGGCGTTTAATCATCGCAGGGTTTTCTACCAAAAGAGCGATGGCGTTTTCCTCGTTAAGTGTGTCTTTCTGCTCTTGCGCTAATTGGCGGTAGGTTGTGCCACGTTTATTGAGCACCTGTTCCCAACCTAAAGCGCGACAAAATTCACTTACCATTTCTGCATCAATGCCTTGCTTACGGTAGTCATGGAAGTCGTAAGCAATATCCTCGGCTTCTAACCATTTCTTGGCTTTTTTGATCGTATCGCAGTTGGGAATACCAAACATGGTAATCGACATAGTCTTTCCTTTTTCTTTGTTCTATTTTTCACTGGCGCGGTTAAGACGCACTTAAGTGATTTGGGCTGTTAAAGCATCCTATCAAGAAGCAATCAAACTGACAAAATGCGGTGGAAAATATTTTCAGATAGATTGAGATAACTAATGTCACATAACTTATTTACGATGAATGCGCTATAAATCGAATAAAAATTCGTCTAAATCAAATGGAAAAGTCGAGTTATTGATCAAACGCAACACCTCGCTGAGCAAAAACGAAATAATGAATCAGCACAATTTTAGGAGGTGTCAATGGAATTGAGTCCTGTTTTTGCAAGGCGGCTATATTTGGCCTTGTTGGTGGAAAACCTAGAAAGGCCGAATGTGCCAAAGTTGATCGAAAAAACGGGGTGGCCTCGTCGTACTATTCAAGATGTACTCAAGGCGTTACCTGGGATCGGCATTGAACTCATATTCGTTCAAGATGGCCGACGTCATAATGACGGCTATTATCAACTTTCAGATTGGGGGCCTTTTGATAGCCAATGGGTTCTAGAGCGGGAGAGAGATATCGCTAGCAGTCTTGGATTTCGTGCATAAGCCAGCAATTGCTGGCTTTTTTCATATTCAGGCCTCATCCATTGCAGCGGTAGGCGGAACCCAGTACGCTAAATGAAGTGATAAAATCTTGTGGGGAAACCATAAAAACGGTGTCCGCATCGATAGCCGCTGCATTGTTTTTTAAATCGTTCATCGCGCCTTGCATCATCGCGTCATTAGTCATGAAAATGTAGTTATACCAATGGCCTTCACTTCCGGTGACTTCGCCTTTGTATTCGCATCGCTCAGGGTCGAATTGCGCGTCAATGCGAATATGAACATCTTGACTTTGAGCATGAGTAAGGTGAGAAGGCATCGTGCAACCCGTTAGAAGCACGACAAAAAGTCCAAGTAACAGGCGTTTCATTAGCTATTTCCCCAATACTATGTAAGCAGCAAAGCCAATCCAGCTCAGAACAAGTAGTGTCCAAGGCAGTTTGCTTGATGAATGGTTTGGCGCATCGTCGGTGATATTGTCTTGTTCGATAATCTCTTCATGCTGACGTTGTTTTTCACGTTGCTGTTTTTTCTTCGCTTTATCGGCTTGGCGGTTGCGCTCTTTTTGTTGTTTCTTATATTGCGCGATGCCTTTTTCGATACCTTGAGCGATAAGCTTGGTTTGCTCTTTGGTTTGCCCCGGTTTCTGCGTGGATTTGGCAATTCTTATCGCTTCGGCTTGAGTTTCTTGAGAAGGCACAGGGGTGGCAGGAGTTCTTTTTTTCATGTTTCTCATCAACGTCGCTGTAAATCTTTGTTTAGTTTACCTGTGTAAGGTGCTGAAATGAACTTCAGTTCTCATATTTGTTGGCTTGCAACTCTGAAACGATAGGTTAAAGTGACGTTTTTATCACATAAAGAAGAAGATGTTGTGCGCTATTCGTTTGACCAATATGACGCCCATGGATTTTTAAAGGCGCCGATCATTTTATGGGTGGGATGGATGTTTCTTGTGCGTTCATGGGTGGTGTTTGCCATGGCTGGTGTAAGTCGTGATAGTGGCAGTAAGCTACTCGCTATTGTTTACCCAGATTCAAGTACGTTGTATTTAGGTTTGGCGATGGGCATTCCAAGTTTGCTTCTTATGTGGTTAATGGGGCTTCGTCATCCCGACAGAGGATGGGTAAACAGAATTACTCGCTATGGTCGCGAGATCACTTTGATCTTGTGCGGTATTCAACTTGCTCAGACCATGTATCATGTGTACCTAGAACATGGAGTGTTTAATTGGGCAAACGCCCTTACCATTACCTTATTAGCTTGGTTTATGATCTACCTTCTAAATGGAAGATGGGTAAAAGACTGTTTTCATGTGCCACAATTGGCGCACGATGAACAGCAGCATTCAAAGAATTAAAAACAATAACTTCCCACTCTGGGGCAAAGTAATAGAGGAAACCTCAATGTCACAAGCTCAAACGGCGATCGTGCCAGAAGCCGGGCCATTTGCACTGTACACTCAACTCAAAGTGAACCAAAACCGTGAAAACGTATTAGAAAAACTGAAAGCACTGCCAAAGTTGGTGGAAGAGTTAAACATTACCCAGCCGGGTGCAGCGCTGACGCTTTCTATCGCATTCACAAAATCGTTTTGGGAACACCTTAATGTAGACGCGCCAGAAGAGCTTATTGATTTTACTCAACTTGGCGAAGGTGACATCGTTGCTCCAGCAACAGACGTAGATGTACTGATTCACTGTCACTCGACTCGTCACGACTTGCATTTTTACGTGTTGCGTAAGTTCCTAGAAGAGACGGCACAAGATGTCACCATTGTGGACGAAACATATGGGTACCGTTACCTTGATGCTCGTGATATGACAGACTTTATTGATGGGACAGAAAACCCGAAAGGGGAGGCTCGCGCTGATGTGGCTCTAGTAAAAGAGGGCCCATTTGCTGGAGGCAGTTATGTTATGGCTCAGCGCTTTGAACATAACCTTGCCGCTTGGAATCGATTGAATGTCAAAGCGCAAGAAAAAGTGATTGGTCGTACCAAGCCAGACTCTATCGAGCTAGAAGACGTTCCTGCTGCATCACACGTTGGTCGCGTTGATATCAAAGAAGAAGGTAAAGGTTTGAAGATTGTTCGCCACAGCTTACCATACGGGACGGTGACAGGGCCTCATGGCCTGCTGTTTATTTCTTACTGCAATACACTTCATAACATTAAAGTGATGCTAGAAAGTATGTACGGCGTGACAGATGGTAAAACAGACCAAATGCTTCGTTTCACAACAGCGGTAACTGGTGCGTACTTCTTCGCGCCTTCGCAAGAAATGCTCGCAGAGCTAGCCATCAAGTAAGTTCTCAGACTTTATTTCTTAAGCCCTCCAATGGAGGGCTTTTGTTTTCTATTTCTATTCCAATCTCTTTTCAAAAAACACTAAACTTTTCTGTTACTTGGTCGATAAGTACTCAAAGCCTTAATTTTAGGACTCTTTATTCGTGGCGATCACCGTTAATACCAATGTAGCAGCACTTGTCGCACAGCGTCATTTGACCAGTGCAACGGATATGCTGAACCAATCCATGGAGCGTTTGTCTTCAGGGAAGCGTATTAATAGCGCAAAGGATGACGCTGCGGGTCTGCAAATCTCCAACCGCTTGCAATCACAAATGCGTGGTTTGGATGTCGCGGTACGTAACGCGAATGACGGCATTTCCATCATGCAAACTGCGGAAGGCGCGATGAATGAGGTGACCAATATCATGCAACGTATGCGTGATTTGTCGCTACAGTCAGCTAACGGTTCAAACAGCAAAGCGGAGCGCAATGCACTGCAAGAAGAAGTCTCTGCTTTAAATGATGAGTTAAGTCGTATTGCAGAAACGACCTCCTTTGGCGGACGTAAATTGCTGAATGGCACATTCGGTACATCGTCTTTTCAAATCGGTGCAACGGCTGGTGAAGCGGTACAAATTGGCCTGCGGACCATGCAGCCGGAATCTTTAGGTAGCTTTTCAATGAGCTCATATCAAAGAGTCAGTTCAGATTGGACGGTTCAAAACGGAAATAATGAAATTGTTATCAGCTACCGTGATAACAATTTTGAAGAGCAGGAGATCCGTATTGAAGCTAAAGCTGGCGACGATATAGAAGAACTCGCGACTTACATTAACGGGCAGACCGATAAAGTGAAAGCGTCTGTTAATGAAGAGGGGCAACTGCAGTTACTCATGTCCCACAAGGACGCCATAAAATACCCTGGACCAACCTTCAGTGGTGGCCTTGCTGATGAGTTAGAACTTGGCAAGTATGTCACCGTAAATAGAACGGTAGATAGTATTGATATTAGCACGGTCGGTGGCGCTCAGATGGCGGTCGGCATTTTAGATGATGCTTTGAAAACGGTAGATGGCAGTCGTGCGGAGTTAGGCGCGTATCAAAATCGCTTCAATCACGCGATCAATAATCTCGATAACATCCACGAAAACTTAGCCGCTTCCAACAGTCGTATCCAAGACACTGACTATGCCAAAGAAACTACGCAAATGGTGAAGCAACAGATTTTACAACAGGTCAGTACTTCTATTCTGGCGCAAGCAAAACAAGCGCCAAACCTAGCATTGACCTTGCTTGGCTGATGAACGGCCTTGCCCGAATTTAACGCAAAACCTGCCTGTATCGACAATTCGAAAAGAAGCTTTAGCGAAAAATGAAAGTTTTTTTGCTTTTTTATCCGCTTTGTCACGATTACCCCTCCAAACGAATTATTTTCAAAAAAATCTAAAATTTTCTCTAAAGAAAACAGGGCATGCGCCGTTAATAAAAGTAACTTTGAGAGAACTACTTGGTTTTCCGAGACGTCGGAAACCGCTACACCGGAAAATCAATTGGAGAAATCACCA
>NZ_JAWOWP010000020.1:0-60183 GCF_033340555.1 Vibrio sp. 1069
CTTTAAAATACAAAACGCCCGATGAAGTACATCGAGCGTTTTAGTTAAAAAGTGTCAACCCATATCAGGACGGGTCAGATTGATGAAACGACTCACTAACTTAGTACTGGTCCCTGATTGAGTGTGGAATCATCTTTTAGTGAGGATGTTGAAGCAATAGGCTCGGAAACCACTGTTTTGCTTTCAACAAGCGGTTCAACAGGACCATCAAGTTTCTCTTGCTCTGGGTGAACATGCTCTGGAAGCATTGCCCATGGCTTAGGTTCGCGTCGAATACTATGAAACAGCGTTAAGCTCATCACCGCGATAAAAATGGCGATAGGGAAACCGGCAATAATGGAGGCCGTTTGCATTGCTTTTAACCCTCCTGCGTATAGAAGTACTCCCGCAATGGCTGCGATCATGATCCCCCACAATACGCGTATAGAGGTGGGAGGCTCACTGTGCCCAGCGGCATCGAGGGTACATAGAACCAAGGTACCCGAGTCTGCGGAGGTAATGAAATAAGTACCGAGTAATAGACACGCAAGCACGCTAAGTAGTTTACCAAACATACCTGTATCTAGATTGTCGAATAGCGTAAACAAAGCGCGTGTCGTATCGGCTTTAGTCGCTTCAAGAATCGGGCCGCCAGAAAAATCCGCAGGTGGTGTTTGTTTGGCTTCTTGTGCCGCAGTGACTTGCTCTTGATGAGCAACACGAGCGTCTTGCTCTACCTTCAACGCTGCACCACCAAATACTGAAATCCATAAAAACGTGATCAGCGTGGGTACGATTAGAGCACCGCCGATAAGTTCACGTATTGTGCGTCCTTTAGAGATACGAGCCACAAACATGCCAACGAAAGGTGCCCAAGTCATCTACCAAGGCCAGTAATAAGCCGTCCACCAGTTTTGCCAGCCAGAGTCATTCTGTGCATCGCTCCATAAGCTCATACCGACAATGTTTTGTGCATAAAGCCCTGTGCTTTCAAGTAGCGTATTTAAGATATAGCGAGTTGGACCAATGTAAAGTACGACTAGCACGAGTGCGAGTGAAAGCAGCATGTTCCATTCTGATAAACGGCGAATACCTTTTCCTACACCAGATAGCACCGACGCAACCGCACAAGTACAAAGGGAAACGATAATAAAGAGTTGAATCCCCAAACTAATTTCTAGACCAAAGGCTTGATTCAAACCAGAGTTTATTTGGATAACTCCCATCCCCAAGGTTTGAGAGATACCGAAAGCAGTCACCGCGACTGTTAGGATATCAACCGTGTGCCCGATAGGCCCATAAATACGATCACCAATCAAAGGGTACAAGATAGAGCGTAGGGTAAAAGGCAGATCTTTACGGTAGGAAAAGTAAGCTAATGCGAGTGCAACAATGATAAAGACAGACCAAGGATGTAGACCCCAGTGAAAGAATGTCAGTTTCATTGATGTTGTTGCGGCTTCATTGGTCAGGCCTTGAGTAAATGGGTTGTCAGCGTAATGCCACATCGGTTCGGCGACCGACCAGAAAATCAAGCCTATCCCCATGCCTCCGGAAAAAAGCATGGATACCCAAGACAAATAACTAAACTCTGGTTTTTCGTCATCTTTACTCAAACGAATATGCCCATATCGACTAACCATAAGGTAAAGAAGAAAACCGACAACGAGTGAAACAAGTCCGATGTAAAACCACTTCATATTCTGTAGCAAAATGCCGGAAATCGTTTCGAAGTATTGGCCCGCTTGATTGGCGAGAATGGCGCAGAAAAGTACAAAACCGATAACGACGATCTTTGATGCGATTGTCACAGTCGGATTGAGTCCTTTCAATATCCCAGATGTTGCTCTCATAGGCATCCCTCACAGTGCGTTTGTTTTAACGTTATTGTTTGTTGCGTTATTGTTAATTTTTGAAAGAGAGTAGAGAGAGGGCTTTTGTGTTTCAACTGATTAATACTCATCGGTTAATGAGTATTAATCATGACAAGAAGATCATTGTTAATTAAAAGGTTATTTTTTTGTTCGAGATCAATGCATGAATGACAAAAACTCATCCAAGCCCGGCGAAAAAGTCGTTTGTTTGTTGCCGGGTTGTTAATCAAAATTATCTCCACTAACACAACACGATGTTGTACGCACTGGATGCAACTCGACTCTCGGAGATAAGAATATGAGCAATGTCAACCAAACCATTATTCCTGTTGAACTTGTTGATAATGTACTGAACCCAATCAGTGAAGCAACAGGAATGCCGAATCAGGCCTACACCAGCGAAGAGTATTTTACTTTTGAGCGTGATCAGGTGTTTGGTAACACTTGGGTATGTATTGGTTTTGCATCAGACCTGCTTAGAAATGGTTATGTAATGCCACTTGATTTCATGAATCTTCCACTACTCATGATGAGAAATCGTCAAGGTGAAGTCCAAGTCTTCCACAACGTGTGTAGCCACCGAGGTATGAAGCTGGTTCATGAGGCAGGCGAAGTTCAAGGCATGATTCGCTGTCCTTACCATTCATGGACGTACGATCTTGACGGCAATCTAAAAGGCACACCACACATCGGTGGTATCGCAAAACACAAAGATGACCGATTTAAGTGTGAAAAGCACGGCCTTAAGCCACTTCGTTCAGCCGTTTGGATGGACATGGTATTCGTCAACTTATCGGGCAATGCAGAAAGCTTTGAAGAGCATATCGCGCCGCTAGAGCAACGTTGGCAGCAATTCTTAGGTGAAGAAGGATTAGGGCTTCTTCGCCGCGTGAACATGGGTGGCAACTTAGAGATAGAAGTGAAAAGTAACTGGAAGCTTGCCGTAGAAAACTACTGTGAAGCTTACCACTTACCTTGGGTGCATCCGAGTTTGAACAGTTATTCTCGCCTAGAGGATCACTACAACATCATGTTTGCAGAGCGTTTTGCTGGCCAAGGTAGTCTCGCATACAACCTCTCTGATACTGCAGGAACACACTTACCTAAATTTCCAAGCTGGCCAGAAGATAAACTGCGTCATGCAGAATATGTTGCACTCTTTCCAAACGTGTTGCTTGGTATTCAAGCCGATCATGCCTTTGCAATGATGATTGAACCAATCACTGCGAATAAAAGTGTTGAGCACCTACGTGTTTTCTATGTGGGTGATGAAGCAACGAAAGATGAGTTCGCTGCGTGCCGTACTGCTACCGTTGAGTCATGGCGAGTCGTATTCGGCGAAGATATTGGAGCGGTCGAGGGCATGCAGGAAGGTCGTTACTCACCTGGCTTTGGTGGTGGTGTGTTCTCACCAGAAATGGATGTTCCGACGCATTTCTTTCAAACCTGGTTGGCAAAGCAAGTGAAAGCGGCACTGGAGCAGTAATATGATGCATTACCTTAATTATATTGATGGTGAGTGGTGCGATTCAGAGCAAGCGCTGACCGTCATTAACCCTGGCACAGCCGAAGCGTATGCGACGATTGCAGAAGCCACTATCACCGATGCCGACCGCGCAATGGCAGCGGCACGTCGAGTGGTCAAGCAAGGTCTTCTTTCGGACGTTCGTCCAGCCGTCAGAACCGAGTGGATGTTAAAAGCCTCCGCGGCTATTCGTGAAATGGTTGATGAAGGTGGGTTAGTTGCCTGCCGTGAAAATGGGAAATCTTTGCAAGATGCCAAAGATGAGTTTTTAGAATCGGCACGTTACTTCGAATACTACGCTGGCATGGCCGACAAGCTGGAAGGCACGTCAATTCCATTGGGTAAAGATTATGTCGATTTCACCCAATATGTGCCGTTTGGTGTGTCAGTGCAGATTGTGCCGTGGAATTTCCCAGTTTCTATTTGTGCACGCTCATTAGCACCTGCATTAGCTGCTGGTAACGCAGTGGTGATCAAATCGCCAGAGATTTCCCCACTCGCTATGACGTTGTTGATTAAAGCGATTGAAAAAGCGGGCTTCCCAAAAGGCACGATTAACTTGCTATGTGGCAAAGGCTCAGTCGTTGGCAGCCACTTGGTGCAGCATCAAGACGTTGATCAAATTGTCTTTACAGGTTCTGTGCCGACCGGCCAACGCATACTGAAAGATTCAGCGCAACGCGCCACACCATCTGTGATGGAGCTGGGTGGTAAATCGGCCGCTATCGCACTGAAAGATGTGAGTCTCGAAACGCTTTTACAAAGCGTTCAAGTCGGCATTTTCTTTAACGCTGGTCAAGTTTGTTCGGCAATGTCTCGTTTGCTAATTCAAAAAGAGCGTTATGAAGAAGTAAAAGCGGCGGTAGTGGAAATGGCAAAAAGCCTAACTATTGGTCAAGGCGAAAGCCAGCCGGACATCACACCGTTGGTATCGGCTGATCAACAAGCACGCGTGCTTGAAATGATAGAACAAGCAAAAGCCGACGGCGCGAACATCCTAACGGGTGGGTACGCCCCTGATTTGTCAGGTTACTTTGTGGCACCGACGGTGATTGAAGCCTCACCAGATATGCGTATTGCTCAAGAAGAAGTGTTTGGCCCTGTACTGGTAATTACACCGTTTGAAACCGAGCAAGAGGCCGTTGAAATCGCGAATGGCACCGATTTTGGCCTGGTCGCTGGTGTCTTTGGTGAAAGCCTAAACCAAACATTGCGTGTGGCACAGCAACTGCGTGGTGGACAAGTGTTCATCAATGAATGGTTTGCTGGTGGCATCGAAACACCATTTGGTGGCGTGGGCTTGTCCGGGTTTGGGCGAGAAAAAGGACAAGAAGCGATTTATAGCTACGTCCAGACACGCAATATTGCCATTCGTTTGCAGTAAGACAGCAACGTATAGCTACCGTGTAACTGTATTTTCATCACCTCGTACCGGCTTGGATTTCAGACCACAAGCTAGGGCGAGGTTGATGGAATCACAACAAATCTGACAGCGGTTTGTAAACACGGAAATTCTGAACAAGGTAGTTGGAGTATAAGTGATGAGAAAGTGGCTCTGTATTATTTGCGGCTTAATCTATGATGAAGCACAAGGTTGGCCATCCGATGGCATTGCACCAGGAACAGCATGGGAAGATGTACCGGATGACTGGTTATGTCCTGACTGTTTAGTGGGTAAGGCCGATTTTGAAATGATCGAAATCACCGACGATGCGCCACTAGAAGAGGTTGCAGCTGTGTCTTCGGTGTCGGTAGAAGCGTCTGTTCAGCGAAATACGGCTCAGCCTCTTCCATCTGAAGTTACTCAACCTGTATTCTCAAATGACCCTATCGTTATCATAGGTAGTGGCCACAGTGGTTACCAGTTGGCGGCGGCACTTAGAGCACAATCCGAGACGGTTGCTATCACCGTCTTTACCGCTGATGATGGCGCTTTGTACAGCAAACCAGCTTTGTCTAATGCGTTGGTCATGAACAAAGACGGCGACGCGCTGCAAAGTGAAAGCGCGTTGAAGTGGGAAAGCCGTCTCAATATCCGCGTTTACCCGCATACGCGTGTTGAACAGATCGATCGTGCCAATTCAACGCTACATACCTCCATCGGTAAATACGCCTACAGCCGCTTGGTACTGGCAACAGGTGCATCACCGATTGAAATCCCAATTGAGGGCGATCGCTCTTGGGTTATGAGTGTGAACGACTTAGTTGACTACCGCCGTTTCAGATCGGAGCTGCAAGACAAAAAGCGCATCGCGATCCTAGGTGATGGCTTAATTGGCTGTGAGTTCGCGAATGACCTGATCGAAAGCGGTTATGAAGTGACAGTTATCGGGTTGGGTCAATGGCCAATGGAGCGTTTGATCCCGCAACAGTTGGGTGAATCATTACAAAGTGCACTCGCCGAACGAGGCGTGCAATGGGCTCTACAAGACAGTATCGCCAGAATCGAGCCAAGGTCCGAATCCAGTGCGGTTTTACATCTGAACAGTGGCAAGCAGATTGAAGCAGATCTAGTGCTGAGCGCGGTTGGACTCAAGCCAAATGTTTCTCTGGCTGAGCAAGCAGGGCTCGAAGTGGGCCGCGGCATTAAAGTGAATCAATTCGGCCAGACGAGTGATGAGAATATTTACTCGCTAGGTGATTGTGTTGAAACTGATCACGGGTGGCAGCCCTATATTGCGCCGATTAATCAAATGATCCCTTCTGTAGCGAAAAGCTTGCTAGGCGATGTCGCCTCTATCTCGTTAACACCAACTCCAGTGATTGTAAAAACGCCGATTCTTCCACTCACGATTTTCCCGGTAGCCGCTGAAGAACAGGGACAATGGTACATCGAGAACCAAGCAGATGAATTGACCGCTGCGTTTTATTCACCAGAAGGAGCAATGCTCGGTTTTGCGTTGCTAGGAAGAAAAGTACAGTCATTACGCGGCCCTTGGCTAGATCAATTGTCATTGAAACTGTCAGCAGCGTAGCGGAGAAAAAAGATGATTCATTTACCCAATGATGACGTGACGTGTGGTTGGTATCATACGTTGCCAAGTATTCCAGAAAAATCGGCGTTAAAAGGTAAACAAAGTGCTGACTATGCCGTGTTAGGTGCCGGTTTCGCAGGCCTAGCTATGGCAAGACGTTTAGCTGAACTTATGCCTAATGCACGAATTATACTGATTGATGCGCAACGTATCGGCCAAGGGGCTTCAGGAAGAAATTCGGGCTTTGTTATCGATTTGCCTCATAAGTTTTCACTTGAGCATCCCGACCCTGAGCACAAGCAAAAGTTATTATCACTCAACCGTTCTGCGATTGCTCAGCTAAACACTTTAGTGTCGAAGCACAGTATTTCTTGTCAGTGGTCAGCAAAGGGCAAATATCAAGGAGCCGTAGGGGCGCGCGGTGAAGCATATCTCGATCACTTTGAGCACCTAATGAAAGACCTTGGCGAACCATACTTCCATGTTAATGGCAGTGAGCTGGCGAAAGTCTTGGGAACCAACTACTACAGCCGAGCAATTTACACGCCAGGTGGTTATTTAATGCAACCTGCTGCTTTGGTGCGTGGGCTAGGGGAAAGCCTTCCAGAGAACGTCGAGGTGTTAGAAAACTCGCCAATCCGCAAGCTCAGTAAAGAAAACGGTTGCTGGGTATTACATGGAGATAGTGGCTCTGTTGAAACCCCTGAACTGCTGCTTGGGACCAGCATTTTTACTCGGGAGTTTGGTTATCTTAAAAACAGATTACTTCCAGTGATGACGTTTGCAAGCTGGACGCGTCCATTAACCGACGCAGAAATGCAGCGATACGGAGGTGAGCTGAATTGGGGGTTAACTCCAGCTGATCATGCGGGAACGACGTTACGTATGACCGCCGATCGACGTATTTTGATCCGCAATACTTACAAACACGTGCCGAAATATGGCTCAAGCATGAACGATAAAGTCAGAGAACAAATTCGCGACGATCATCGTCAGGTCTTTCTGGCGCGTTATCCCGAGCTGGCCGACGTACCATTTACTCACACATGGGGTGGGGTGTATGCCATCTCTCGTAACTTTACTAACTTTTTCGGCCAATTAGATGAAGGTGTTTATGCCAGCGCTTGTGACAATGGTGTTGGTGCTGCGTGGGGAACCATTTCTGGAACACTGTTAGCTGACTATGTCGTTGGTGCGACATCTAAATCATTGGATGACATACAGCAAGTGACAGGAATGCCTTGTTTGAATCCGCCAGAGCCTTTTTTAGGTTTGGGAGTAAAAACGCGTATCCAATTAGCAAAATGGCAAAGCCGGAGTGAATTATGAAGCAAGTCAAACTTGTTGATAGTAAAAACCTAGATTTTAATGTTCGTGGTGATACGCCGGGAATGGCGTATGTTGCCAGGGCGTTAAGCCCAGAAATTTCACCAAACATAGGCGTAGGCTTTGCTAAATGGGAAGGCGCTAAAGTGGCTTGGACAGTGCTTTATGATGAGGTTATTTTCGTGATTGAAGGCTGTTTCGAGCTGACCGCAAATGGTGAAACACATTTTGTGCACCCAGGTCAGATGCTGTGGATACCGGAAGGGACTGAATTGGTTTATGGTGGGCATGCTCTGTTCGGCTATGTGGTTCATCCAGGAAACTGGAAAGAGTTACATGGTATTGAATGACTTTTATCATTTAGTTGTGTTTCGGAAAGGCAAAATAAAAATCTGATTTTTAACCATAACTTTTCGCAAAAGAACTTAATCTCAGTGGAGCAAGGGTTTCATACTTGCTATGTTTCTTGGTCACGTTTCCAGACGTGTTAGACCTTTCTCAATTGCTATTTTATCTATCAAAAAGGGAAGCCTTGGCTTCCCTATAATGAGTCTTCTTTTGGCTTGGCTAAAGCTTTTATTTTAGCTCAAATTTACCCTGCATGATTGCCCAGTGACCCGGGAACGAACAGAAGAATGAATAGTCACCGCCGGCTTTCATTTTCTCAGTACTGAACGTAATGCTGGTGCTTTCACCGCCACCAATTACTTTTGTGTGAGCGTAGACGCGATCATCATTTGGTTTTACGTAGTTATTTTCTGCTCCAGCTGCCATGCCATCAGTACCGACTGCTTGTAGGTTGGCTGTGTCAGAGATGACCACGTTGTGACCCATCGATTGCGCTGGCATCTTACCTGTGTGATTCAGCGTTAGTTTTACCTCTTTACAAGTGGCTGGTACGCTCAATGTTTTAGTAGAAAACTGCATCATATCGTTAGCATCTAATGACACTTCACACTCGGCACTGGCTTGGGCACCAAAGCTCATTCCTACTAATGCGAAGGTTGTTGCTAATAAACGTAAAGACATATAACACTCTCCATTTTGTATTTTAGGCTGACTTGGATTGATCTTATCCAATAGTTCTCATTATCAGCCAATTTTCACTCCAAAAACGTGCTTCAATCGGTATATTGACGTTTTGTTGCAAGCTTGTACTGGTCAGTTCCGCTATTTGATCACTCAAATGCCTTATTTCATGCGATTGCGTGAGTTAAATCAAAAGTCGTGATTAGCCAGAGTTAAGGTGAAAATAATCTCTCTAAACGGGTGGCAGAATTGTTTGGTTTTACGGTATTGGAGAGGTTTCAAGAAAGAAGCTCAGCTAAATTGCTGAGCTTCTAGAGAACAGACGACAAGTAGGCCTAGCGAGTTTGCTTTAACGTGTGCAACACATCATGCAGTGAAGGTGCGACAGTATGGCCTAATTGCTTTATTTCGTCACAAGGCTCAACCAAATCAGGAATTTGATAAGTGATCATGTTCGCTGCTACCGCAGCACGTACGCCATTATTTGAATCTTCAAAAGCGAGACATTTGGTTGGATCTACGCTTAGACGACTTGCTGCAAGCAGGTAGATCTCTGGATCAGGTTTGCCGTGTGACACTTCACAGCCTGTCGTTAAGTTGTCGAAATACTTGCTTAGGCCCGCTAACTCCAACTTCTTCTGTGCCACTTCTTTTGCTGTAGAAGTGGCGACTGCAATTGGCAACCCTTGGCCTTTCAACCACTCAAGCAGCTCAATCACCCCTTCTTTTACCGGTATCGCTTGGTGCTTAACCACAGCGTCGTAACGGTCGCGCCACTCTTGGTGTAAGCGGTCAAGATCATCCCCATAAGCTTTACGAAAAATCACTTCAATGCCCGCTGCATTGCGACCAATGATTGAAAGATAAACATCTTTATAGAAGGGTAGGTTCTGGGCTTCACATGCTTCTTGGAAAATATGCATACAGACGCGCTCAGTATCAAGGAGCAAACCATCCATATCAAAAATAGCAGCTTGGTAGTTCATTACATTAAGACTTTTTGGTTGGGATGGCGCATTTTGACACAAGCAGATCGGTTTTTCTTCTAAAAATTAGAACTTGATTTTGATCCTATGAGTTCACATTGCCTTTGAACACACTATACACAGAGTCTATAAACTAGGTGTGAAATATAATGTTTTTAAAATTAGAAAAATTTCAGTTAAATAGATAAAACTCTATCTTAATATAAGCTAGAGTTTTATTAATATCCTATTGTTATTTTAACTATTGAATGATTTATTAATAATAAAATAATACCAAGTCACGATTGTTTACGACTTCATGAGTGTACCAGCTCTTGACTTCAGATATTTGTTGCTCTGATAAGCCTCCGAAGTCAACGTTATCTTGGTGAATATCTTGATTTTTTATCATAAAAACAACAGGGAAATCGTCAGGGAATGGGAATTTTATAGGATAATCGGTATTAGTGAATGGAATATCGCAGAAATCGTTTACATCGCAAGGATACCAAGAGTTATTGGATAAGTAATAACCAGTTATCTTACATATAGCTTCAAGCAAGTAAGCATAGGCGTAACCCAAGTGACTGTATTTTATCTCTTCAGACAACATTTGCATAAGAAGCTCTTCAGCTCGGATGCTTTCGCCACTACTTTCCAGCATTTCATTAATCGCCTTAAAGGAGTCTTGACACCTTTCCATGATGGCTTTTTCTAGCTCTGGATTACGCTCATTCTTTAGTACGTTAAAAACCTTTTCAGTATCTAATGAATATACTGTCGCCCCATATCCCATATTTTATTCTCCTCACTTTTATACAGTTAAATTCATTTAAGTGTTTTTTATCGAAGGGATTATATTTTGATGTTTTTTGAAGGTAAATTGTATATATAGAGGTTGTATTTATTATGATGAACTTTGAAAGTTTAAATTCTTAAAATAAATACTATATATTTAATTTTATTAGATCTAGCTCATAAAAATACCTTAACTATTATTGTGTTTATTGTTAAGGGTTATTAAATCTGTGAGGTGGTTCAAGACAATAAAATTTAGAAGAAAATACCGTCAAACTTAGGTGGCTATTCTATCTGAGCACTCAGCCCACTACTTATGGTGGGCTGAGTGCGCGGTTGGGCATCAGGCACATTATTTGGCGATGAATATGCCATATTAGGTGATATTCGTTAGTGTCTATTTTATCCCTAGGCGTTTTGCTAAGCGGTGTAAATTACCGTTATCTAATTCAAGCTGACGTGCCGTTGCTGCCCAGTTACCTTGGTTCTCTTCCAGAACTCGAACAATCATCGCTTTTTGGAAGGCGTCTGTGGCAGGCTTTAATCCGCCTTCTGGTAGCTCAAGCCGAGATTTTTGTTCCGTTTTTTCAACGTTCTTGATGTTCTGATTCGGCGTTCGAATATCAAAATCTTGCTCAACTAACTCAATGTCCATGGCGTGGGTACGCGCTTTTGCCAAAACACCAGCACGTTTAATGACATGTTCTAGCTCTCGCACGTTGCCCGGCCATGAATAGTCTTTGAGTGCTTGTACTAAAGTGGGGGACAAACGAATGCTGTTCAATCCCAATTTGCTTCTTAAGCGTTCGGCAAAAAAGCCTGCGAGTAACACCACATCGTCTTCACGTTCACGAAGAGGTGGAACATGAAGCGGGAAGACACTTAAACGGTGATATAAGTCGGCTCGGAAGCGCCCAGCAGTCACTTCTTCATGCAATATACGGTTAGTTGCGGCGACAATGCGTGTGTTGACTCGAATATGGCGGTCATCACCCACACGTTGAATGTCGCCGTATTGTAGGGCTCGAAGTAACTTAGCTTGCAGTTCTAACGACAGTTCGCCGACTTCATCCAAAAACAGTGTGCCGCCGTCGGCTTGTTCGAACTTACCTTTACGATTGCTGATCGCGCCTGTGAATGCGCCTTTGATATGGCCGAACAACTCGCTTTCCGCGACTGATTCTGGCAGCGCCGCACAGTTGAGGTAAACCAAAGTATTGTTCGAGCGGCTAGAGCGATGGTGAATAGCGCTCGCAACCAACTCTTTACCCACGCCCGTTTCTCCCATGACCAATACAGACAACTCCGTATCGGCGACTGCATCAATCTGCTCTTGAAGATTTTGCATGCCCTGAGAGTTGCCAATGATTTCATTACTTAAGGTGCGTTTCTCGGCGTAAGAGTCGCGTGGCAGGCTCGCTTGTGTCTCTAGCTGTTCTAGTAGGAGTGCAGTGTGCAAGCCACCTGCTGCCAATGCGCTGACAAAACGTAACTCTTGGTTGCGTAGCCCATCAAATTGGTTGGGGTCGAAGGCGTCAATCGTAATGGCACCAATCAGTTGATCGTCGATCAGCAGAGGTAAACCAATGCAGGAATGGACATGCAGTTTGTCATCGTGGTTAGGGATCAAACCATCGTATGGATCAGGTAAGTCGCTGTCAGAGGGAAAGCGCACGATATCGCCTGCTCGGGCAATGGCTTCTAATCTTGGGTGCTGCTCAATGGAGAAACGGCGTCCAAGCACTTCTTTCGCCAATCCATTGATCGCTAAAGGTTTAAAGTGCTGGTCTTCATACAAAAGAAGGGCAGAAGAGTCACACTTCAATACGTCTCGAATCGTGGTTAACAACGTATCGAAGCGAGCCTGTTGAGTGAGGGCCGAGTTAAGGTCTTGCGTGATGTGTAGCCATTGCGCGATTAAAGAAGTCATAGCCAATACCGATTGTGTCAATATGACTATTGTAGTGTCTTAATGACAATTTTCAACTGTGTCTAAATGACAGTTTTTAAAGTTGGATTTTAATTAAGGTGTTGAAATATATAGTAATTAAAAGTTGGCGCGCCCAGTGCAATACAAGAAGAAATTATTTTTTGTTTATCCCGTCATTCAAGGTAGTAATTATGACAATTCACGTAAAAAACAACATCCACTGGGTAGGTCAACGCGATTGGGAAGTTCAAGACTTCCACGGTACAGAATACAAAATGACAAAAGGTACCAGCTACAACAGTTATCTAATTCGTGAAGAGAAAACCGTATTGATTGATACGGTCGATCATCGATTCAGTCAACAATTCATCCAAAATTTAGAGATGGAAATCGACCTTAAGTCTATCGACTTTATCGTGGTAAACCATGCAGAAGAAGATCACTCGGGCGCATTGTCTGCATTGATGGAGAAAATTCCGAACACACCAATTTACTGTACAGAAGCGGCGATTGATTCGATTGTGGGTCATCACCACCATCCTGAGTGGAACTTCAAAACCGTAAAAACGGGCGACAGCATCGATATCGGTAATGGCAAGCAACTAGTGTTCGTGGAAGCGCCGATGCTGCATTGGCCAGACAGCATGATGACCTACCTAACGGGCGATGCAGTGTTATTCAGTAATGACGCATTTGGTCAGCACTACTGCGATGAACGCTTATTCAATGATGAAGTGGATCAAAATGAGTTGATGGAACAGTGTTTGCGTTACTACTCAAACATCCTAACGCCATTCAGCAGCTTGGTAACCGCTAAAATCAAAGAAGTGCTGAGCTTTAATTTGCCTGTCGACATGATCGCAACGTCACACGGTATTGTATGGCGCGATAATCCGGTTCAAATCATCGAGCAATACTTAGCATGGGCAGACAATTATCAAGAAGATCGCATTACGATTTTCTACGATTCAATGTCAAATAACACCCGAATGATGGCAGATGCAATCGCGCAAGGCATTCACGATGTCGATCCTGGTGTGGCGGTCAAAGTCTTTAATGTCTCTAAGCATGATAAGAATGAAATTCTCGCCAACGTATTCCGCTCAAAAGGCATCTTGGTTGGTTCGTCTACCATGAATAACGTCATGATGCCGAAGATCGCAGGCATGCTAGAAGAAATTACCGGTCTGCGCTTTAAGGCGAAGAAAGCCGCTGCATTCGGTAGCTACGGGTGGAATGGTGGCGCGGTGGATCGTATCCATGCTCGATTGACCGACGCAGGTTTTGAAACCGCAGTGAGCTTGAAAACCAAATGGCGACCAGATGGTAAAGCGATGCGTGAGTGTCGCGAACATGGTCAAAACATCGCGAAATTGTGGGCAAAGCATGACCTGACAAGTCCTGTTATTTCTCCGGCGATTGTGGCGTCTGCACCACAAGTTCAATCACAACCCGCTGCGCCAGCGACAACACAAGCTGTGATAGATGCTGCTCCTAATAACCCTACTACCGAGGCGCATCCCGCAGATTGTCAATGCATGGTGTGTACAGTTTGTAATTGGGTATACGACCCAGCTAAAGGTGAGCCTAATCAAGGCGTTGAACCGGGTACGGCATGGTCTGAAGTGCCAGATTACTTCTTGTGCCCAGAATGTCACTTGGGTAAAGACGTCTTTGTCGAATACAACGGGTAAGGGGGCGAATATGCAAGCACCTATTGTGATTATTGGTAGCGGCTTTGCGGCTTACCAATTGGTGAAAACAGTGCGTCGAATTGACGCACATATTCCGCTGCAAGTGTTTACTGCTGATGATGGCGCGGAATACAACAAGCCTGATTTGAGTCATGTATTCAGCAACAAGCAAACCGCCCAAGACTTGGTAGTTAAAAGTGGTGAGGCGTTCGCACAGGAACACAACATCGAACTGTTCGCCCATACCATGATTGAGCATGTCGACGTGCAAGCTCAGCAAGTGGTCGCCAACGGCCAAACCTATCCTTACTCCAAACTGGTGCTTGCGACAGGCGCGAAAGCCTTTGTGCCACCAATATCTGGCGATGCAGCACCTGAGGTGATAACGCTAAACTCGCTACAAGAATATCAATTAGCGGAAGAGCAAATTAGCCGTGCGAAACGAATTCTAGTAATGGGTGGTGGTTTGATCGGCGTCGAGATCGCCATGGATCTCGCAACCAGTGGTAAAGCAGTTACGGTGGTTGAGCCAAATCCCCGTTTGCTCGCTAACTTGATTCCTGAATTCGTCGCATTGCCGCTTGAAAATCAACTTAAGCAGCAAGGTATTCAACTTGCCTTGGAGACTGGAGTTGTCGCGATCAATCACTCGGATGATTCGCTGGTGGCAAGCTTGAGCAAAGGTAAGGCAATCGAAGCTGATGTAGTGATTTCAGCGGCGGGTTTACGTGCTAACACTTGGTTAGCGAAGGCTTGTGGGTTGAGTATCAATAAAGGCATCGAGGTGGATGCTCGATTACAGACATCAGCAGCCAATGTATTTGCATTAGGCGATTGCGCTGAGATCCAAGGTCGAATGATGCCGTACCTCCAACCGATCGTGCTAAGTGCCAATGCTTTGGGCAAACAACTACTGGGGCAAGAAGCAGAGTTGAAACTACCACCCATGATGGTAAAGGTCAAAACGCCGAGCTACCCAATTCAATTGGCAGGCGATTTTAGTTCGGTGACGAACTGGAGCGTGCAGATTTCTCAAACAGGCATTGCCGCGAAAGCAGAAGATGAAAATAGCCGACTCATGGGCTTCGTCGTGACGGGAGAACAAGTTACGCAAGCATTTCCATTGCTTCGAGAGTTGTCTCAAGCCGGTCAGGCTTAACCGATTTAAACGAAAAGAATTGTAATTAGAGAGGGTATTATTATGTCGCATCTACGAATTCCTAAAGACTGGACTGTTCAACGTTCAACGCCTTTCTTCACTAAAGACAATGTGCCACCAGCGCTACTTACTCATCACAATACCGCTGAGGGTGTGTTTGGGCAGCTGTGCGTCATGGAAGGGCAAGTGACTTACTACGGCTTTGCTGATGAAAATGCCACAGAAGCAGAAGCAGTGGTGGTGATTAATGCAGGCCAGTTTGCTACAAGTCCACCGCAGTACTGGCACCGCATTGAGATGAGCGATGATGCTCAGTTCAACATCAATTTCTGGTCGAACAAGGACAAGAGTGGGCAAGCGATGTTCCACGCTAAGCAGTAGTGAACCTTTGTAAGTGCTTTGACTGTTACGCTAATCGTCAAGTAAAGGGGTGTAGAAGGCGCAATAAACGAACTGAAACACTGGATCATCGAGACCGTGGAAAGAGAAATCACGAGTAATGATTTCAATTCTTTAGTAGCATGTTACGAAACATTTCAGTCAGGTGAACTAAGGGAAGCGTGCAATGGAAAAACAACGAGTAGCATTTATTGGTCTGGGTGTGATGGGATACCCAATGGCTGGTTACCTAAGTAAAGCGGGCTTTGAAACCAAAGTATACAACCGCACAAAAGCGAAAGCCTACAAATGGGCTGAAGAATACCAAGGCGTAGCTTGTGAAACACCACGTGAAGCGGCGGAAGGCTGTGACATCGTTTTTACCTGTGTGGGTAATGATGATGACGTTCGTAGCGTTGTTTACGGTGAAGAGGGCATTCTGGTCGGCTTGAAAGCGGACGCAGTGCTAGTCGATCACACGACCACTTCTGCAGACCTAGCGGTTGAGCTGGCTGACGCGTGTGTTAAGTACGGTAATCACTTTATTGATGCGCCAGTTTCTGGTGGTCAAGCGGGCGCAGAAAATGGTGTTCTAACCATCATGTGTGGTGGTGAACAAAGCATTTTTGACCGTGTTTCTCCGGCGATGGATGTGTACGCGAAGCAGATGACGCTACTGGGTGAAAACGGTCAGGGTCAACGCTGTAAGATGGTAAACCAAATCTGTATTGGAGGCGTTTTACAAGGTCTGAGTGAAGCTTTGTTGCTAGCACAAAAATCAGGCTTGGACATTGCTCAAGTTGTAGAAACACTTAAGCATGGCGCTGCAGGTTCTTGGCAGATGGAAAACCGCGCAAATACGATGGCTGAAGACAAGTTCGATTTTGGCTTCGCTATTGATTGGATGCGCAAAGACTTAGGTTTCTGTCTGCAAGAAGCTGAGCGAGTGGGTCTAGAACTTCCACTGACTAAGAAAGTGGATGAGCAATACGCAGACCTTCAACGTGATGGTTTAGGTCGCATGGATACATCAGTACTGATCAAAGCGGTAGCTAAAAATCAGTAGTTGATGAATCAGTAATAGATAAACAGTTCTTTGGTATCAAAGAGCTTAAAGAAATCTAAGTTAATCATAATGAATCACCTTGAGCATGTTTTGTGACTTGTGATTAAGGATTAGTGATTTGAAATCAGGAGGTACTGTAGAGTACCTCCTTTTTTTCGTCTTTAAATCACACAGTGTAATGATTGCAGCGTTCGCTTACTTGTTTAAGCCTAGTGCAATTTCAAGACCTTTGCCGTACGCTTCGTCCGCTTGGTATGCGTGTTGAACGTGGCGCTGTTGGATGAACTCTGGTACACCGTCCATTGCGCGAGCTGTGTTATCGAGCAGAGTTTGACGTTGCTCTTCGCTCATCAGACGGAATAGGTCACCCGCTTGGCTGAAGTAGTCTTCGTCTACACGATGATCGTAGTGATCAGCGTTGCCGTTGATGCGTAGAGGTGGCTCAGAGTAATCTGGTTGCTCTGCCCATTCTTGTTTGTAGTTTGGTTCGTAACCTAGTGTTGAACCAAAGTTGCCATCAACGCGCATTGCGCCATCGCGGTGGTAGCTGTGAACAGGGCAACGAGGTGCGTTCACTGGGATTTGATGATGGTTCACACCTAGACGGTAACGCTGAGCATCGCCGTAAGCAAACAGACGACCTTGTAGCATTTTATCTGGAGAGAAGCCGATACCAGGTACAACTGCTGCTGGGTTAAACGCTGATTGCTCAACTTCTGCGTAGAAGTTTTCTGGGTTACGGTTCAGTTCGAACTCACCAACTGGGATCAGTGGGTAGTCTTTTTGAGACCATACACGTGTTAGGTCGAATGGGTTGAAGTTGACTTCATCCGCTTCTAGCTCAGGCATGATCTGTACGTACATCTTCCATTTAGGGAAGTCTTGACGCTCAATCGCTTCGTAGAGGTCACGGTGATGGCTTTCGCGGTCTTTACCTACGATTGCTTCTGCTTCTTGGTCAGTTAGGTTTTTGATGCCTTGCTGAGTTTTGAAGTGGAATTTCACCCAGTAACGCTCGTTTTCTGCGTTGATGAAGCTGAATGTGTGGCTACCAAAACCATGCATATGACGGTAAGAAGCGGGGATACCACGGTCACTCATTACGATAGTCACTTGGTGGAATGCTTCTGGTAGTGATGTCCAGAAATCCCAGTTGTTGGTAGAGCTACGCATGTTAGTGCGAGGGTCGCGTTTTACTGCGTGGTTTAGGTCTGGGAATTTTAGTGGGTCACGTAGGAAGAATACTGGTGTGTTGTTACCAACCAAGTCCCAGTTACCTTCTTCAGTATAGAATTTTAGTGCGAAACCACGGATGTCACGTTCTGCGTCTGCTGCACCGCGCTCACCAGCTACGGTAGTGAAGCGAGCGAATAGTTCTGTTTTTTTGCCGATGTCAGAGAAGATCTTAGCGCGAGTGTATTTTGTGATGTCGTGCGTTACTGTGAACGTACCGTAAGCACCAGAACCTTTTGCGTGCATACGACGCTCTGGGATCACTTCGCGGTCAAAGTGTGCCAATTTTTCAAGGAACCAAACGTCTTGTAATAGTTGAGGGCCACGAGGACCTGCAGTCATAACGTTTTGGTTATGTGCGACAGGGCAACCTGCTGCTGTAGTCAATTTCTTGTTTGTCATTTTTCTTCCCCCTCCAGGGTTCAATACCTTAGAAACTGTATAGGAGGTTATTACGGAAAAGCTGGGGGAGAAAACTGATATTGCTTATCAATTCAATAGATGGTGACTATGGTCGAAACTATATTAGAATCAGAAATTTACTACATTAGCTTGATTGACATAACAATCGACGTTCTCGAAAGCGATTGACTGGGGGGAGCGCTATCCAGTTAGCGTGTCTACGATGTTAGTAATATCGCCCCTTAAATGAAGTTTTACGCGTCATCAAAGGGGCGAAGTAATTAAGAGTACTTCACTTCAAGTTGTTCAGCTTTTGCAAATGCTGGGTGTGTCGCGAGCTGTTTCCCATAACGTTCAATATTAGGGAAGTGATTAACTAAACCAAACTTTTGAACCAATTCGACAATGAAAGACATCATGATGTCTGCGCCAGTCAGACGCTCTTCTACTAGGTAAGTTTTGCCTTCTAAAGATTGCTCGAAGTAGCCTAGTACATTCATTGCTTCCTTGTCGGCATAGCCTGATAAAAACTGAGTTTCATTTGGCTCTTTGCTTACGAAGATTTTTAGCAGCATAGGTAAAATTGCAGAGCTTTCTGCAAAGTGCATCCATTGCAAATATTCTGTGTGTGCTTTTGTACCGCGCTCAGGAGCAAAGGCTCCGTCACTGTATTTCTCAATCAAATATTCGGTCATTGCACCTGACTCAATGATAATCTCGCCGTTATCTTCAAGAACAGGTGACTTTCCTAATGGGTGAACACTTTTTAGTTCTGGCGGTGCCATGAAGGTCACGGAATCACGGACATAGGGTACAATCTCGTAATTTACATCTAGCTCTTCAAGTAACCAAATGATGCGCTTTGAACGAGACTGATTGAGGTGGTGAAGTTTAATCATTTACATATCCCTTTTTATAATGGGTCGTTAATCTGTACTACAAGCTTGCCGAAATTCTTACCTTCCAACAGACCGATGAATGCTTCTGGCGCATTATCCAGTCCTTGTACTAGATGTTCGCGGTATTGGATCTTTCCTTCTGCCAACCATTGATTAATATCTTGCGCAAATTCACCGTAACGATGTCCGTAATCATCAAAAATGATGAAGCCTTGCACCTTGATTCGTTTGGTCAGGAGCTTACCCATTAGTAATGGAAGATGGTCGGTACCTTCAGGCAGCTCTGTCGTGTTGTACTGAGAAATCAAACCACAAAGTGGGATACGCGCATTTGTATTCAGAAGTGGCATTACAGCCTCGAATACTTTGCCACCTACGTTTTCGAAGTAAACATCAATACCTTTGTCACAGGCATTTTTCAGTTGTTCTGCAAAGTCTTCAGCTTTGTGATCAATACACTCATCGAAGCCAAGCACCTCTTTAGCGTAACGGCATTTTTCTTCTCCGCCTGCTATACCAACAACTCGGCAACCTTTGATTTTACCAATTTGACCAACTGTTGCGCCTACAGGCCCCGTAGCAGCTGCTACCACGATGGTTTCCCCTGGTTTTGGCTGACCAATGTCGAGTAAACCCATGTACGCGGTAAATCCTGGCATACCTGCAACGCCTAGCGCGTAAGAAGGATTTTGCGGTTCTTTACCAAGTTTAATGACCATCTCACCAGTTGAGATAGCGTAGTCTTGCCAGCCAACAGTGTAGGCAAGAACCCATTCACCTGCTTCGTAATCTGGGTGGTTTGATGTTTCTACCTGACAAACTGTACCACCGACCATTACGTCATCAATTGCAACAGGGTCAGCGTATGATTCGGCATCACTCATGCGACCACGCATGTATGGATCTAGAGATAAATAAACCGTTCTCAATAGCATTTCACCCTCTCTCGGAGTCGGTTTCGTTACCTCTTCTAAACGAAAGTTTTCTTGTGTCGGTGCACCATGGGGACGTGACGCGAGTACGATTCTGCGATTTGTTGCGTTAGTCATATCTATCTCACTTGTTGATTAGACCGGTCGTCTAGTATTTATTTCAAAATATCCCGCTTATTTAAAGCGGGAAGGTTTACTGTGTTAACACTGACGCTTTTTCTGACAGTGAAACGTGTGTAGGGTGTTCATTCTGCTTCCACGCCGCCTGTTATGGACAAGTGCGCGTATTCTGCAGTAAGTGTTGAGTATAGGTCAGACTTTGCGTCAATGCTGCCTGATCTTGATAAAGTTTGTTCAGCAAGCTAGCGCCATTCCAAAGGTAGTATATCTGCCTTGCTAATAACGCACTGTCACCATTGGGGATTGAGCCATCTTGAATGCCGATGTCTATGCAATCCGCTATCGCTTGAATGGTTTTGTCTGCTCCTTGGCGTAATGCCAAGCGCATTGACTCAGAGAGATCGGAGACTTCTGCACTTAACTTGACCAATAAACATTTGTTCGCATTACACACGTCGTCTTCTACTTTGACCATTTCTTCGAAATAGCTCATTAGGCGTTGGTAGCCACTCAGTTCAGTATTGGTAAAGCGTGCGTTTAAACGCTCAAAATACTTAGTAAAGTAGTCTTGAATCATCGCTTCACCAAATTGTTCTTTGGACTTGAAGTAATGATAAAACGAGCCTTTTGGCACTGCGGCCTTTTTTAACAGCTCTGAAAGACCAACACTCGTGAACCCTCGGTTTACGATCAACTCGTATCCGACGTCGAGAATATGTTGGCGTGTGTCATTCGTCTTTGCGTTCATGGAGTGTACTATAGAATGAATTAGACCAGTCGTCTAGTGTTTGTTGTGGGTTATTTAATCAGCTCATACTCAATAACAAAGAGCGTGTCGGTATTTGGGTAGATTTCTCGAATTAACTGCTTGAGTTTTGGTAGTTCGATGGCTTCTTGTTCTGCATGAAACTCATTAATATCTTCAAAGTGAAGTGGTTCTACAGAACGTATCTTGATATCGCAGACTTTACTATCCGTTTCTAAGGTAAAAACTTCGACTTCTGTATTGGGAACGTAATGGCTTTCTGATTCATCTCGAATCGTTATCGTCTTTTTGCCTGACGTGATCAACGGGGTTAAGAATTCAAAAAAAGTAATCTTGGTTGGATGAGATGGCATGATGTACTCGTTAGTCTGGATGTTTGGCGCAATTATATACCCAAATCCCCCAGAGATTCCTGTATTACTAGAACGATCGAGTGCGGATGAAGCGAATTAACTTGGCACTAAAGTAACCTGAGATAACGCCTATCCAGTTGGTGCTGAGATCATCAAAACTAAATGATCGATTTGGAATAAAAAGTTGGCTTATTTCTTCCATTGAAACGATAGCCAACAGCAGTAGCAAAAGACGAATCCCAAAAACGTCGGTTTTATTCGAGCTCACCAGAGAAGGGAACGTGAAAACCGATAAAAAGCCGATCAATAAACTGAAAGTAAAGTGAAGCGTACTCGATCCGCCTAAGTAGGTTTCCATTTGCAGGTAAGCAGTATGGTGTAGGTCAGAGCTTTTCCACAAAGAGAGTGAAGCGGTTAGCATCAGGACTAAAACAAAACTCGTGCGTGCCAGTATTAAAGCCATAATTAACCTATTGGAAAGAAGCCTAAGTAACGTTTTACAAAGTACAGTGCAGCTAAATTCTGGATAGCCATGCCAATTGCCATTGCCCACGCTGCACCAATCACCCCAAACATTTGGCAAAGCGTAACAAGTAGGCAGATGGACACCGTACCGGAGGAAATTGTAATGTATTTCATGGTTCTCTCATGACCACTCATTAATAATAAAAAACCTACTGAACCAGTCGCAACATTGACTAACTGCCCCAGAGAAAGGACGACTAATAGTGGCGCCGCGGCGAGAAACTCCTCACCAAAAAACTGCATTACAAACTCGGGGAAGAGGGTGCAAATAATTACGGGTACAATCGCTAAACCAACATTAGCTCGGCACGCCAAGCGGCTCAGGTTCTGCAGTTTGCGCATTTGACGCTCTTTGTAGAGAGAGGCAAACATCGGGGCGACCACAAAGTTAATGGTAATCAGCACGAAGCCAATCAGTAGTGATGTACGTTGGGCTGCGGCTAACAAACCGAGTTCCGCTGTTGAGATAAAAAAGCCCGTAATAACAAGGCTTCCCCATTGAAGAACATTCGTGAAGATACTGCCAACCCAGACTTGCTTGGCAGAAGAGACCATTTTTTTGTTTGGTACGAAAGCCGATGTTTGATATTGATCTGAGCCAAGCCAATTGGCACTAGATATGACCGCGACGCCTATGCTCGCTAAAAGCAGAGCGGTCATTAGATTGTTGATATTTTGCTGACCGATATAGTCTAGGGCAAAGACAAAAATGACCATCAACATGCTTACCCCAAGCTGCAACGCAAACAGAGATGATACGACTTTTCTACATGCTTGAAGCACCCGACTGTTGGTTTGCGCAAGCACCAAGAAAGGTATACAAAGCAAGCATAAAGTAATCGCATACATTGGTGATTGAGTCTGGTTTAGCTGTTCTGGAAACAGATTAAACCCTGCCAACAAAACGCCTATGGCGAGCAAGCAAAATGCCATACTTCGATAAAGTGCGGTTTTATAGTTTTGGCTTTGTTCAAGCTTCTCTTTGTTATTAAAAGCGATCGCATTGTAACGAACTAACGAGACATCAAAACCTAGCTGAGAAACAATAGCGAGTAGCGAGACTAGGTTGAATAAAAAGAAAAATTGACCGGCCGTCGAAGCGTCACTGGTCTTCGATACAATCAGAGTCAGTAAAAAAGCAAATAGCGCACTCAACACACGCGTGATTGCGGTTTTTAATCCAGTAGATAACAAGCTTTTTTTACCGCTGGGCATCAACAGTAATTTTTGTTGAACAGTGTGAAACATAGGGGCATTTAACCGTAAATATTATTGAGTGCGAGGCGCTGTTTTTCTTCACTGAAGGCATCGTTTAATTCTGCTGTATATTGGCGAAAATCGATCTCTTCATAATGATTGACACAATGCGCGATCTGCTTGGCCATTTCTTCAGGTGTGAGCGCTAAAAACGGGTAGTTGAGATCTTTGGTTGCGCCGATGGTCCGAATAACCATAGGAAGATGTAACTTGGATGCTTCTAGAATGGTTAACGGCATCCCTTCCCATGCTGCAGTATGTAGATAAAGGTCTGAACCCTTGAGCTTTTCAACTACCTCATCGCGAGGCAGCATGCCCGTTACATCCACATTTTCAGTGCGTAATTTCTGTTCGAGTACGTGGTCCCCGCCACCTATCCATGTGATCTCTATCGGGCGGTTAAGCGCATACCGATTAAGGAACTGCAATGTGCTGATAAGAAACTGAGGATCTTTTTGGGGCGCGACACGACCAAGTACAACGAGCTTCAGCGCTTCTTGCTTGTTTCGCTCTATACGATCTTCACTTTGATAAGACACGTAGTTGTTGAGCAGTTCGGCACGTTTCGCACCAATGCTAATGGCTAGGTCACACTCTCGTTGGCTACAGCCTGCAACCACATCAATTTTGCTCAGTTTTACTTTCTCTAGTGCTTTATAGATCTGGCGTGCAAGCTCTGAGATATCTTCACGTTCGAAGGCATAACAGTGCGGTGTGTAAACCAAGCGTGCCTTGCCAAGCTTTAGAAATCGGCCGAGAAATCCCGCTTTACTCGAGTGCAAATGCACGACGTCGGGGCCAAGTGATGCAATCATGTGGTTTGCATCGCGAATAAATTGAAGCAAGCCGCCTTCTACCCACTTTGTCTGTACGAAAATGTGGTGGTTGTTCTCATTGGTCAAGTCGTTTTCTCGGGCTCTGGCTAGCAAGAAATGCTGATAAGGCTCGTCTCTGGATGAGTGAACATAACTATAGAGGGCGGTTTGAACGCCACCTCCAAATGCTTCTGTAACATGGAGCACTTTCTTCATGATGATTTTGTCCCTGGTGTTTGCATCCATTTGTGTTTAAAAGCATCACGCTCTTGCTCTGAATAAACGTGGCGATACAAGGGAAGATCGTACATATAGAACAGTTTTGAGAAGTCGTAGTGATTCTTAAAGTGTTGGTGGATATTGGAGTACCACTTGTTTTTCGCTTCGTTGCTGTTTTTCAGCACGAAGTCTTGCAACTCAAGAAACTCACCGATTTCTTTATCAAGAGAACTGAGCTGTTCGCATTTGATTAGCATGACGTTGGCCTGATCGTTCTGGAATGTGAAGAAAGGGTGAGTGTTGTCCAGCTCTTGGCGCATCACATCGATATTGAAATTACGCTTTAACTCGTTGTCGAACCAGTCCGCAAAATAGTTGAGATTGATATAGTTATCAAAGCAATGCTCGAGGTGCTGATACGTGACTTCCATATCTCGGTGAATTGCATCGTTCTTTTTGCCTTCGATAAATTGCAAATGGAGATCTTGAAAGAAGCGAGAAAAGACAGTTGCGATTGGATCGCGGACCAGCGTAACGATTTTAATCTGCTCGCGTTTTTGTAAGATACGTTTTCGCTGCTTGAGCACTAAGCGATAGAGTGCGCGGTTTCGGAAGTCGAAGAATTTACTCACGTCTTTTTTATTGTGATACATGTGAAATTCTTCGTGATCATCAAAGGTGTGGATGTGATAGCTCGGGATATTTTTCTCCCCTAGCGTGTGCTCAATTGATGAGGAGCCAACTTTACCCATTTGGTAAACTAAAACAAAATTATCAGCTTGGAGTTCTCGGTTCTTTTCAAATTGTCGAGAGATTGAATACTTCATCTATCCTATCCTTGATTATTCATATTCGTGGTGATGGTTTACCGGAAAAGTATGAGCTATGGCCCTTGAGTCGTTGCTCATGCTGATCATGACGGGTAACAAGAGTATTAAAATTATGGTGGTGTTTACCGCAACGAAAAACACCATGATGAGGGCGTATATCGCAAGTAATAAGCTTTTTCTGTTTTCATTAAGACTACGGAAGCAAAAGCGAATAAAAAGAAAATAACCACCAAACAGCAGACCAATACCAAGCAATCCGTATTCAATTGCGGTATCTAACACAAAGTTGTGGGTGTAGATCGCCAGCTCATCATAGTTAAAGTAACTGATCATAAAGTTGGGTAACATTTTCGCGCCGACACCTAACACTGGGTGTTGAAGTAAAATATCTAGCCCATTGGCAAGTAAAAGTTTTCTATGAAGATTCGATACCCAGCGGGCTTCACTTTGGTTGGCAAATAAGACGTCTTCTTGGGTTATTTCCAATGTGTCTGCTAGAGTTTCAAACCCAACGTAGAGTGTGGTTGTGACGGCAGTAAACACAATGAAGCTCAAGGCTAATAAAATCGCCCACGTGTACGTTTCGCTGAGCGATTTTCTCATTAAGTTTTTTACGAGCAGTTGGTCAAAGAAGAAAAGCAGACAAAAACCAAGTAGCGCTTTTCTTTCTTGTGACAACACCAGTAATACTAAAGCTACGAGCATCAAAAGGTGGAAAGCGCGAATTTTATCTCGATAAAGGTACAGTAGTGAGCACAGTACACCGAACCCATATTTACTTACCCCGAGTAACTTAAACCCGCTTTGATAGCCCTGAGCAAAGTGCCATAAGGCAACGAGCGTACAGATGAAAAACAACAAATACGTGAAATAAACCATTATCCGTTCGTCATCAAACACGCCATAGGCGTACATTAGGCTCAGTAGGCACAAAATCGCTAACCATTGCACAGTTTCTATAACTAGCGGCATTAAAGGGACGCGATTTAGCAGACCATTTATGAACACATACCCAGTGAACAATATGAGGAACCCCATACAGGGATGCATGAGTTTTTCAGCTTTTCCTTCCAATACCACTAATGCAGTAAAACCAATGGACAAAAGGCTTGCGATGTCAGATGGGGCTAGCGCTATTCCTCCAGCACGAAACTTCATAGGAATAAAGAACAATGCTAATAGGCATGCTGCAAGCAATGAGGCGCGATGGCTCGATGGCACGGAACTATTTGTTGGCGCAAAGCTGCTGGTAGATTCCATAGTAACCTTCACGAAATTTATCGATGGTGTAGAGAGAGGCCCTATTGACTGAGTATTGACTTGCAGCGTCATACCGCTCAACACTTTCACACAGCTGGAGAACTTTTTGGCTCAGTTCAGTGGCGTTACCAACTTGAAATAAATATTCGGCACGTCCGGTGACGTCATCCAAACCAGGTACGTCCGATGATAATACGGGTAAGCCTGCTGCCATGGCCTCAACCGCCGCCAAGCCAAAGCCTTCGACGTGCGACGATTGCACGTAAATATCCATGTCGTTCAAAAAGGCTGGAACGTCAGAAACTACGCCATGAAAGTGAACACGTTGCGCGACGTTGATTTTTGTTGCCAATGCTTGCAGTGACGATTTTTTTTCTCCATCTCCCGCAAGGTGGAGTTCGTATCGTCTTGGTAAATGGATAAGTGCTTGGATAAGCGTTTCATGATCTTTATGTTGGTGAAGTCGGCCCACCATTCCAATCTTGATAACTGGTTTGTCGATTAGGTGGCTGGCGAATCTTGGCGTCATAGAAAACCTTTTTAAATCAACGCCATTGTGCACCACGTGATATTTATGTTGGTAGCGAGGCATGAACTTCACCAGTTCATCTTGTACTTTTTCACTAATACTGACCGTCAAGTCGTGGCCCCAATATAAGACGTATTCCATGAACTTAAACAGCGGATAGTCACGTCGACGGTTATAAGAACAGTGCTCAGTCTGGATTCGTTTTTTACCTACCGCCAATAGCGCTAGGTAAATGGAAGGGTAGAGGTGCCCGTGAACGACATCCGGCCAACGCAGCAAAGAGAATCTCTCACTCAATGACAATGTGCGCCAGTTAAAACACTCTATCCCTTGGGCGGATAGCATTGGTAAGTAATCATTTTCATCACACAAGACCAAAATTTTGATTTCGTATTCAGGCTTATGTTCTAAAACAAGGTCGACTAAGAACTTCTGAGCACCGCCGTTCTGAGAAAGATCATTAATAATATGTAGAATCTTGGTTTTCATAATTAATTGGTCAGATATTGCTGTTTAAGGTCGGTGATTTCTGCATTTGAGAAAAAGTGCTTCGTCAATTTAGAATTCAGCATTTCTTCAACGTACTCGGGTGTAGGTTGAAATTGCGTTTTGAATTCTTTCATTAGTGGCGAGTACCATTTGTTGTCTGATTGATTTTCATAAACAACATCCACGGGGTAACCTAAAAAGTCTTCAACTGCGGAGTTAGCCTTCGTTAGCTTGTCACTTCGAATGACCAACAGTGAGAAGTTATTGTTATGGTATGTTTGATAGCCTACTTCGTGATTAAAAGACTCGTTAAACACATCAATCCCTGTTAGTTGTTTGATCTCGTTGTCAAACCACTGCAGCGCATATTGATGATTCATGTGCTTATCAAATGCTTCTTGGAGTAATTGCGGTCGTTCGGTACGTATTGCGCTGTCATCCTTTAGATATTTGTCCGCCATCCAAAAAGGAAGTGCTTGAAAGAACATTGAGACATTTCGTCCGATCGGTTCACGCACCAGCGAGATAATTCGAACTTTTTTTTTGCGCTTTAACATATGGCTCATCGTTATACGCTTTAGTCGTCGCTTTAACGCATTGATCTGAGGCTTATGCAATTGCGCTCGAACGGGGGATATTTGTTTTTGCGCATCGACGGTCATAAGGTCGTGCAAGTGAATCGAGTCAGGAATGGAATGCTCTAATGCACTCGAACCTACTTTGCCCATTTGATAGATCAATACCGGCTGTTCTTGGCTTTTCAACGTTTGGTACCAAGATAGGTTTACGTTAGTAGGCGTATTTCTGGACATAAAGCGTCTCTCCTTCCTTGGCCTTGGCTTGTGTGATTAAGACGCCAAGAGATGGAACTGAGTGTTGTATTTGTTTAGACAACGCAAGGTTAACCAGTGATGATTTTGTCGATTCTGAGCGAATGACGGTAATCAGACCATTGGCATACTGACCAAGAATAAGTGCGTCACTCACTGACAGTAGGGGCGGTGTATCGATAATGATCCGGTCATACTTATTTTGAAAATGTTCGAGCAACTTTTTAAAGCGATCAGAAGCCAATAATTCCTGTGGGTTTGGCGGAATTAGGCCGGCCGATAATACATCTAAGTTGGCTTCTTTTATATGTGTAACACAATCTTTGATTGGCGTATCCATCGTCAGGATATGCGTTAAGCCAGGGCTTGATTCAGCAATACCGAATCGCTTTGCTATGGAAGGTCGACGTAAATCGCAGTCGATGATCAATACCTTTTCCATTTTTGAAAACGACACCGCCATATTGATACTGGTTGATGTTTTTCCTTCTTCTGGAATAGCAGAGGTAAAGGGCAATATCTTTTGCTTCGTGTTGGTTAATCTGAGCAGAAGCGAGGTTCTGACGGAGCGGCAAGCTTCACTAAATAGCTTTTCTTCATCATCTAAATACGCGGTATAACTGACGCCGTTTTTACGCAAATTGCGTTTTTTGACCATAGGAATCACACCTAAACACGTAACACCAAGTTTTTCCTGCACATCGGCTGTGCTTCGGATAACTTCTCGCATCGTTTCTAAGATGATGACTAGAGCGCAAGCAATGGCAAAGCCAAAAAAGGTGGCAATTAGTACCAGTTTGATTCGTTGTGGTGCCACCGGGAATAGAGGAATGATGGCTTTATCAGTAAAGCGAGCAGTGACATTCTTGTAGTCGCTGGTGGCGTTGGTCTCTTTCTCACGATTTAAGAACGCTTCATAGAGTGCCTTATTGGATTCAACCTCGCGTTTTAACTGTTCGTAACGCGCTTTTTGTGACCCTAACGATTGGAAGTCTGACTTTTTGTTATCGAGTTCTGCGCGAAGCATGTCCTCTTGCGCTTTTGCAGCAAGAAGGTCTTGTTGCTTACTGAAGGAAATGTCACGGATGAGTTGCTGGGTTCTAGATTGAATTTCAGCAAGCTGCGCTTTCGCCTGAATCATTCGATCATGTTTAGGTCCGTAGCGCTGTGCCAGTTCAGAGAGATTTTTGGCTGCCTGTGCTTCCGACAATTTTAGATCGCGGATTTGCGCTTGATTAGCGAATTCATCAATTGACAACAAGCTGTCTAAACTTTGCGAAGATTTACGTCGTAACAGTTGGATTAACGTCTGCGCTTCAATACGCTTATTAACAGCGATATTCAGCTTGCGAGTGAGTTCTTCTAGCTCATTTGCGTAAATTTCATCAATACCGTTTATATCGATCAACCCTTCTTTTAACAAGAATTCTTGCAGCGCTTGATCCGAGTTACGTAATCGCTCCTCCAATTTTTGAGAGTTATTTGTCAACCAAGTAGCCGCATTTTGTGTAACGACCAATTTGGCTTCAAAATTTGCGTCAATGTAGGCTTGGCCGACCGCGTTGGCGATTGTCGTCGCAAGCTTAGGATCGGTAGAACGAAAGCGAATTCTGACTAATTGGGTGTTACGTACTGGCTCAATATCGAGTTTACTTCTGAAAGCTTGAAGTGCCTGATAATAGGACTCTGAAAACTGGGCGGTTTCTTTTGGGCTTGGTGCCACATTCAGTAGGTCTTGAACAAAAGGAATCGACTTTATTTGGTCGATTTTTTTATTTAACCCCCCTGAGCTTGTGAATTCAGGTAATTGGGTGAGGTTCAGCTCTCTAATGACCTTATCTGCAATATGATTCGATTTTAAAATGGCGATTTGCGTTTGAAAGTACTCTTTTTTTGTCGTGTCGACGCCATATACTTCCTCGATTGAAAGGGCGCTTTTTTGCTCCTCTTGGATGAGTAGCGTAGCTGTAGCTTGGTATATCGATGCTTTGGAGTAGATATACCAAGTACAAGTTAATGAGAACAGAAGCGTGAATGCTGCGATGCTTAGCCAATTCTTTTTAATCGCTTTGAAGTGATGGCCAAAACGAATCAGTTCTACTTTGTTCATCTGGAGATTATTTGGATGAGTCCCGTTCATTTGATTCCCTGTCACTTAAAAGAAGCTCTGGTCAATAAATACAATGTCACCAGGTTCAACGTTGCGGTGCATACTGACTCCTTCCATCGTTTGACCCGTTTTATGCTTGGTTAGGTTAATGCCTTTGCGTGAGGCTCTGTCGGTCAAGCCACCTGCTAGAGCGATGGCCTTCTCTATGGTTAACCCTGGACGGTACTCAAATCCACCAGGTTTCCTGACTTCGCCATTAACGTAAAATAGACGAAAGTTATTGATGGTGACCATCACTTTTGGATTGATGAGATAATCGCCTTTTAAGCCCGTTTCTATTTCGTACTTGAGTTGTTTTGGTGTTTTTTTGATTGCTTTAATTCGGCCAAGGTAGGGGTAATCAAAGTAGCCATCTGACGTTATTAGAATATTTTTAATCGTAAGATCTTCTTCACCATAGACCTGCACGGAAATGGTATCGCCAGTATCGAGTAAGTAATCTTCCTCGTTTGAGTCAGCGTTGACCAAAGTGCTAAATAGCAACAACGCTACACTCATGAATTTGATGAATGCCTTCATTAATAATCCTTTTTACAGAGAAAACTGTGCGCTTAAAGTCCAAATGTTTTGTTCGAAGCTATAACCCGATCGGCTAGAGTTTTTATCTTGGTATTGCCAATCGGCTTGCAGCTGTATCCAACGTTTGATCTGATAATCGATACCAAAAGATAGAGTGTACCGATCGTCGTTTCTGGAGATTCCCGTGTAATCATCTTGTTGATAAACAGCACCTAAGCGAGTTGCAAGGTAACTATTCCAATCGTGCTTGAGGTTCAGTCGGTAACGAGTTTGTAGGTTGTAATCGCCATCTTGATCGGGGTTAACCGCCGCCTGAGTGGTTTTCACGCTGACTAGAGTTTGTTCTTGAGGCAACCATTCAAAGCCGATATCCCAACTAAAGCCTTTAAATGTCTCTCGTTTAGCGCTGTCAAAATCTTTGATTTGATAACCGAGTCGAGCGATGCCTTTGGTTTTTCCTGTGACTTCCCATTCGGCACCGGTGTAATAGAAACTGGTGTTGTTATCTTTCGATGGCTGCGCAGAATTTCGGTGCTGATACTCGGTTACGATTTGGTTTGTTCCGACTAACCAATAGGTTCTTGGCGTCGCTCTTAAATAGAACTCCAAATGTGCATTGGGAGCTCGAAAATCGTTGTATTTAGTTTTAGCGTTTGGGCGACCAGGCAAGCCGTCACGATAGTTTTGATAGGTTTTATCACTGTAGCCTAAACCGAATTCGAGTCTGCCTTTGGCACCGTTAGAGCCAAAGACATAATTGGTTTTTACATCGTTACGGTTGAACTCTATTGGTGAGTCGATTGCGCTACCATTACCTTCGGTAATATCTTCTCCTCGAACTTCATGCTGGGCGCGAAAACGGTAATCAACCACTAAACGATGACGATGATTAAATTCGAAAAAGTTGGAAAACTGAAAAGTGTGGTCGTCGAAGTCGTTGCGATCGTCAGATGAAAAGCCCGCTTTTAACTTATATAAAATATCTGCGCGATAGCGATTCCGTTCTATACGTGCTAGTAAGCTTGGTTCTATACCCCAAATATTGACCGATTCCACATTGCCGGATTTTTCCGCTTTATTGATGTTGTCATCTCCCTCGTAGAAAGTTTTTACGAGGGGAATCAACTCTATACCAGACTCGGTTTGGTAAGCCATCGGTTCTGCGAGCAAGTCAGTAGAAAACAGACTCAATGCTATTGCCATTGTCAGTTTCTTCATAATCTCAACCTTAGTAAGCGTTAGCACCAGTGAAGCCTTTGAAAACAGTCATAAAGATGATTTTGATGTCCATCCAAACCGACCAATGGTGGATGTAATCCAAATCAAACTCGACTCTCTTTTCCATTTTTTCTAAGGTGTCGGTTTCGCCGCGATAACCATTAATCTGTGCCCAGCCAGTAATGCCTGGTTTTACTTTGTGACGTAGCATGTATCGGTCAACAATCTGGCGATACTCTTCATTGTGCGCCACGGCATGAGGGCGTGGGCCGACAATAGACATGGTCCCTTGCAGTACATTGATAAATTGAGGTAGTTCGTCCAAAGAGGTGCGACGTAGAAATCCGCCAAAAGGCGTAATACGAGGATCGTTCTTTGTCGCCTGTTTCACGTTGGAACCTTGATCCATGGTTGTCATTGAACGGAACTTCCAGACTTCAATCTTGCGTCCATCAAGACCGTACCGATGTTGTTTAAAGATGACAGGGCCTTTAGACGTTGCCTTAATGACAATCGCAATGACGAATAGAATAGGGGCGATTAAGACCAAAATAATGCTCGAAAACAAGATGTCTTCAAACCGTTTTACCCAAGAAGAAATTCCAGCAAAAGGTGTATCAAAGACACTTAGTGTTTGAACTTGGCCGATCTGCGCCCAACGAGAATGTAAAAGGTTATAAGTGAAGAAGTCGGGAATCAGATACGTATTTGCGGTGGTATCTGAGAATTGGTTAAGAAGTGACGCAATGCGCTCTTTTGCGTGCATTGGCATCGCGATATAGACGTAATCTACTTCCCCTTTTTTAGCTCGCTCAAGGGCGTGGTCAACAGCTCCTTTAATAGGATAATCAGAATTTGGCAATCTGTCGGAAGATCGTTCGTCGTAAAAGCCATCAAAAAGCACGCCGTGTTCTGTGTGGTTTTGAATTTCGTTAGCTAGGGTAATGCCGTGAGGAGTTTGGCCGATGATGATCGCAGTGCGAGTGTTGAATCCTTTCTTTCTCAAATAGGCTAATCCGGTACGGAATGTTACTCGCCATGCTAAGAGCAGAGCGGGCGTAATCGCAAACCACAGCACTAAAATTGTGTTATCAAATAAGGTATGGACTTCAGAAAAATACAGCACAATAAAGATAAGTGCAGAAGTCACCGCCCAAGCAACACAGACAATAAACATCTGCTCTTTAAACGAACTGGTTCGCCAAGAGCGATACAGATTGCCGCTTTCTGCCATAAATAGAAAGGAGATGCCTCCAACGAAAGCCAATATGACGTAATCTTTCCCCATCGCAGTATTCATGTCTTTGAACACTAAAAGCAGCATAAAAGAGACGATGACAGCAAGATCTGAGATGCGATATAAAAAAGCGAACTCCATCTCATGAGAGCGGATAAGTCCTTTTTGTTTCATGACTCAGTTTCCCTTCTGACACGCTACCGCCCTTGGGTGTCTTCCCCAATTGCCGTGTCGTGAACGTTATTAGTAGTTAGTGCACAGAGCATTCTGTGGAATGCTGCTGAGTTTTTTGTCACGTGTAATTTCGTTGATAAGTGTAAAAATTTGCGTTGTTGAGGTAAGTGGAAATAAGAATGATATTTAGCCCTTTGGCTAAGTTTGGCGGGTTAGGAAAAAGCTGGTACTTACTTATGAGGGATGAGGAAAAGTATTAAAAATGAAGTATCAGTACAAAGACAATGGTTTATGTGAGGGTAGAAGAAACGGGTGATTTGATTCGTTCACGATTAATGATTTAGTATCGAATTGCTGATATTTATTAAGATAAAAAAATCCCTCTCAAGTGAGAGGGATTTTTGAGTAAGGACGAATGAACTATTCGACTTCTACGCCGTTTTCTTTGTATAGGCGGCGGCATGCGCGACCATCACTGTGGAACAGGTGACAACGATGAGCTGGAATACCGATCTCGATTTTATCGCCAGTGTCGACTGCAAGCGTGTCCGGCTGACGGAAAATAACGTCGGCGTCCGCGCCTTCTAGATTTAGGTATACTTGAGTTTCGTTACCTAGCTTCTCAACAATCATCACTTCACCGTGAATACTTGCATCAGCTTCAGAAGCGGATAATAGGTGCTCAGGGCGAATGCCTAAAGACATTCGGTCGCCGCGGTTAACTGTTGTACCATCCACCGGAATCCAGAAAGATACGCCGTTAGATAGTTGAACTTTGACGCGCTCTGCTTCTACTTCATCAATGAATACGCTCATGAAGTTCATTTTCGGAGAACCGATAAAGCCAGCTACAAAGCGGTTTTGTGGGTAATGGTAAAGCTCAAGCGGCTTACCAACTTGCGATACATAACCGCCGTCTAGTACAACGATTTTATCTGCCATTGTCATCGCTTCTACCTGATCGTGCGTGACGTAGATCATGGTACAACCAAGTTGGCGCTGAAGTTTCGTGATTTGTGCACGCATGTTTACACGCAGTGCCGCATCCAAGTTTGATAGTGGCTCGTCTAGAAGGAATACATTTGGCTGCGATACCAATGTTCGGCCAATCGCCACACGTTGACGCTGTCCACCAGAAAGTGCTTTTGGTTGGCGCTCAAGCAAGTGGCCTAGTTGTAGGATTTCTGCTGCTTGTTCAACACGCTTGTCGATTTCTGCTTTGTCTGCTTTTGCTAGTTTCAAGCCAAATGACATGTTGTCATATAAGTTAAGGTGCGGGTAAAGAGCGTAAGACTGGAATACCATACCAACACCACGTTTGGATGGTTCGACGTCATTCATGCGCTGGTCACCAATATACAAATCACCTGAAGTAATGTCTTCAAGACCGGCAATACAACGTAAAAGGGTAGATTTACCACAACCTGATGGACCTACGAAAACAACAAATTCACCTTCGTTGATTGTTAGGTCTACGTTCTTAGAAATCAGTACGTCGCCATACGCTTTACAAACATTTTTTAACGTGACACTCGCCATGTAGCTCGTCCTCGATCAATTTTTTATTATTCACCGCTCATCATTATATGAATTATCTAGCGAGCAGTAACAGTAGGAATCGGTAAGTTCTTGCGGTTGGTAAGAAAAGTAGGGTAGCACTTCAATAAAATGTCCTAAATAGAAGTGCTACCCATCATAGCCAAGTACGAGTTTCTCTCCCCCACATTATTCGTATTGTCTCCCCCGTGAAATAATTACCACAAACAACACTAATAATGACATTCCACTCGTCTGGCAATGCAAAACCAGCAAATCTTTTTCCTAATACGTAGGCACTGCTGGGAAAGGGTTCTTACCATCCACTCTTGGATGACTGCAGTTTCTAAGATTGTGCGTAGTGCGACATCCTCCTAATAGAAATAATTGTAGGGGGAGTAGAAAGGGAGGAGTAAAAAAGGAGGAGGAAGAAAGCAGTTGGTCGGAAATCACATTATTGCACCACCTAAAGTTGAAACCGATCACAGGAACTATCCATTTTGTGATTTGAGTCTCTTACCCTTGGCGATTTAGATCACGAAAATACGTCATAATTGTAAGGGCGTAGGGATTAGGAGGATGAGACATATTGGATTATTTCAGATGATATATGTCGAAATACGGCTGAACCTCAATGGACTAGCCCTACATCAAAAATATAAAAAGGATACGAACATGAAAAAGTTAAGCGCTGTAGCACTAGGTACTCTTGTTGCTTTGGGTTCTTTTGGTGCTAATGCTGCCATCGAAGAAGGACAACTTACTATCTGGATCAACGGTGATAAAGGCTACAACGGCCTTGCTGAAGTTGGTAAGAAATTTGAAGAAGACACCGGCATTAAAGTGACTGTGGCTCACCCAGATGGCCTTCAAGACAAATTCCCTCAAACTGCAGCGACTGGCGACGGTCCTGATATCGTATTCTGGGCTCACGACCGTTTCGGTGGTTACGCAGAAGCTGGCCTGCTAGCAGAAATTAAACCTTCTAAGAATATTCAAGAAGGTATCGTTGATTTCGCTTGGGATGCAGTACGTTACGACGGCAAATTGATCGGCTATCCAGTTGCGGTTGAGTCTCTATCTCTAATCTACAACAAAGACCTAGTTCCAAACCCACCAAAGTCTTGGGAAGAGGTTGCAGCATTAGATGCAAAACTTAAAAAAGACGGCAAGTCTGCAATCATGTGGAACCTAAAAGAACCGTACTTCACTTGGCCATTAATGGCGGCTGATGGCGGCTACGCGTTCAAATACACTTCTGAAGGTTACGATGTTAAAGACGCTGGTATCGCGAAAGAAGGTGTTAAAGACGCAATGAGCTTCGTAAAAGGCTTAGTTGATAAAGGCGTAATCTCTGCGGATATGGATTACTCCGTGTCTGAGTCTGCGTTCAACCAAGGCAAAACAGCGATGACGATTAACGGTCCATGGTCTTGGGGCAACATTGAGAAGTCTGGCGTTAACTACGGCGTGACTACGCTACCTAAGTTCCAAGGTCAATCTTCTAAGCCATTCGTTGGTGTTCTAACGGCTGGTATCAGCACTGCGTCTCCAAACAAAGACCTAGCAGTTGAGTTCATTGAGAACTACCTACTAACAAACGATGGCCTACGTATGGTTAACAACGATAAGCCTCTAGGTGCGGTAGCACTTAACTCGTTCCAACGTGAGCTTGATTCAGATACTCGTATCGCAGCAACAATGGACAATGCGATGAACGGCGAAATCATGCCAAATATCCCTCAAATGAACGCATTCTGGGGTGCGGCTAAGAACGCAATCATCAACGTAGTTGACGGTCGTCAAACTGTCGATGCAGCTCTTGCAGATGCAGAAAAACAAATGACTAAATAATTAAGTAAGACCTTTTTAAGGAGGGGGCAACTCCTCCTTACTTTTCTATATTTATTCTATATTCGCTAGCAGGTTCCCTATGCAGTCAGTTCAAGGTACAAATGCTATGACAGCACCAGAAGCCAGCCTTCCGAGCAGCAAAAAAGTGTTCATGAAATGGTCACTTTTAGGCACAGTCGGCATCATCAATGGCTACGCAACAATCCTTATGTATTCTCGCGGTGAGATTGCGTTTGCACTACTTACGCTCATTCTTACCGCTTTAGCGTTGTTCATCTTTGGTAGTAAAAAGACGTACGCACACCGTTACATCTACCCTGGTATAGCAGGGATGATCCTTTTCATTCTTTTCCCTTTGGCGTACACCATAGGTTTGGCGTTTACCAACTATAGCGCGAAGAACCAACTCTCTTTTGATCGCGCTCAGAACGTACTTTTGGACCGAACTTACCAAAGTGGTGATAGCTACCCGTTCACTTTGTATAAAACGGAGCAAGGCCATCAACTTGTGGTTGAAAAAGATGGTGAGCTACTTGCAAGCCCGACTTTTCAGCTTGATAACCTTTCAGCATCGGAGTTTGATCTTTCACCAATTGAAGAAGTAACGGGTGAAAAAGAATCAATCAAGGCGATTGTTAAGAACCGCAGTGCGTTGAGCAGTGTCGATTTACATTTGCCAAGTGGTGATGATATCCGCATGAGTGGGCTGCGCAAATTTGCTGCAGTTGTACCTTTGTACACATTACAAGAAGATGGTGAAACGCTTTACAACAACCGGACTGAAGAAACGCTACGTCCAAATATGGAAGTAGGTTACTACCAGCCTGTCGATGAAAACGGTCAATTTGTTGGTAGCACAGTGTCACCAGGTTTCGTGGTGAACATTGGTACCCACAATTTTGAGCGTGTTTGGAAAGATGATGGTATCAAAGAGCCGTTTATCAGTATCTTTATCTGGACCATTGTTTTCTCTGCGCTAACCGTATTGTTTACGCTTGTTATTGGTCTTGTCCTTGCCAGTGTGGTTCAGTGGGAAGCACTTAAAGGTCGCTCAGTTTACCGTTTGTTGCTAATCCTGCCTTATGCAGTTCCGGCGTTTATTTCTATCTTGATCTTTAAAGGTTTGTTTAACCAAAGCTTTGGTGAGATCAACATGTTGTTGGAAGGCTTGTTCGGCATTAGCCCGGCTTGGTTCTCTGATCCGTTCATGGCGAAAACCATGATCTTAATTGTGAACACTTGGCTTGGTTTCCCTTACATGATGATTTTGTGTATGGGCTTACTAAAAGCGATTCCAGACGATTTATATGAAGCATCAGCAATTGATGGTGCGAACTTTGTCACGAACTTTACACGTATCACACTACCAATGATGTTGAAGCCATTAACACCATTGTTGATCGCGAGTTTTGCATTTAACTTCAACAACTTCGTACTTATCCAGTTGTTGACTGGCGGTGGTCCAAATATGATTGGTACATCAGAGCCTGCGGGTTACACCGACCTACTAGTAAGTTACACCTACCGAATCGCATTCGAAGGTGCTGGCGGTCAAGACTTCGGCCTAGCAAGTGCGGTAGCAACGCTTATCTTCCTATTGGTTGGCGCATTGGCACTTATCAACCTACGCGTAACTAAAGTAGCTCAGGACTAAGGAGAAATTACAATGGCAATGGTACAAGGTAAGTCATTAAAGTATCGTGTTTGGGCTACTCATATTGCAATGTGGGCATTCTTGGCACTGATTATTTTCCCTTTGCTGATGATCATCGCGATTTCATTCCGTGAAGGTAACTTTGCAACGGGTAGCCTGATCCCAGACAACCCAACACTTGATCACTGGAAATTGGCATTAGGTTTCTCGGTGACTAATCCAGACGGTACAGTTACACCGCCACCATTCCCAGTAATGACATGGCTGTGGAACTCGGTAAAAGTGGGTGGTATTTCTGCAATCCTAATCGTGGCGCTATCAACCACATCGGCTTACGCGTTTGCTCGTATGAAGTTCAAAGGTAAGAACACCATTCTTAAAGCGATGATGATCTTCCAGATGTTCCCTGCGGTGTTGGCACTGGTTGCTCTGTACGCGTTGTTCGACAAACTGGGTCAGTACATTCCTTTCCTTGGTCTGAACACGCATGGCGGTCTGATCTTCGCTTACTTAGGCGGTATCGCACTGCACGTTTGGACCATTAAAGGCTACTTCGAAAGTATTGACTCGTCTCTAGAAGAAGCAGCGGCTCTTGATGGTGCTACACCATGGCAAGCATTCCGTTTGGTATTGCTGCCACTGTCTGTGCCAATCCTAGCGGTAGTCTTCATATTGTCGTTCATCATGGTAATTGGTGAAGTTCCTGTAGCGTCACTACTGCTTTCTGATGTAGACTCGTACACACTTGCAGTGGGTATGCAGCAATACCTATATCCACAAAACTACTTGTGGGGTGACTTTGCCGCAGCTGCTGTACTTTCAGCAGTGCCAATCACTGCCGTATTCTTACTTGCGCAGCGCTGGTTGGTTGGTGGTCTAACCGCTGGTGGTGTGAAAGGATAATCTCTTGTGGTCTGAGATTGATAAGAATAACTAGAAAAGGGCGACCACATGGTCGCCCTTATACTTAGCACGGATATTACACTTTTGGTTTGGCCGCCGATCAGTAATATCTTGGCTTTTATTGGCGTTACGCATAGCTGGCTGTTAGCTTAGTTCCTTACGATTCAATCACTAACAGTTTTTGTAACCATAACCTGAGTTTAGACTCAGGTTTTTTTATGCCTGTTAAAGGCAATTTTGCAATAAGTAGACAGAGACTAGCGGCTTTGCAATGGATTACACAGGGCTTGAATAATGCCCTGCGTAGCACTTCACATAAATAACTAGAGCTTAGTAAAAAGCTAAATTGAGGTAGGGAAGGAAGAGATTAAAACTCTCGGCTGGAAGGTGCGCATCCAACGTATTGAAGCAGCGTGTACAAACTTTCTTGCTGCAGTGCGACGCGACGAAATAGATTAGCAAAGGTAACGTCACCGCCAAAGCAAGTTTGAATGTAATGATTAATTTCTGTTTCGTTATACCCCTCGACGTACATGGTTCTCACCCACTGGTACTCGACCGCTTTTAAATTGGTCAACGTCTCTTCACTTAAGGTCGTTTCTTTTAGTCTCAAGATCCAAACTCTATCCAACTCTAAAATAATTGATGGATTTAAGCAAAGCTAGGTGAAGGATTTATGACAGAGAAGGGCGAGCGTGAAACAAATGGCAAAACCATGATGTTGCTCCACACTCTGGGTCTAGGTAACGTTGAGGTACTTAATAGCGTTCTTAACGGATGCCAGTTACTTGAGATATTTAACGTGTGCTTCCATTTCTTCCCCAATCTCTTTACGCATGTTCATAAGACGGATAGCGGATTGCTCTAAGGCTTTGTCTTCATCTGACTCTGGAATCCATTTCGGTACATCGGTTGGTTTTCCGTTTTCATCTACAGCAACCATGATAACGATACAGTGAGTGGTGAGTCTGTTTTTCATTTGCTTTGGATCACTAGCTTGCACGTCAATCGCAATGTGCATTGAGCTTCGTCCGGTATAAATGACTTTCGCGCTAACTTCGACTAAGTTGCCGACATGAATCGGCGCAACAAACCGAATGCCGCCAGCATATGCGGTAATGCAATATTTACCACTCCACGCTGCAGAGCAGGCGTACGCTGCCAAGTCGATCCATTTCATTACGGCGCCGCCGTGCACTTTTCCGCCAAAATTTACATCGCTGGGTTCTGCTAAAAAGCGAAGGGTAATGTCTCTTTGACCACTGCTCATCTGTCTTTCCTTGATGGGTTATTGTTTTCCCAATTTAGCAGCAAGATGAATTTTCGGGAATAGCGAATGAAACAAAATATTAACTTTTATTCGAACGCTGGAAGTGACAAGCCACAGCGTAGTTCTGTGGCTTGGGGTGTAGATGTTAATTGGCGGTAGAGGCAATCTCAGAATTGGATAATGGTTTTCTCTGTCTTACTTTTATTTGCGACAAGATAACGCCAGAGATGACTAACAACCCACCAATAATGTGGTAAGCGTAAATTTTCTCACCAATTAGTGTTGAAGCAAGTATGACGGAAACCACAGGCATTAGGTTCATGAACATAGCACTTGAATCAGCACCAATTGAATCAATCGCTTTGACCCACATCAGCGGCGCGAAAATGGAAGCAGCAATACCAGCATAAGCGATTAATGGTAGCGCGTCTTGGCTTGGTAACAGTTGCTCACTAGAGAGCCAAAGTGGTGTGAGCATCAAAACAGAAAAGAAGCCCTGCATGTAAACCAGAGTCAAACTACTGAATGGCATTTTCCAGCGTTTTAGCAGAACACAATAAGCCGCGTATACCATGGCAGCAACGAGCATTAAGCTGTCACCTTGCGTTAAGTCTTGATGTAAAAAGTAAGTGATATCACCGTGACCAAGCATAAATGCCAAGCCGCCGAGCGAAATGACACCACCGACGATACTTAACATTGATATAGATTTACCGAGCAATGGGACACTTAAAAACACACTGATCAAAGGAACTAAAGAGGTGATCAGGGCCATATTAGAGGCCGTTGTTGTTAAACCGGCATAGTATCCAAGTGACTGGTTGAGAACCATACCAAGTAACGCAAGAAACGCCAACTTAGCTAAGTAAGGTCGAATAATGTGTCGTTGTTTGATGATTGCAGGCAGGCAAAATGGCGTTAGGAGTACCATTGCGACAAACCAACGGTAGAAACTCATCGCACTTGGTTCAATGGCGCTCGCAGCCATCTTGTTCACAATTGAGTTACCACCCCAAATCATAACGGTGAAAAACGGAAGTAAATAAATCATGAGAACCCTATAGCACAATTATTGATGGCGCTAGTCTGGCAGGTCTTTATAATAAAAAGTATCTCTTAAAAGACATCGTAAGCGATAGGAAGACAATTTTGAAAAAGAGCGCCAGAAATCTTCACCCCTCCTTATCAATCGATCGTGCGCCATCAGATGTATTTATGAATTTCGAAGCGTTTCTCTCTAATACAGAAACACGAATTCATAGCCACCCTTGGGGGCAAGTGCAACTGATCAGCGGTGGGATTCTGGAGATGGATGCAGAAGACACAAGATTTCTAGCACCTCCACATCTTGCTATTTGGGTTCCCGCCGGAGTTCGTCACACTAGCTACAACCGTAAGCCAATCGAATATTGTTCTTTGAACATTGCCCCTGAATTGACGGCGCATTTTCCAACCAAAACCAGTTTAATCAAAGTCACCCCCATCGTTTCTGCCATCATTGAGGACTTTCGTCAGCGTGACATTAACGTCGCGCAGAGCGATGAAGACAAACGCTTGGTGCGAGTGTTGTTGGATCAACTGGCGAAACAAGAAGTGGAACATCACTTTTTACCGACAACCGACAACAAATATCTTCAGCCAATCTTAAAAGCAGTAGAAGAATCGCCAACCGATGAAATTAGTTTGGCGGAGTGGGCGGCAAAAGTGCATACTACAGAACGCACGTTAGCGAGACATTGCCAGAGTGAGTTGGGCATGAGCTTTACTGAGTGGCGCTTACGTGTGCGATATTTACATTCTATGGAGTTGCTGCGTAAAGGGCAGACCGTAAAAGAAGTCGCTCTGACGTTAGGTTATAACCAAGCTAGCCCTTTTATCGCGATGTTCAAGAAATACTCCGGCATGACACCGGAGCAATACAAGAATCGATTGTTGTAAAAGTGTAGAGTCTATTTTAAAAAAATTGACAATGCGCTGTATGATGACCGACTCGAAAAGCTGATGGTATTGGAAAGACTTACGTCTATCTTGTGTCAGATTGAGTCAGAATTATAACCTTGAGAATTCGCTTTATTATTATTGCTTTACAACATGCCTGTAAGATTCTTTAGATGATACAATGTGCTAAAGTGACAAAAAACTCAATTGACACCGCTTAGATTTAAGTATTGATTGTTATTAGTTTCTTCAGCCGCCAATTTGTCCCTACTTTTCAAGGAAGTAGAGTTGTACTGTGCAACTATAACTCTTCTACCCTCAATCGTGAGTTCCAATGTGGGTGACCATATATTCTGATCGCGATGCGTCACAATAATCACGGTCGAGTTCAATGTTTGAATATGTTGAGCAATACTTTTTTCGGTTGCTTCGTCTAATGCTGCCGTCGCTTCGTCGAAAATGAGGATTGGCGCCTTTTTAATGAGAGCTCGCGCAATTGCGACTCTCTGTCTTTCACCTCCTGACAACCCTGAGCCTCTTTGTCCTACTGTTTGATGTATTCCTTTAGGAGATGAGTCAATAAGTTTGTCCAATTGTGCGTGTCTTGCAAAGCTCTCAACTTCATAATCACTTGCATTGGGATTACCTAACCGAATGTTATCCGCCAATGTGCCAGTAAAAATGACCGGTTCTTGAGCAACATAGGCTATATGCTGGGTGAGCACGTCATAAGGGATATTCTTTAGATCTATCCCTCCGAGCGAAATAAGACCTTGGTCAGGATCATCAAACCTTAGAAACAGGCCCAGTAAAGTGCTTTTGCCACTGCCACTGACTCCATTGATGACGACGGTATCACCTTGTTTGATCTCCGTGCTAGCATCTTCAAAGAGATCTAAATGGCCCACAAGGTTCAGTTCGAACTTATGGTTTTTGGGGGAGGTTGCAAATTGAGGATTAGGCTCAGGCAGAACAGGGACATTCGTTAACTGAGCGTAATTTTTAATTGAGGATTTTACGTCGTTAATCGCAAAGCCTGCCAACGCGAGTTCACCCAAAGGTGCAGCTGCACGGGTAATCAATATCAATAAAGCCAAGACTAATAAGGGTTGAGTAATCGGCTCTAAGACGAGATAGATGGCGATACCTGCAAGGGGTAAAATCGTTGCCAATCCTGATACTAAGGTTGCGATAGAAGCGTTACGATTAATAGTTGAATGAGCTTCTTCTTGTGCGTGCCAACTCTGTTCAATACGCTCGATTGAGCGCTCAGGCCCCGCTGTTGAGCGAAGTAACTCAAGGTGATCTATGAGCTCAAGTGTTGATTTAGTCGCTTGAAGCTCTGCGTCATGTCGGTCGCTATCTGAGCGACTTAGGTATCTTTGCGCCTTGTACTGAACGAGCAGTGCAACTAGTAACAGTACGGCACTGAGTAGTGCAATTTCACCTCCTCCAACGACCCCAATACCGATAATTAAAAATATGGGTAACATTGGAGCGTGTAAAAATGTTTGTAGCTGATGAGCAGGAATGGCTATAAAGCCAGGTATTCCTCGTTCTGCTAGTTGAGTGAGCTGAGTTCTATGCTGATCATTAAACCAAGCTAACTTTGCTTTACTGAGCGAATGACCTACTGATGAATAAAGATCCCCAGCCAGTTTCGCACCAGAGAGAAATCCAGAACGAGTTACAATAACGGTAACTATCACAGTTAGAACAGCAGCTATTATGACGTTCAATGGTGAAGCTTGTTCGACAATAGATATTGCAAGAAATGTGTAAGCCGTTGCCTCAAATAATGCAACTAGTCCCCAACCTATAGCGACTCGATATAGACGGTGCTTTGCACTTTGTGGAATTGTCGAATTGGAATAGAGGGTATTGTGAGCCGTCATACTTCTTCATCCTGTCGTTGAGCCTTTCTGTTGAGCATCAATGTAGTGTCTGCAAGTTTCGCGAGTTCTGAGTCGTGAGTAATTATGATCAATATCTTGTCTTGTGTTTTCGCAAACTTCGCGAGATTTCTGATCACAGTGAAGGCCGTATTTTTATCGAGAGCACTGGTTGGTTCATCCAGTAATAGAACGTTGGCTTGAGTTAGAAATGTGTTAGCTATTGCGACACGTTGTTGCTCGCCTCCTGAAAGCACGCTTGCATCAGAATTGAGGTCAATCTTTAATTGAGCTTGTTGCAAAGCTTGGTTCAGCTCGTCGTCACTTGAACTTGGCGTTGATAGTTTCAAATTCTGCCTAATGGTAGTTTTGAGTACACCGATATCTTGGGGTACATAGCGTATGGCGGAGTATCGGGATATCTCAGAGAGTTTAGACAGTTGATTGCCTCCTAAGGTAACGAAGCCTGAAAGAGGTGTTTCTTGACCTGCTAATAGACGTAGTAACGTACTTTTGCCTGCTCCGCTAGGCCCCATGATGGCTGTAAATGAACCCCGTGGGAAGTAGTGGGAGAAGTTATCAATAATATTAACAGTTCCATTAGCCACTACGATATTTGATGCTTGTAGTGATAGCGGTTTTTCTCCCGCGCTCAAACTGCCACTTTCTATTTGTGGTTGCTGTAAAAAGTCGCTGATGTTCTTTGCAGCATTCTTTCCTGCGTTAACGTAGTCCAATCCATGGCCAAGCTTCAGTGCGGGTGATACGACGGCCAAACCAAAAAAGAATAGCGACGCCATTGCCACGGGACTTAATTCATAGCCAATGGTATAGGCCATTGCGAAAGTCGAAACCGCTTGAAGTAATGCGGTAGCAATTGCTGCTGGAAGGGCAACGCTACCAACCCATTTCACTATGCCGTGAGTAAAGCGTCTTGTGGCATCATTATAGCTGTCGAGTGCTCCTGCTTGCGTGCCGTAAATTCGATTTACTCGGATACCTCTTGTGTAGTCGTTTACTGCGGTAACGATATCACCCATTATTGTCATGCGCTCTTTGCCATGTTTAGCGGCGAACCTAGGTAAAAAGAGTAGGTAGTACAATGATGCAATTAGACCAGGGAGCAGAGTAAGCATCGCTACCGGACCTGTGAGATTCAACATGATAAAAATAGAAGTTGCGGGTACGACAATGAATGTCACGAGTTCTGAAGGCAAATGCGCAACCATGTGGTGAAGCGTGCCGATGTCTTCGGAAACTATGCGACGCAGTTGATTATCACCATATTGAGAGATGGTCTTGCTTGGCAAGCGCGTCAAGTGCTGAGCAACTTGGCGACGTAATCGAGTGGAAAACTGCGACTCGGCATCATGAACTAACCACGAGCCCACTGATGAGGCAAGTGCGCTAGCCGCCCAAAGTCCTATGGCACCGTAAATCCATTGGTTTGCAAATTTATCGATAAGGTTTATCAAGCATAGCAGTGCACCAACTTTTGCCACAGCGGCAAGTGCTTCACAAAACGTTCCCAAAGCAAGCTTCTTAATCGATGGCTTTAAGGCTGGCATTAAGCTAGGCGTAACGTAATGTTGGCTGATTTTACTTATCATATTGTCACCTTATCTAGCCTATCAAGCGAAAATAAGGAGAACGTGGTAGAGCATATTGAGCTCTTATCGTTTTTCATATAAAGCCTATGGAAGTGGACGTTGATGGATTATGTTTTGAATTAACTTTGGCCGTAGGTGTTGCGAGCTCTTTGTCTGCTTGAATGTTGAAGATGAGTACTTCCTTTGATTTGTTGTGAATTTTCATGAACAGCCAAATGGGAGTAAGTCCCCCTTAGAAGGCAGGCTAAAGGGGAGGTGGAGGGATTAGAAATCCGCAGTAGCTGACAGCATCACTGTGCGTGGTGCGCCTAGAGCTAGGTCCGCATAGTGGGTGGTTGTCCAGTAATCTTCATCCAGGACATTGTTTACGCTAAGGCGCCAAACCACGCTTGTTTCAGCAATTTTTGAGTTGTAGCGTGCGCCAAGATCAAGAATAGTCTGTGCAGGTAATGCCTGAGTGTTTTGTGCATCAATGTACTGTTCAGACATATAGTTCGCTTGGCCGATAAGCGTGAGATCACGCATCGCAGGGAGGTTCCATTCTAATGCGAGTTTAGCTTGTAAATCGGGTAGCTTAGTTGCTTGTTTCCCCTCCTCTGTCACATCTGTTGCTTTTGTAATCTCTGCATCTGTATAGGCGATACCACCGATGAGCGTATAGTCCTTTGATAGTGTGCCGTAGAACCCCCATTCAATACCGCGATTGCGCTGTTCACCACCGAAAGAAAAAATGTTGGTATCCGGATCTTGGTACCCATTTGGCTTTTTAATCTCAAATAAACTGAACGTATGAGCAAAGCCGTCCAGGTCAAGCTTCACGCCTGCTTCAGTCTGTTTGGTTTTTTGGGGTTCAAAAGCCTCTCCTGCGTTTGCGGCGCTAGAGCCTGCTGTTTTCCCATTCGTTAAGCCTTCGGTGTAGTTACCATAAAGCGAAACTGAGCTCGAAACTTTGTATAATGCTGCAAGTGCGGGAGTGTAAGTACTTTCCTTAAACTTGGTGGTAGGAAGCGACATTCCGTTCATTATTATTCCAGATTCATAATCAATGCTCTGGTAACGCAAGCCGAGCGTGATTTGATATTTCCCATCAACAAAAGATAACGTATCGGCAATGCCATAGCTGACCTGAGTTGAATCGACAGGTAAACCATAGTAGTTGTCGTAAACTGAATTTTCTGGTCCCCAAACAGGATCATAAATATTCGAGTTCCAAGGGGCTGGATTATTATTACCTGTTGGAGAATCATTTTTATCTTCTCTAAAGTAAGTACTATTCAGTACAAGGTGGTGTTCTACTGGGCCAATGTCAAAGTTGCTACGAACACCTATCTCACCTGAAGTTCGTTTGTTCTCAAGCTTAACTGATCCGAGAGATACCTCTAGGTTACCCTCGTTATCGATGATTTTGATTCGTTGCGGTACATTTGAATGAAAATCTGTACGGCTACCACCCAATGCGCTGTATACAGTTACAGAGTCACTAACGTTTAGCTCCCCGCGAATCATCATCCCTTTATCTTCGCTATCATTGTAGGCCCAACTTGGCGTCAATAATGTGTCAGATGGAGGAGGTGATGGGATTTTGAGACCAGAAGCGATGCTTAACCCACGGTTTGCACCTTCAACTCGCTCTGTACTGTAGTAAAAATCTGCTTCAAGGAAAGCAATGTCATTACGCCAATCAAGGCTTAATGATGCAAGTTGAGTTTTTTTGCTTTGGTTGTTTATCGCGGTGTCTCCATCTTTAAATGCACCGTTGAAACGAATACCAAATTCTTCATTTGTACCAAAGCGACGTCCAATATCGATATGTCCTCCGAATTGAGTGTCCGATAAGTAGCTGCCGGTGAAAGATGTGATTGGTGTTTCTTGTGCTCTTTTTGTCACTAAGTTGATGGTGCCACCAACAGATCCATTCGGTGGCATACCGTTGAGCAAAGAAGCAGGACCTTTAAGTACATCAATACGTTGATACATTTCAGGAGAGGTTCGGTAATAAGGAGCGATACCATACAATCCATTAAACATAACGTCGCTAATGTCTGAGTTGAAACCTCTTACTTTGAAACTTTCTTTGTTTAAGCCGGTTTCACCGCTGGTGAAAACAGAGGGATCAGAAGCTGAGATTACATCTGAGATATCGCGTGCTTGTTGGTCTTGAATGTGTTTTTCTGTGTATCCAATCGTATTGAAAGGCGTTTCCATGAAGTTTTTGTCGCCAAGCATTCCCATATTACTCGCGTGAGAAACTTTGCCAGCGGCATAAACTCTGTTTGCTTCACCATAAACTGTCATTGATTCATCTACGACTTCTTCAGCTTGAGCGATACTAATTGGTACGACAAAAGTACTAAATTGAAGTGAAATAAAGAGGGCGATATGACACGGGCTTGGTTTGTTTTTCTGTGAAGAGTCCATCGCTATCTGATGATAGTCATGAGTCATTATAGATTCCTTTTCTTTGTTTGGGCTAGCTCACATCCGTTCTGACGTCGGTTGAGTGTTGAATTACTTAAGATCCAACTCATTGTTATTAGATTTAGCTTTGGTAACCTTTTAGGATGTCATCAATTATGATTTTCAGAGATGTGATGCTTGCTGAAGTGATGTACCAAGCATCGACATCAACAAAAACGACGTTGTCGTTTTTCCATGCTTTGGTTTGACGGAGTAGCGGGTTTGCTAAGTGTTCCGCATCAATGACAGGCTTTCCTTCCATTACTGCTGTTCGATCAATGATGTAAAGAATGTCTGGATCAGCTTGGCTAATGAACTCGCTAGAAATTGGCTGACCATGCAAACCTGTCTCCACTTTTTCACTCGCTGGTTTTACCCCCAGAACATCGAAAACGAAGCCATAACGAGACTCAACGCCAAATGAGCTGAAAGCACCATTGTTATGCATGACAACCAAAGCTTTTTCAGAACGCTCTTTCGTAACAGCGCGCACTTCTGCGACTTTTGCATCGATTTCGGCAACTTTCTGTTGGGCTAGCTCCTGCTTTTCAAAGATCTCACCAAGCTCTACAAGGTGTTTCTTAATGGTATCGACGTGATGGTCACGACTATTACGGTAGTTGATGTCAAAATGTAAAGTCGGAGCGAGTTGAGAGAGTTCTTCATACTGATTCGCATGTAGCGGAGTCATCAATACGAGATCTGGTTTTAGGGCATAGATCTTTTCCATATTAGGCTGAACTATCGCACCAAGATCCGCTATCTCAGGTGTGTCTTTGTATTTCGCTAGAAAGTGAGGAACAAAGTCTTTCACCATTCCTGAGATTGGAACATTTAGCTGATCTAAAAAGTCCACTTCGTTCATATCTAATGCTGCCACTCGTTGAGGGCGATGAGAAATAGTAGTTGCTCCGAGATTGTGTTCAATCACGATGAGCTTTTCTAATGGCTGAGTATCTTCAATTTTAATTATTTCCGGCTCGCAACCTGATAAGGTTCCTAGAGCGCAGCAAGCAAGCGCGATACTCAAACGTAGGGGGCTCTTAAACATGGGGTATTTCCTTTTTGTCAGTGAGTTGTCTTTAAACAGGCGAGTAACAGTTTTCATATGTGGCTTCTTGTTCTTATCGTGATGGCTAGGAAATATCCCCCACAAAGGACATTCACCAAAATAGAGACGGTGGTTTTAAAGTTAAATAAGTGCTCTACCAGAAGTTGACCAGACAAGAACATGACAATTGCAATAGCACAAGCAACGAGCAATATGTGTCTGTAGTTCGGTGCGCTAGTAATGGAATAAGCAATATTGGCAATAAAAATTCCCATAAAAGCCGTTGGGCCAATCAAGCTCGTCGAAATTGCTACTAAAATGGCGATTACAGCAAAGAACTTTGGTACATATTGCTTATCATTTAGTCCTAATGACATCGCTTGGTCTCGACCTAGACCTATCACATCTAGCTCGCGTGACCATCTGTTAGCAAAGAGTGCCAAAACGCTTAACGCAATACTGGAAAAAAGTAACGTAGAAGGTTTCGCTCGCTCAAACGAGGTATAGCTGAGCCCTTGAAGGATAGAGAATTCTCCAGGGCTTATTCTGAGCTGGATAAATTGAGCAAGAGTTGTCAGCACCATTGTCAAAACAAAGCCAATCAGCAGAACTTGGTGCATGTCATGTTTAAATCTATTGAGTACCCAAGATTGAATCGCTAAGGAATACAACAGAATGAGTATTGCAGAGACAGCGAAATTACCGACAACACCTAATGTAGCAATGCCAGAAGTGCCCCCTAGTAATAAGAGTAGGGTTTGCCAAACCAGATAAACCGACTCATATCCCATAATGGATGGCGTAAGAATACGATTACCAGCTAAAGCTTGGAAAATAACAGCAGAGATGGCCACGCAGCTGCCCCCAATAACTATGGCACCAAGTTTAATCAGCCTCTTAGGGATGACGTAATCAAAATCCCACCCAGAGCTTGTAAAGATAAAGGCGATAGACAGTATGCAAACGAGTATAATGCTCACTCGCATGTTTGAGTAATGTGATCTCATACTCGTGCTCCTTTCAAAAGAAACACAAGAAACATGACTCCCCCGATAGCACTGGCTGTTAATCCAATTGGGACTTCAAAAGGAAAGGCAACAACTCTGCCTATGACATCGCAAAAAATAAGTAACGAAGCGCCGCCTAGTGCAACGATTGGTAGGGTGTTTTTAAGGTGATCGCCATATTTTAGTGCGACTAGGTTAGGTATGACTAAACCGATAAAATGAATGGCACCTACGGTCACCACTGTTATAGCAACTGTCACGGAAACTAGCATTAGACCCAAGGCGGCAGTGAACGCAATATTAATTCCTAAGTTGGACGCAACATCTTCGCCCATTCCCATCACAGTAAACTTATGTGCATATAAGTAAGTCAGTAGGGTGATGGGTAAAATCAAGAAAATTATTTCATAGTGTTCTTGGACCACTTTGGAGAAATCTCCCATTAACCAACCGGACATACTCTGTAAGATGTTGTTTTGATAAGCATAAAACTCCGCTATAGCACTTAGTACACTACCAAACATAAGCCCAATCACAGGTATTAACGCAGAGTTACTGAATTTAATTTTTCGTACGATGGCAATGTAGATAAGGCCAGCGGCGAAGCAAAATAGTACAGCGAAGAGCACACGTTCAAGCTTGTCTGAGGATGGAAGCATGACGATAGATACCAAAATACCGAGCTTTGCCGCATCGATACCGCCTGTGGTGCCCGGCTCAACAAAACGATTTCTAACAATATGTTGAAGAATAACACCACATATTGCGAGACCAGATCCGGTAAGAATTAGTGCGATTAGCCTTGGTAATCTGCTAGCAGTAATCGGTAGCCAAGCTTTGTCATCCATGGTCAGCAATAACGACCAATCTAGTTGGTTTGCGCCGACGAAAATTGAAGTTAAGCACAGTATAAAAAACAGGCTTACTACGTGAATACTCATACAGAATCTGCCCCAAAATAAAGTGAGTTTCTCTTAACTTATGACTTGGGGATGGAATACGAATAATGAATATCTATTCGCATATAGGTTCTAAATTCCAACAAAACATAACCAAGTTATTTTTTATAAACATTAAGGTCACAATCCAGCCCTCAAAGTATCACTAGGCCATACCTAAAAATTCAACGTGCTGATTTGGCTTTAAAACTGGATTAACTAGCAAAAGAAAAGTGCCGCTTTCAATGCAAAGAGAAAGAGGTTCTCGATTTAAAATTAAAATACAAATGATAATTATTTTCATTATATCTTTGTTTTTTCGATTAAGCAATGAGGTTCATATGTGTTTCTCTAAAAAGATCAATCGCGTATAAAAACAAGGCAATGGCTAATGCATGTGCTTTTGGGTAAGTGATTAAAAAATAAAGCCAAAGAGCATTAAGCTTTCTTATTGTTTAAGGATGTTTTTCGCTTCAGAAGCTCGTTGGTTGAGGTTTGATTTAAATGGTATGACGATAGTTTGTTCAGGAAGAGGAGTTAGTAGTGACGATGATGTCTAGATGTCATTTGTATTTTAGGATTTATTAGATACCGCATTAAAATAGCGTCATAAAGTCGTGATGCTTCGCATCTTCAGTGTTAGCGATGTTAATGCGGTAATTTCTAATAAACTAGCGGATTAATGTCTCAACTTGCTTTTGGAGCAAAGTAAAGCTGATTCACAATTCAAAGACATCGTCAGTTGCTTTATTGTTAACCTGTGTTATTCGAGCTTACTTAGTACGTAATTCAAACCACCAACTACGGCTGCAACTTGCGCATCGTTGCATTCTTCGTCGGTCACCGTTGGGCTGTCTGGGTACACTTCCGTTGTCGTGCCGTAAACGCAATTTGTTACGCCGCCACACAGGCCCAGTTTTACCATTGGGTAGTTGATAACGCCAAACTGTACGACGGGTGAACCAATGATTTCGCCGTTTTCATCTGCTGGTGCAATGTGAGTCACTTTTGCAACTGACTCAATGACCGCTTTTTGGAAGTCAGGCTGAGGGTTTTCACTATCTCCCACCGTGTAAAAGCCATCTGGGATCATACCTTCAATGTACTCAATACCATCACGAGCAGCTAAGGCTGGACGGAACTCAGTTTCGTCAGAATCTGTCGTTTCATGTAGATCAATGTGCATTAACACATCGCCTAAAGTTGCAACTAGCTTTATGAGGTTAGCGGATTCTTCGGCAGGACTATTCTTATAGAAAGAGCGGTTTGGATCAATCGCGTTTGGATTCCAGCGGTTGATCACCTCGTAACCCCAAGGGCTTACGCAGGGGGCAACGACAATATTGAAATGCTCTGCATAGCGCTCTGCTTCCGTTTCTACAAACTTTAATGCGCCATGTACACCGCTGGTTTCGTAACCGTGCACGCCGCCTGTGACCAACACAACAGGTTTAGTTGAATCCCAATTGCGTGTTTTGATACAAAACAGAGGGAAGCGTGCCTCGTTGTATGAGAGCGCACCATATTGTTCAACATCAAAATGCCCGCGTAGGGCATCGATTTTACTGACGACTTCATCTTGGTAGCTACGTTTTACTTCTTGCGTTGCTAACCAAGCTTTACGTTCTTCTTCGGTCCAAGGTTGGCCAGGAGTACCGATCGGGTAAATGTATCCACTTTTCATCTATACTTTTTCTTTTGACTGCTGAAAGGTATCACAAGACTAGACCCGTCTTATCTTTACGGCAATATAAAACACCATTTGGGGTGGTATTCTTTGCAAAATCATCACTTTGATGAGTGATTCATTGGTGTTACATTTTGTTACTTACTCAATTTCATATAAGAGACCAAAAATGGCTGGAGCAAGTTTACTCACACTGTTGGACGATATTGCCACGGTGCTTGATGATGTCGCCTTAATGTCAAAAATGGCGGCAAAGAAAACCGCAGGTGTGTTGGGAGATGATCTAGCGTTAAACGCTCAACAAGTGTCTGGTGTTGCATCTGAGCGAGAGATTCCAGTAGTTTGGGCGGTTGCAAAAGGCTCATTCAAAAATAAATTGATTTTAGTTCCTTCAGCTTTACTTATTAGCGCGATTATTCCATGGCTTATCATGCCATTATTGCTAATTGGCGGCTTATTTCTCTGCTTTGAAGGGGCAGAGAAAGTACTTGAGAAAGTGTTTCCTCACTCGCATCCGCACGAAGAAAAAGAGGAGCTAGTTAATACTGGCGAGTCGATAGAAGAGTATGAAAGGCGTAAAGTTTCTGGTGCAATTCGAACAGACTTTATCCTTTCCGCAGAAATCATCGTGATTGCGTTAGGTACCGTGACAGGAGCCAGTCTTGTTACGCAAATTTTAGTTGTCAGTTTAATTGCAGTGATTATGACGGTTGGGGTTTATGGACTAGTCGCTGGGATTGTGAAGCTAGATGATTTAGGCCTTTACCTTGAAAGTCGCTCAAACGGTAAAGGTTGGGTGGCGAAAGTCGGAGGGGCCTTGGTCGCTTTTGCACCAAAGTTGATGAAGTTGTTAACCATTGTAGGAACTGCTGCGATGTTTTTGGTGGGTGGAGGAATTGTGGTGCACAACGTGCCAGCCATTCATCACTTTGTAGAGCCGATTATTATGAACTTTAGTGGCCATTCGGTTGCTACAGCCATTTTGCCTATTTTATTGAACGGTATTATCGGCTTTGTGGCAGGGTTAGTTGTGGTTGCGGTATGGACGATGGTTGAAAAGCTTCGTGGTCAATAATCACATCTAAAACATGAGACGATAGTAACAAGGGTCATGACTTCTTTTTACAAAAAGCATGACCCTGTTTTATAGGTGAAACGTCAGTAAAGTACTTACTTCACTTTCCACTCGATCTGTTCATTTGCTCGAATAGGCACAACGATATCATTGCCAAATGGCATCGTTTCTGGCACATCCCAAGCGGATTTTTCTAACGTTACCGTATCTGTGTTACGTGCAATGCCGTAAAAATCAGGACCGTTGAAGCTTGCGAAAGCTTCCAAGTTTTCCAACTTGCCTTCTTTTTCGAAGACTTCTGCATAAAGCTCTAGCGCTGCGTGTGCAGTGTAAGAACCAGCACAACCGCAAGCCGATTCTTTTGCCCCTTTCGCATGTGGCGCTGAGTCTGTACCTAGGAAAAACTTCTTGCTACCACTAGTTGCTGCTTCGATCAGCGCTTGCTGGTGGGTTCCGCGCTTAAGAATTGGCAAACAGTAGAAATGAGGTTTAATACCACCCACAAGCATGTGGTTACGGTTGAAAAGAAGGTGGTGGGCAGTGATGGTAGCCGCTACGTTGTCTGAGGCGTTGCTAACGAAGTTTGCTGCGTCGGCGGTGGTGATATGTTCTAGAACGATTTTAAGATTAGGGAAGTCATTGACGATAGGAGCGAGGACGGTATCAAGGAATTCTTTTTCTCGGTCGAATATATCAATATCGTGATGTGTTACCTCCCCATGAACCAAAAGTAACATTCCTACTTCTTCCATTGCTTCTAAAACGTGATAAATGTTTTTCGCATTGGTCACACCGGAATCTGAGTTTGTGGTAGCGCCTGCAGGATAAAGCTTGGCAGCAACAATGTGTCCGGTTGCTTTAGCCTTACGTATTTCATCTGGTGTCGTGTTATCTGTAAGGTAAAGCGCCATTAAAGGCTCAAACTGTTCGCCATGTTGCTCTTTAATAATTCGGTCACGGTAGGCTAGGGCGAGCTCAGTTGTAGTAACAGGTGGGACGGTATTTGGCATAATCAGCGCACGGCCATTGTAGCGGCTGATGTCGCGAACGGTGTCTTTAAGAACTTCCCCATCGCGTAAGTGAACGTGCCAGTCGTCAGGACGAGTGATAGTCAGTGTTGTCATTAATTGCTCCCACCATTGAAAAGTTGTCTGATTGGAGCCTAAGCGCCGTATTTGCTTTTGAGCAAACGCTTGCGCTTAGGCGACAGGATGATAGAGGAATTGCCCTCATATTTCATCCCATTTTTCAATTTTATAAAGAGTGAGAGTGTAAGTGGTTACTTCATTGTTAACCAAAGCGCGTGGATCGTACCTGGTAGAAAGAAGAAACACGTCAATATTAGATTAATCAAAAAGTCTTTATTTAGACCTTTCTCCATAAACACCGCGACAGGCGGAAGAAAGATACATAACAAAATCAGAACCAGTTTTCTTGTATCCATAATTAAGCTCCAAATCGATAAATGGGAGTAGTGATAACTTGGGTGAATTATGTGTGTCGTATCACACTTTATCAAACGGTATTTGGTCAGAACGGTGTTAAAAAACGCGAATGTTGAGTGTAGTAAATACTTGTCACTAAAACCAAATTTATAAGAATATGGTTTCGAGAAAGTTGCGATGGATGAAGAGGCAGTAGACTCTGCAACTTAATGTGATTTGAGTATACAATACCGCAACAAATAAAAAACACCCGTAGGAAGAAGGCCATGTCGCAACCCGTTTTATCCCAAATTAATGTTTTTCCGGTTAAGTCAGTTGGCGGATTATCGCTGTCGTCCGTATGGGTTGAGAAACAAGGATTGAGCTTCGATCGCCGCTTTATGATTGCGAAAGCTGATGGCTCGATGATCACTGCGCGAAAGTATCCGCAAATGGTAACCATTAAGTCTGCCTTATTGTCCGATGGAGTGGTGTTTAGTAGTTTGGGTATGGAGCCACTTAAAATCCGTTACCAAGATTTCAAAATGCAGGAGACACCTGCAACGGTTTGGAAAGATACATTTACTGCCTATACCACGACAGATGATGCAGATGACTGGTTTAGTCGTGTGTTGGGGCAACGCGTTGAGTTGTTGTTTAGTGGTGAGCAATCGAATCGTGTCCGTGAAAAGCTAGGTCAAAACGTCAGTTTTGCTGATGGTTATCCGGTTTTAGTGATCAGCCAAGCTTCACTTGATGAGCTGAACCGAAGAAGTTCAGAGCTACACTCAATGGATCAGTTTCGTACTAACTTAGTTGTCTCTGATACTAAGCCATTTGAAGAAGATTCATGGAAGCGCATACGAATCGGTGAGGTAGAGTTTGAGTCTCTCAAACCTTGCGAGCGCTGTATCCTGACTACGGTGAATACCCAAAGAGGCACATTCCGTGAGAGCAAAGAGCCGCTCAAAACCTTGCAACAGTTCCGTGCAAACGATGTCGGTGGTGTGTTCTTTGGCCAGAATCTTGTCGCGCGAAATGAAGGCATTATTCGTCAAGGCGATAAAGTTGAAGTATTGGAGTACAAAGAGCCGGAGTTTTACGCAGATAACTCGCCAGTGCGCATGAAGCTTACATGTGTTGAGCGTGAAGAAATTGCCCAAGACTTTGTGACCTTATGGTTAGAGCCAAACAAAGGTTCGTTGCCTAATTACTTGCCAGGACAACACCTACCAATAGAGGTGAATATTGATGGTAAGAAAGTGGGTCGACGCTATACCTTATCATCCAGTCCTTCTCGTCCGGGTCGTTATGCTATTTCTGTAAAGCGTATCGCGGGTGGAAGAGTCTCTAACTCACTCTTAGACAACTTACAAGTCGGTGATGTTTTAGAGGCAGAACAACCTGATGGCCAGTTCCACCTAAAAACGCATGAAGCGCAGCCTCTATTGTTACTCTCTGCGGGTAGCGGAGTAACACCAATGCTATCGATGGTACGTTACTTAGCGGATCATAATCAGTTGGAGAACGTGGTTTTCTACCATCAATGTCGGACCGAAAATGATATTCCTTGTCGCTCAGAGTTGGAGCAGTTAAAGCGTGAGCACCCAGGGCTAGAAGTAAAAGTCTGTTTAACGCAACCTGCTGTTGATTGGTTTGGTTTGAAAGGGCGTTTAAGTTTGTCACACATTAAGCAAATCAAAGATGTTGAACAGCGGCAGGTGTTTGTGTGTGGCCCGGATGGCTTTATGGATAAAGCAAAAAGTCTTCTACTAAGAAAAGGGCTGCCAGAGGAAAACTACCATCAAGAAGCGTTTGGAGTTTCTTCTCTTACGTCAAAGCCAGAGAAAAGTCTCGCTATTGACTTTAATGGAACTAAAGTCGTAGGCAACAACCAAAAAACGTTGTTAGATCAGCTCGAAGATGCTGGGAAGGTCATCAGCAATAGCTGTCGTGCTGGCTTATGTGGCGCGTGTAAGGTTCAGCTTACGTCGGGTCAAGTACATCATCCGGACGTGCCCGCGTTGACTGATGAGGAACGTGCAATGGGAACCGTATTGGCGTGTTGTGCTGTGCCAGAGACGGACGTAACAGTAACCAACTAGGCGAGAACGTCTTTGTCCTTCGACAAAAACTGTTCCTAGACAAAAAAACGCTGCTATTTTTAGCAGCGTTTTGAGTTTTAAAGAGAGCTGAAAATATCGCTTAGTCGTAAATCGTCGGGATTGGCTGGCGTTTGTGCTGCGTTGCTTTGTAAATCGCTACCAGACGGTCACTCACTTGCTGTGGAACGGGTTTGCCCTCTAAGAAATCGTCGATTTGCTCGTAAGTTAAGCTTAGGGCATCTTCATCTGCTTTTTGTGGAGCAAGCTCTTCTAAGTCTGCTGTTGGCACTTTCTTCACTAGTTGCTCAGGTGCACCCAATGTAGCAGCCACTTCACGAACTTGGCGCTTACTTAATCCGAACAATGGTGCCATGTCACAAGCGCCATCACCAAATTTAGTGTAGAAACCAGTGATGTTTTCTGCTGAGTGATCAGTACCAAGAACAAGGCCGCCTACGTAGCCCGCGATCTCGTATTGAGCAACCATGCGAGCACGCGCTTTTAAATTGCCTTTTACGAAGTCGACTTTTGCTGCATCAGTTGGTAGAAGATCTGTGCCTTCTAATGCAACGTGAGAAGCCGAATGAAGCCCGTCAACACCTGCTTTGATGTTCACCGATACAGAATGGGTTGGCTGGATAAAAGACAGAGCGAGCTGAGCCTCATCTTCATCTTTTTGCTCCCCATAAGGCAGGCGAACTGCGATAAATTGGTAGCTATTGTTGCCCGCTTCTTCGTTCAGCTGGTCTACAGCCAACTGAGCTAAACGACCACATGTCGTTGAGTCAACGCCACCGCTGATGCCAAGAACAAGAGACTTACAGCCCGCTTCTTGCAATTTACGCTTAATAAAAGCGACACGGCGTTCAATTTCAAAATGCGGATCAATTGAAGGGAGTACGCGCATTTCGTCACGGATGGATTGTTCCATTTAGGGTTCCTTTTCCTGCAAATATTTCAGACTCTAAAGCACATTTGCTCAAATGGTGATAAACCATACAGTTGAGGCTCATTAAACGCGACTTTAGGGTCAAAAGCTGTAAAGATTAGTAGTATCATACCGAAATCATCAGATTAGAAAACTCTCTTCAACCAGGTAATCACCGGATATGAAAAAAATCGCCATTTTTGGTAGTGCATTTAACCCACCTAGTTTAGGGCATAAAAGTGTTATTGAGTCTTTGAGCCACTTTGATCTTGTGTTACTTGAGCCAAGCATTGCACACGCTTGGGGCAAGAACATGCTTGATTACCCAACTCGGTGCAAAATGGTTGACGCGTTCATCAAGGATATGGGGCTTTCTAATGTTCAGCGTTCTGATGCAGAGCAAGCTTTATACCAACCTGGACAAAGTGTGACGACCTATGCGTTGTTAGAAAAAATTCAAGAAATTTACCCAACTGCCGATATAACTTTTGTCATTGGTCCTGATAATTTCTTCAAATTTGCTAAATTTAGTAGAGCCGAAGAGATTACGGAACGTTGGACTGTTATGGCATGTCCTGAAAAAGTAAAAGTCAGAAGCACAGATATTCGCAAAGCATTGGCCGAGGGTGAAGAGATCGGCGCCTATACAACACCTTCCGTACGTGATTTATTACTTAGTAAAGGCTTATACAGAGAAACATTGTCTGGGAACTGAGAGGTCAGATTTTCATGGTCAGAGTAGTTTTATTTAGTGCATGTGCGCTGCTTGTGGTGACACAAGCTCATTCCGCGTGTAACTATTTTTCTGATCGTTCCGTGGTGTTTGAAGATAACACGCTTCCAATCTGTGAAGAAATTTTAGATTCCATCGGCGTGTTAAGTACTGAAGCATTGATTTGGTATGCAGCGGAAGCGAAGCTTGAAGGACCAACAGAAAACTATTGGGAGGAGTGGGCGATTAAGCCGGAAGACACCCCACTTCTAACTCAAAACTTAGAAAAGAATTACTTTGGTCTTGGTTTTTGGATGCCGGAAGAGCTTCGAGACGAAGAGAGTAAAATGGATACAGAAGAGTGGCTTCGTAGTCACGGGTTGATGTTCAGCGTTGGTTTTGGTGATAAATCCGACGGACAGCCAAGAATGCGGTTTGATTATCGTTGGCACGAATATTATGACGCTGACTGGATGATGCAGATAGAAGTACCTTTCTAGGCATCTCAAGCAAATGAAAAAAGGGCGTACATTATCAATGTACGCCCTTTTTGTTTTAATTGTGCCGTCCTAAATAAGGTTGACACTTTCCCCCCCAAAAAAATTGGAGAGTGTTATGAAATCAACAACTAAAAGAACTCAGCGCGATTACTCCCTCGCTTTTAAAC
>NZ_JAWOWP010000021.1:0-55257 GCF_033340555.1 Vibrio sp. 1069
GGTTGATGAAGTACTGCCTGAACAACCCATGCGTCAGTGGGTGTTGAGCTTCCCGTTTCAGCTGCGTTTCCTGTTTGGGGTCGTTTGCGGGAAGGGGCGGAATCCTACGCTAAGGCTTTGGCCAGCGATATTCTCCGGTGAGATTGATGTGTTCCCAGGGGATAGGAGAAGTCGCTTGATATCTAGTATGACGTCTGTCGCACCTGCTTGATCGCGGCCGCGATAGCTAGATCGCGTTGCTCCTCTTCTCCATCCGCGTTCCAAGCTGCGGAAAGGCACCCATAAGCGTACGCCTGGTCGAGCAGGCGACGCGGATCGACGTCCAGCGCACGAGAGAATGCGTCCGCCATCTGTGCAATGCGTCTAGGATCGAGACAAAGGTCGTCTCTGTCAGCCGGATCGTAGAACATATTGGCGGCGCCAAAGCCCACTTCACCGACCAGACCGACGGGATCTATCACCAGCCAGCCGCGACTGGAGAACATGATGTTTTCATGATGCAGATCGCCATGTAGCCCACGCAGTTCCGAGGCATTGCTCATCATTTGATCGGCTATAATCGCCGCGTGGACGTAGTCAGTTTGACAACCTGCGTTTTGATCATCGCGCGCCCGCTGAAACAAAGCTGCAAAGCGATCCCGGATCGGGAGAAGGGCAGAAGGCAGGGGTTCCTCAGATGCGGCATACAGCTTCGCCATTAGTTCCGCTGCAATTTCGGTCGCCTGGTAGTCGCCGTGCTCGGCAACGATGTGAGAGAGCATTCGCTCCCCGGCATATTCGAGCAACATCAGATTGTTCTCACGACCGAGCAACCGGACTGCTCCCCTCCCATTGCGCCATACCAGATAGTCGGCCCCGCGCAGTTCATCAGCAATGTCTTCTATAGGTTTCAATCCCTTGACGATTGCAGGAGTCCCGTCTGGCAATGAAACTTTCCAAACGAGGCTGGAAAAGGTGTCCGCAATGAGAACAGGTTGCGAAACGTGCCAATGAGCAGGAAAAACAGGCGGCATGAACATCAACCCCAAGTCAGAGGGTCCAATCGCAGATAGAAGGCAAGGCGTTCGCGGTCGGGGGCTTCGATCCCCAATACATTGAATAGGACAGCGAAGGCGCGCTCTGCTTCATCTGGCGCTGCCCAGTTCTCTTCGGCGTTAGCAATCATGAGTGCCAAATCGGCATAGCGATCTGCTGTTCCGAGCCGCCCAAGGTCGATCAGACCCGTGCATTGAAGAGTTTTAGGGTCCACCATGAAGTTCGGCATGCAGGGATCACCATGGCAAACAACCATATCGGTGCGCTCTTGGTCGAGCCGCACCGGTAGCTCTCGTTCGACACGAGCCAAAAGATCGAGCTGCGGCGTACTCTTGTCCTCGTCCGGTAAGAAGTCGGGATTGACGGCATTGCGGGACACCACATCAACGGCGCGTCCGAACATTCGCGACAGCCTGCGCTCAAACGGACATTGATCAACCGATAGGCTGTGAACAGCGCCAAGTTGCTGCCCCATTGACGGCCACGCTTTGAGCAAATCCGCTCCAGACAGATCAGCCGCCGGTACTCCCGGAATTGCCGTTATCACCAAGCATGCACCCTCCTGTTCCTCCTGCCAGTTGATGACCTCGGGGCAAGCCACACCTCGACCTTTGAGCCAAATGAGGCGGTCACGCTCTCCAGCGAGCTCACCGCGGCGGGAAGCAGGTGCGATTTTCGCGAAGGCATGCCCGTCACCACGTCGAAAAACAAAATCACCAGATTCTCCGCCTCTGACAGGCAACCAGTCAGAATGCGATTCACCAAAAAAAATATTAGTTCGATTCAATGGAGGTTCCTTCAGTTTTCTGATGAAGCGCGAATATAGAGAAATATCCCGAATGTGCAGTTAACGAATTCTTGCGGTTTCTTTCAGCGCCGCCAATACCGCCAGCCCGTCGCGCAAGGGGCGCGGCTCGTGTGTGCGGATGAAGTCAGCTCCACCTGCGGCGGCGGCAAGCTCTGCAGCGAGTGTCGCGGCCCCGACATCCCCCGGACCACGGCCTGTGAGCGCGCGCAGAAAGGATTTGCGCGAAACAGACAGAAGCACCGGCAAATCGAAGCGCAGCCGCAATTCATCGAACCGCGCCAGCACCGAGAGCGAGGTTTCGGGAGCAGCCCCCAGAAAAAACCCCATGCCGGGATCAAGGACAAGGCGGTTGCGTTTGATACCGGCACCCGTCAGCGCCGCGATGCGCGCGTCAAAGAACGCCGCAATGTGATCCATGATGTCGCCAGCGGGTGCCTCGCGCCGATCTGCCTGCCCGTCTTGCACCGAATGCATAACGACGAGTTTGGCAGATGATTTCGCCAATTGCGGATAGAACGCAGCGTCTGGAAAACCGCGAATATCATTGAGATAGGCCACACCACGCGACAAGGCATAGGCTTGCGTCGCGGGTTGATAACTGTCGAGCGAGACGGGAATGCCATCTGCCTTGAGCGCGTCCAGCACCGGCGCGATACGCGCGATTTCTGTGTCGGACGAAACAGGCGCGGCGTCGGGATTGCTGGATGCCGGACCGAGGTCGATCACATCTGCCCCCTCGGCCATCAGCTTACGCGCCTGCGCAATGGCTGCGTCTGGCGCCAGATACCGGCCTCCATCGGAGAAACTGTCCGAGGTTATGTTGACGATGCCGAAAATGATGAGCGATTTATTCATGGGGGCTTCTATAATAATAATAATCGAGCATGAGTCTCATACGGATGCTCGGGTCGAAAGGGAATCCCCAGGCGAGTAACCTGTTTGCGGTGATCCATTAGCTGCAGGAGCAGAATAGCATACATCTGGAAGCAAAGCCAGGAAAGCGGCCTATGGAGCTGTGCGGCAGCGCTCAGTAGGCAATTTTTCAAAATATTGTTAAGCCTTTTCTGAGCATGGTATTTTTCATGGTATTACCAATTAGCAGGAAAATAAGCCATTGAATATAAAAGATAAAAATGTCTTGTTTACAATAGAGTGGGATACAGACACGCTTGATATGTTTGGAGATGGGGTTCTAGGGATTTTCCCCTCTAAAAAGACTTAATCCTCTGTAGACCACACCAATAAATGGCTGCGGAGGTGGGTTACTACTTATAAGTGTGGCAAATTAGGTAAATATCGTACATTTAATACGGAACAGCCCTGATATGGCCATCAAAAACGAAATTACTATTCTCACGAGAGCAGAACAGGCAGATCTTTATTCCCCACCCATTTTTTCAATCGAAGAACAACGTCTGTACTTTTCTCTGAACGATGCGGAATTGGCAGTTTTTCGGTCAATTCGTCTCAGAGCTCATAGATGTTACTTTGTCGCGATTTTGGGATACTTCAAATCAAAGCCCGTCATCCTAGATATCGCTTACTCGCAGGTTTCTAAGGATTTAATGTTCATCAGTAAAGAGCTGCTTGGCGGCAAGGGGCTCAGACCATTCACTCCCTCACAAAAACAAAAAGATCGACTCTACGCAAAAGTATTAGACCTTGCTGGTTATCACAAATGGGACGAAAGTCAGCACTTCAATTCTCTTTTCGACCACCTTGTTCAGGTGGGCAATGCCTGGCTGGAGCCGCGTTACCTCTTTGATACTGCTATTGAATTCCTAACCAGTCACAGCATTGCTATCCCTAGGTACACCGTACTCCAGAGACTGATAAGCAGAGCGATGCAGCAGGTCAGAAAAGACCTGGCGCACCAACTTAATCAACTCACCAGTCCTGAACTTCACGTCTTTCTGGACAGCATAACAGCCATTGATGACGGACTAAGCCTGAACCAGCTCAGAGGCGGTGCAAAAAGTCTGACCGTACCTGAACTTAAAAAAGAGCTTGCCCTTTATCATCAGTTAGCGCCATGGCGCACGCAAATCAATGGCGTTATCGATGGGCTTAATCTGTCTCTTAAAAATCGACAACACTTCGGTGAGCTCATCAACTATTACGGTAGTAAACTCAAACGATTCAAACGCGCACAGCAGCATCTATGGTTGCTATGTCACCTGACAGAGCGGATACAACTGGCACTGGAACGGTTAACTGATGGGTTCATTTACCATATCCGCAAGCAACAAGAAGCTGCCAACACCTTTGCACAACAAGCAGTGTTCCTGTCCTGGCAGTCAGCCGCGGACTGACACATCAAAATCAAGCACTGGAAGCATCGAGTCGAGATTCATCTTTTTTTGAAGAGCTGAGGATTCCAACAAACCAAACTCTTCACCATTATGATACTGAAATTGGTATTTTTTAGGCTCACTAGCAATGTCAACTAAGCGCCGTAACTCACCTGAGTTACCAGCGTAATAAAGATATCCAGCCTGACTAAAAGGGTCGAACTTCTTAATGTCGCAAAATGCAATGTAAGTCTTTAAGGCGCTTAATTTAACTACTAGAGACCATGCATTGGTTTCATTTTTCTTCTCTTGATCAACCCATCTTTTTAGCTTTTGCATTCTTTCCAGTCGAGAGGGTTTAGCTAATGGTTTTTTGGGATCACACTGTTCATGACACCAATAAATAAAATTGTGTCTTGTGCTGTTTAGCACCCCTTCTGGCCGTATATCAACGATCAAATCTAATGAAGTAACATTTTTCTTAGTAATCGGCGGAGCGGGTGATTTATTTTGATTTCTCGATGCTGCTAATCGACTTTTTGCCATATCATCACCTCAGCGATTGTTGTGCGAATTGATTTTTACGCTGAGCGAATTCCAACCATGTTTTATTGTCATTCATGTAGTTAACGTATTTTTGAGTGGTAGAGGTGCTTTCATGCCCCATCAAATCAGCCAGCTCCTGTAACAAAGCCTCGAAGGGCTTACCTGTTTCCATATGTTTGCTGTACAGCCAGTCGGTTGCGAAAGTGGCTCGTAAGTCATGAGGGGCAAAATAAATATCAAGCCCACAGTGTGTCAAATCATTGCGGATAGTTTCCACATACTTTTGAATGGTGTTTGGAGCGTAGATATTGCCATTCGATTTAACGAATAAGTGGTTATGGCGAAGTAATCCTTTTTCAATAGCCTTCTTCCTCGCCTTACTTAACTTGTACTCGTACAACAGATCCATGACACTGGCTGGGATTTCAATTGTTCTGTTTTTTTTGAACTTGGTTAAGCAACCGTTAATATTCTCACCAATTTGCACCTTAACTACTTTAGCTTTTGGCTTGTCCACGACAGAGGCAGGAAATGTTATTAATTCCTCCAATCTCAATCCCGTTTCAGTTTTTAAGTACACCATTAGGGCTTTAGTGTCAGATGAATTTTCAATATCAAGGTGTTTATAAAGCTCTTGTTTTTCATCTTCACGAAGTGGGTTAAGCTCTCGAATATCAGCATCTTGAGGTTTTTTTATGTTCTTAAATGGTCTAGTGAGACCTGTGGTGTATACAATAATTTCCTTACTGTGACTGCGATTGAGATGTGAGAGCATTTCATGTTGTGCTCTGTTTCCTTTGTTGCTTATGCGAACAGTCTTTGCCTTAAACTCAAATGGTCGAAAGGTTTTGCTGATTGAAATGATCCGCTGGCGATGAAGGAAGATGAAGTAATTGACAACTTTCAAAACATAGTTAGAGGCTGTACTTGGAGAACCACCGACTTTTCCAGTTTCATCCTTGGTATAAAGGTTTTCCAATAAATAGTCTCGATATCTCACGATTGGACTTTCCTCTACCTTCTCGGTGCAGTCATATATTGTTAACGGAGGTTTTTCATCAACCAGAAGGCCAGTCCTTGGGTGTGTATGTTCGGGGATTTCCGTGCTCAACCACCGATAGAAGCTCAATAACGCAACTGCATGGGATTGAATCGTCTTATCGGAGGATATATCTGGATCTGCCAACAAAGAGTGAAGATATAGATTCACTGGCACCACATTGATACCATCGGGGTCTATTAAAATTGGAAGTTTATGAGCAAATGGTTTTGAGTTGTCCCTAACGTCATGGATGATCTCGCCACTGTCTGTCAGGGTGTGGCCTACTTATAAATGAGGGATATTTCTCCGTACTAATCCACATAAGACAATAGTCAAAGCCGAAGTCATCTGGAAACGACCTATTTTGTTCAATCACATTAACACCTAAATCATCCGTTATTCACACTGCTAAGCCTTCCCCCAGGGGGTTACGCGTTCATACATCTACTTTTTCAAGATATTTCTTAACCAATAGTAAAAATTGTAACCACCCCTCATCTCGACGTCTAATTTATACAACCTGAAACATTACAACATGTGATGTCTAAAGTATTTCCCAACTGTAAGCGCATAGTTGGACGAGAATGCCAAAATGCCATGGCGCTGCATTTCAGCTTTGATTTGAAAGACGGGTACGCCCATTTTAATACCGAGTAACTTAGCTTCACGCGACCGTGCAACCACGCAGCCGTCATTGTTGGACAGCACCACAATCGGCGTATCTTTTAAATCAGGACGAAACAGCTTCTCACAACTGGCGTAAAAGTTGTTGCAGTCCACCAAGGCAAATACTGGCATGGGATAGTCACGACTTACGGCGTATGTTTCGCACCACATTGGTGACCACACCAAATATCTCTAACTCTGTCCCTTCAGGAATATGAATGGGCTCATACACCTGGTTTCTTGGGATCAGCATGACGCACGGCCTTAGTTGAAGCTCCTTTACCGTGAGTTCACCATGGATGCCAGCGATGACAATGTCACCGTGTTCGGCTTGGACAGAGCGATCAACCACCAGAATATCATCTGGGTGAATCCCGGCATCAATCATTGAATCACCTTCAACACGCACAAAGAACGTTGCAGCCGGTCGCTTGATGCACAGCTCGTTGAGGTCGAGCGTTTGCTCAACATAATCCTGCGCTGGTGAAGGAAAACCAGCAGAAACACGTTCCATGAACAATGGAATACGAAGGCGCTTGGCTTTGATGAAGACAAGTGCGCCGCTACGGCCTATCAGCGAGACACTCATGACGAACCTCGAAAAATCATAATTAATACTGTTTGTTTATACAGTATCTAATGCTATGCTGATTTCTACAAGTAAAATTGTAGGTAAAACTGTAGTTGTTCGAGTAAGACGTTGTGTCGTGGGTGATTTATTTCTTGTGTTGAAAAGCTTGATGTGGGGATTGCTCGCCCTCGTCAAAGCCTGCAAGGCTTGGACAATACTGCTTCTGCCTACTGCTCTTGTTTCTGTTACTGATCCTGTTACTGCTACTGGTTAACGCATGGGTCAAGTAACCGTCAGACAAGGCTTGTTGGACCCTTCGCAAAGGGTTTCAAAACAGTTAGTAAAATTCTGTTTCGTATTGAATTTACTGGCTTAAAGGGAAGTCAGGAGCATCATTAAAATGCTCAGTCGAACTCAGTTAAAGCCTTTTTCAACCGTTTGAAAAGGGGTTGGCTAAGCCATACGTAAAGGGTATTGGTAAGGGTTACCTAAAGGGTTTAGCTAAGGCTTTCTGAAAGGCTTAGCCAAAGCCTTCATACATGGGTTCACCCAGTAGAAAGATTAAAAAAACGCTGAGGTATCCAAGGTGCATTTTGAAAAACCTGTGGCACAGTGAAATAACCCAAAGCGAACAATAGAATTGAAGAGGAACCATCAATGACAAGAGCCCCTGCGCCATTTCCGCTAGAGCGCCTCGCGGAGATCCCAGAAAGACCAGAAGATTTTAGATTGCTGGAGCGCATTCCATTAACGCGTGAACCGCAGTCCTGGCCACTTGAACTTTCTCCTGTGGTCGGTGATGAACAGCCAATGGTGCTGCTCGATACAGAGACAACCGGACTGTCTGCCGATGACGAGTCCATTATTGAGCTTGGTATGGTTAAGGTGCTTTACAGCCCATCAGCTATGCGGATTGTGTCGATTGTTGATGTGATCAGCCTGTATGAAGATCCCGGCAAGCCAATCCCCGAGCTGATCACCGAGTTAACCGGTATCACCGATGATATGGTGCAAGGCCAGCGCATTGATGATGCAATTGTAGCGAGTTGGTTATCCGATGATCCGCTGGTGGTTGCACACAATGCACAGTTTGATCGTCCTTTCTTTGAAAAGCGGTTTGCTGCATTAGGCCATCTATCTTGGGCCTGTTCAGCCAGTGGCATAGATTGGAAAGCACTGGGCTTTGAAAGTAGAAAGCTTGAGTACCTGCTGCTTCGCTTAGGTTGGTTCTATGAAGGACACCGAGCTGCAACCGATTGTTTGGCGATGGCCTGGTTGTTCTATTTGTTGCCCGAGTCCGTTGCAAACTTGTTGTCTGAAGCAGACAGGCGAACTGTATTAGTTCGTGCGTTTGGTGCGCCGTTTGACGTAAAGGACTATTTAAAAGAGCGCGGTTACCGTTGGCATGACGGTGTTAAAGGTGCCAACAAACATTGGTGGCGCGAAATCAGCGAAGACGAGCTGCCGCTGGAGCAAGCTTACCTGGATGATTTGTACCATCGTGGCTCAGAACATGCCCACTATGACTACAAAGATGCCCGCAATCGATTTAAAGCGCTTTAGCTTTTTATAAGGCAAGCCTTGCATATTTGAAAACCTCTGGAAAATGGAAAGTGAACTTACGTTATACCCAAACTACTTGGTGTTGCAGCTAGGCGGCAAGTGAGCGAGTCCCCATGAGCATAGATCTTCTATGTGATTGGGGTGAGCGAATGCAGGTAACACCGCTGCGGCTGCAAGTAGGCAGGGTATATAACCTACAAGAGGAATCTTTCCATGTACCAAGACACCTACATTGAATACTGGGGCGAAATCTTCGTCTCTGCCCGCATCATTGAATTTGGCATCACGTTCGAGCGCTTTCTTAAAGATCCATGGAAGCACTTAATTTCCTGTGGCCAAGAGTCTGCCCCAGACGCGATTGCTGAAGGGATGCTGCCATTGCTACCAGCCCAGGCAGAAGTTGCCAGGCGCATTCGGGAGAGTGAGCAACGAGCCCTGATGTCTACAGAGACGGACAAAGGGGTATCTCATCGCGGTAACATCGTGGTGCCATTGGTTCGGGTAGCGCATTGATAGCGGCTATCAGCAATGGCATGAAACAATTTCTTCACGCCCATACCTGAGCGGCAATTGCAATCTAGATCAAAAAGTTGCCGCTTAGTCTTCCCTACAAAATAATTTGTGATAGGATGATACCTGATAAAATTTATTAGGTTGAAGCCTATTCAGTGTTTTATGGCCATCTGTTCAGCTTCAACCGGTAGAGACTGCTAAGTCATTGCGGATAAAGAGCAGCATTGAGTGACACTATTCAATGTGATTACGCGATGTCTGACCGTACTTTATAAACAGAGTTTTAAGAAACTGGTTGAATTGGATAAACAAGACGCATGACAAATGATGGTCTGAAACAAACGGTAGTGGCGAAGTCAGATAGGCTTTCACAGATAGCGCAGTTGCCACAAGCAACCAGGGATCGCATTGCCCACATCGATTTCACCTTATTGTTTAAGGGAGAAGCGGTACGGGCGGATTTAGTCGATCGCTTCAGCATAGCCGCTGCACAAGCAACGAAAGACTTCACCCTTTACCGAGAGCTTGCGCCAGGCAACATTGAGTATGACCAAAAGCTCAAATTGCATAAGCGTGGTGAAGCTTTTGCCCCATTGTTCGACTATGACGTTGTGAGAACACTGGCAACCATTAGCCAAGGATACGGAGATGGCTTTACTGGAAAGGTAAAACCACCACTGGCTTGTGAAGCGCCTTATCACCTTAACAAGCCCAGTTTATCTATAGTAGCGAAAGTCACCGAGGCCATTCACAAAGGCAAAGCCTTGAGCATCACCTATGTGTCGTTATCGAGTGGTGAAACTACGCGTGAAATTGTTCCGCATACGCTGGTGGACAATGGCCTGCGTTGGCATGTTCGTGGTTTTGACCGCAAGCATGCTGAGTTCCGTGACTTTGTGCTGACCCGAATTAAAGCAGCGGTTGTACTTGAAGACTCAAGGTTATCTGAAGCTGAACTAGAAACCCAGGACCGGCAATGGAATCGCTTTGTAGAGCTTGAGTTAGTGCCGCACCCACGCATAGAGCACAGCGAAGCGATTGAACTGGATTATGGCATGACGGGTGGCGTTCTAAAGGTTGAGATTAGAGCGGCAACTGCTGGGTATTTGCTTCGCCAATGGCATGTGGATTGTTCTACGGAGCACTCATTAATTGGCTTTGAGTATCAGCTTTGGTTGCGTAACAGCCAAGCACTTTATGGTGTCACAAACTTAAGCATTGCACCGGGAAGAACAAGTTAATCGAACCAGTAAATCATGAAGATTATTGTTTGAAAAGTTCAATTATTTGATTTTAACTCAAATAAATTGAGAAAAATCATATTTGTGGTAGGTTGTGCACAGTGATAAAGCCCCAATTTTATGGTTAAGAAAACACCGTGGAGAGAGCATGATCCGCTGCCACCTAGCCCGATTAATGGGTGAGAGAAAAATGCGCATTAGCGACGTGATGCGAGAAACCGGCCTAAGCCGCACAACAGTCACGCTACTTTACAAAGAAACCGCGCTCAAGGTGGACTTAGAGGCGCTCGATAAGCTGTGTGATTTGTTTGATTGTGAAATCCAAGATCTATTACAAAAATCGCCAGCAGAAACCGAATTTAATGAGAACAAGTAATGACAACAACCAACGATAAAAAGCCATCAGAAGTACTCGCCATCGAAGATGGCATGATGCTGGATTACCTAACGAATAATCCTATCAAAGAAACACCTAAAGAATTGGTTCGTCAAAAAACCTTACGCGCCTTGTTCCATGAATACGGCATCAGCGCTGAAGATATGGAGCTTGATGTAAAAGTTAAGATTGATGGTAAGCAGAAGAAAATTGATATCGCCATTTTCGAGCATGGTTCTGAGCATATTCCTGAAAATATCCGCCGCATTGTTATCTGTGATAAAGAGCCGAAAAAAGGCAAAAAATCCGCAGTAAAAATGCGTGATCACGATCAAGCGCATAAAGACCTTCAGTTGATGGAGGATATGATGCGTGAACAGGTTGGTGATAAGTACCTGCTAGAAAAGTGCCAGTGGGGTTTATGGACCAACGGCATCGAATTTTTCTTTGTTGAAAAAGAAGAGTCGCGATTCGATACCAAGTTCAACGCAGTTGGCGATTGGCCATTAGCAGATGAGACTTTGGGGAGTCGAGACGTTGCATCAAACGCACAGCTAAGAACCGCTGACCGTGAGATGCTACTTACTGCATTCCGTCGTTGTCATAATTTTATTCACGGTAACGAAGGTATGCCTAAAGATGCGGCATTCTGGCAGTTCTTATACCTTATATTCTCTAAAATGTATGATGAGCGCATCGGCAATCGAGACCGTGAGTTTTGGGCATCACCAACTGAGCAGTTTGACGACGAAGGTCGTAAGAGAATCAGAGCACGCATTAACCCCCTATTTGAAAAGGTAAAAAAAGCCTATCCAGAAATTTTTGCTGGCAACGAAGATATCACTTTGTCAGATCGGGCTTTGGCATTCATGGTTTCTGAACTTGCTAAGTACGACTTTACCCGTACTGAAATGGACGCCAAAGGTGCAGCCTATCAAGAAGTGGTGGGTGATAACCTACGTGGTGACCGTGGTCAGTACTTTACACCTCGCGGTGCAATCAAGCTTATTGTCGAAATGATGGCACCGCAACCACATGAAAAAGTGCTGGACCCATCATGCGGTACAGGTGGTTTCCTAGAGCAGACCCTGAGCTTCATCAACAAGCAGCTAAGAGAAAAAGAAGCTATTAGCCTGGCAGCTGAAACCACCGAAGAATTTATTTCTATTCAGCAACAAATTAAAGAGTTTGCCGAAAACAATCTGTTTGGTTGTGACTTTGACCCCTTCCTGTGCCGTGCATCGCAAATGAACGTGGTGATGGCAAGTAATGCCATGGCTAACATCTACCACATGAACTCATTGGAATACCCACACGGACATTTAAAGGGCGTAGACCCCGCCAAGAAAACGATTCCTGTTGGCGATTCCAGCGGTAAAGACGGCAGTGTTGATGTGATCTTAACTAACCCACCGTTTGGTTCCGATATCCCAGTTACCGACAAGCAGATTCTAGAGCAATACGACCTTGCCTATGTGTGGGAGCGCACTGAAAACGGCGGCTTTAGAAAAACAGAGCGCCGTAAAGATGCAGTTTCGCCCGAAATTTTGTTTATTGAGCGTTGCGTGCAATGGCTTAAGCAAGGCGGACGTATGGGTATCGTGTTACCCGACGGCATTCTAGGTAACCCAGGTGACGAGTATATTCGCTGGTGGTTAATGCAAGAGTGCTGGGTGCTTGGTTGTGTCGACTTACCTGTTGAGTCATTTATCGTTGAAGCTAACGTAAACATCTTAACTAGCCTGCTGTTCTTGAAAAAGAAAACTGATACTGAAAAAGATGCTATTGCCATCGGTGGAGAGCCCGAATACCCGGTATTTATGGCAGTTGCAGAAAAAGTAGGCTTTGATCGTCGTGGTAATACGCTGTATGAGCGTCACCCAGACGGCGAAGAGAAAGTTATCGAAGAAGAAGTTGAAGAGCGTATTCGCATCAACGGCCACAATGTGGTGCGTAAGCTGAAGCGTCGTAGCAAAATTTTAGATGACGACCTGCCAAAAATTGCTAAAGCCTGGAAAGAGTTTCGTGCTAGCAATCCGGAGCCATCAGTATGATCTCAAGAATAGAGGCCTACAAATACCGTTGCTTTAATACGCTGGACCTAGCATTAGAGCAGCAGCATGTATTTGCAGGCTCTAATGGTTCAGGTAAAACAACGTTACTTGATATCCCAGCTTTGTTTGGTGATTTACTGAATGTGTCGGATATAAACGATGCGTTCTTTAAACCAACCAACGGTAGAGAGCGTGCTCGCGCAGAAGCAGCCAAAGAAGTCGTTCATCAGCTTCGAGGCGAGTACTTTATCTTGGCACTAGAAGTGAGCTTGCCTCCTTCAGTTATTGAGGAACTGTTAAGAGGCGCGAGCGACGCCTGGCAGAATAAGTTCCAGAAAAGTGAATTAAGACCCGATACTGCGCGATACGAAATATCGTTCAGAATCAACCAGCATAAATTTCAAGTTACAGAAGAGCACTTAACGCTTTTTCCAAATAATGAGTTGCGCCCCGAACATGGCATGGGTCTTATTGGCGTAGATGATTTCAGGCGCAGTGCGCCTTGGTTTAAGGTGTTATCGCGCAGTTTAGGTACCAAGGTTAAATACCAGGCAGAGTATCAAGCTGGAAAATCATCCATCCTTGAATTTGGACTACGAGATAGCCAATTGGCTTTGGCTGCGCTACCTGCTGACCATGATTTATACCCCGCAGCGCTATGGCTTCAAGAGTTTCTTATACAAGGCTCACATTGCTACGAGCCACAATGGCCTGCAATGCGATTAGCTGCATCGCCAAGAGATAAACACGCCTTTAAAGCGGACGGGAGTAGTTTACCTTGGCAAGTACATGCCTTGCAGCAGCGCGATCCCGAAGGCTTAAACGAATGGTTAGAGTTGGTGCAAATGGCGCTGCCCTCTATTACTAAAATTGAAGCCAAGCAACGTATCGATGATAGCTTTTGTTACCTAGAAGTAACCTATAGCAACGGTATGGTGGTGCCTTCGAGTGGCTTGTCGCACGGTACTTTGCATATATTAGCGTTGACAATTATCCCGTATTTGCAAAATGCACCTAAGATCATCACCTTAGAAGAGCCTGAAAACGGTATTCACCCTAAGGCAATTGATGCGGTGTTAGAAGCGTTAAAGCTCACCTCTGATACGCAATTGTGGTTATCAACGCACTCACCTGTGGTGCTCGCCAATACCGAAGTAGAGCAAATCATCACCATGCGCTTTAACCAAGACGGCGCAACAGAAGTATTAAAAGGCCATGAACACCCCCGCCTAAAAACATGGAAGGGCGAAGTGGATTTAGGAACCCTATTTGCGGCCGGAGTGTTGGAATAATCATGAGAGATATTGTTTTTTTAGTAGCCGACGGTGAAATGCAAGCCACCGTAGAAGGCTTTTTCGAAAATCCGGCGTTTGATACACGACTGCAATGCGCCAGATTTGAATTCGACACTAAGCAAGATTTAATCAAACACCCAAGAAAAGATCCGGGTGTTTATCAAGATGGTCATAACCTACTGAAAAGCTATGTTGATACCCATAACTACGCGGTTGTTATGGTCGATTTTGCGTTTAATGACAACCTACAAACAATGAATTACCAGCAGTTCTGTGAAAAGATTAAAGCCAATATGCGTGCCGCAGGTTGGCCTGACGAGCGCTTTTTTGTCATGGCGTTAAACCCAGAGTTGGAAGTATTAATGTGGCAAGCGGATACCCGACGAATTGAGTCAGTATTTGATTATCCAGGTGCTAGTGGCAGCCTGAGAGCTTGGTTGCAAGAAAGAAACCTTTGGGATGCGGAAGCGCTCAAACCTGCCGATCCAAAAGCGGCGATTGATGCAGTTAGAGGTCAAAACTGGGGGCGGAAAAAGACCCACTCGCAGCTGTTTAAGCGCATTGCCAAAGACGTGTCTTTCCGTGGTTGTGAAGATGAGTCGTTTAATGGCTTATTGCATCAGATTCAGGCTTGGTATCCGAGGATTTACGCATGAGAATAAAAACCATACCAAGTAATTGGCTGAGTGATGAAGGGCGACGCCTAGATTGTGGTCCTTACATGACTGGAGCTAAAGAGGCGGAAAAAATAATTGACGACTGCTTATTGCCTAAGAAGGAATTAAAAGACTTTTTAGTAAATGGAGCTAAAGGTGCTTTTCATGCGGGGAGAGAAGGTCGAGTTTGGGTAAAGGAAGAGCGTTATGGCGTTCCTTTCATGGGAAGTGTGGATATTATTCAGGCCAATTTAGATAGATTACCTTTGATATCCAAAGAACAGGTAAGTCGCAAACCATTATTCAGAGTTTTCAAAGATTGGGTTCTGATCACTAGGTCTGGAACCATCGGGAGAATGACTTTAGCTAGACAGGAAATGGATGGCCACGCTTGTTCAGAGCATGTTATGAGGGTTGTTCCCGATCCAGAGAAAATATTCCCTGGATATCTGTACTGCTATCTGAGAAGTAAATTCGGTGTCCCACTTGTAGTCAGTTCGACGTACGGAGCAATTATTCAGCATATTGAGCCTCATCACGTAATTAATTTGCCTGTCCCAATTGTTGATAAGCAACTTGAGGAAAAAGCGCATGAGCTAATAAATAAGTGTGGTGATAATCGAACTGAATCTAATGCATTATTGAAAAAAGCAGGGCAGCTTATCAACAAACATTTTAGTTTTCCAAATAAACTCGCCTTATCTCATCGCATTTTTACTCATTCAGCAGCTTCATCGTCGTTAGTTCAAAAACGTATGGATGCAACTTATCACGACCAAATTGCTCAATTGAGTGATGAGCTGATTGAAAAAGCTGGTGCTGAAAATAGTCTTGCAGAGCTGGGTATCCAAGCACTTGAAGGTAATCGGATGAAGCAAATATTCACCGGTGAAGACTACGGCGTTCCTTTCTTTACAAGTGGAGAGATATTCAGAGCAGATGTTACACCAGAGCGCTTTTTGCTAAGAAAATCATTGAAAGGTGATGAGGTGTGGCAGACTCGAGAAGAAGATTTGTTAATCGCAAGAAGCGGGCAAGTCGGTGGGATTATTGGTACGGGAGTTTGGGCAGATTCAAGATTTGATGGAGCTTGTGTATCGCCTCACGTACTTAAGTTAAGAGTTACAAACCTAAGCGTCGACGCTGGCTATCTTTATGCCTTTTTGTGTTGCACAGATGTTGGGTATCGTCAGTTAATTCGTGGTGCAGCAGGTAGCTCAGTTCCATTTCTGTCTATAAATGACATTCTAGCCATAAAGCTACCTAGAATGAGCGCAGATGAAGAAGCCCGAATCGGAGAAATGGTTCGTCAAGCTGGTCGACTGGCCGCTGAAGCCCAACAGCTAGAGAAAGAAGCTGTAAAAATGGTTGAAGACGCAATAGAAGCTGCAGCACCAAAGCATTAAGGAGAGGTTATGGCACAGGTATTTGCAATTGGTGATGTGGTTAACGATGAAGAGCGCAAAGCCATCGCCTGGTTAAAAGAAAAGTTACCCGACGATTACTTTATTATTCATAGCTTTGAAGTTGAACAGTATGACCAGCTGTTTGAAGTGGATATCTGTGTTGTTGCGCCCCATGCTATTTACTTAGTGGATGCCAAGGGCATCCACGGAAAAGTTGAGGTGGACGGCAGCATGTGGCACACCGCCCACAACAGCTATCGCTCGCCATTACCGAAATTACGCGGCAATGCGAAGTCTTTGTCGGGTCTCATTTGTAAGCAAAATCGCGCAAATAGAGATTTAAAAAACATCTATGTGGATACCGCTGTGGTGCTCACCATAGATGATTGCGAGTTCAAGGACCCAGAAGATCGCGAGCGCGGCCATGTAGTGGCACTAAAAAACAGCACCCGTTTCTTTACCGACAGTGAACGTATTCCAGAGCGCTTTGAGCGCAATGTGACTAAGTACATTCAGATTATCGCAGAGGCCTTGGGTAAATCGGCCAAAAAGCGTAGCCATGGTGTACGTTTTGGTAACTGGGAAGTGGCTGAAACCTTGGTTGATAATCAGTACTTTACGGAATACCGTGTATTTAACATTACCGCTGGTCGCAAAGGCGGCACTGTGCTAGCTAAAGCCTATAAAGCCGACCCTTACCTGCCAGATGAAGAACGCAGCAAGCAAAAGCGCCTGATTGAAAATGCGTATCGTGCCATTGCAAAAATGCCCTCGCATTCCGCCATTATTGGTGTGAAAGACTTCTTTGTTACTGAAGCGCAAGATAAATACTTGTTATTAACCGATGATATTCCTGGCGAAATCCTTAGCAAAAAGCTTAAAGACGCAAACTCGCTGCTCACATTAGATCAAAAGAAGCGCATCGTTAATGATTTGTTGTTGGCGTTAGCGCATGTATGTCGCAATGGCGTTGTGCATCGCAATATTACCCCTGAGCATATTTTAATGGGGGCCGATGGTCAGCCAAGGCTGATTGATTTTGACTACGCTCGGATAGGGAGTGAAAACACCACCACGATTGCCGACGAAGTACAGCAGCGGATCTCAAACCGTTATAAAGCCCCCGAACTCTGGGTTGATAGCCATGCAGCGAGCTGCGCCTCGGATATGTACAGTTTAGGTCTGGTTATTTTTGAGCTGTTTAGTGGTGATGCGGCCTTTGATTCGGTCACCCAAGCTATTGAGAAATCGTGTCTGCTCAGTACAAAGTTGAGTGAGCGATATAAACAGCTACCAGTAGAGTTTGATGATTGGCTGCAAACCTTATGTCACAAAGATGCACTGCAACGGCCAAGCCCTGAAGATGCGCTGGCGCAATTTAATGCACTCTGGCAACCCAAAGCAGCAGTAGAAACAATTGAGCCTAATAAACCCGAACAGCTGAGTGTTAAAACGCAGAATAACCATGAGCTTTCAGTCAATTACAAGCGTTTACCGAGCGGCTACCAGCTAACTAATAAATACGTCGTACAGCAACCGCTGGGTAAACCTGGCGGTTTTGGTATCGTTTATAAGGTAACGGATACCTTTGGTGATGTTTCGCGCGCAGTGAAACTGATTTTGAATGATAGAGAATCGGTATTAGAGCGCTTAAAGCAGGAATACCGCACCTTGGTTAAACTGCCAGAGCACCCTTATGTGGTAAAGGTGTACGATGCAGACGTACTTCCTAATCAAGGTCCTCCTTATATTGTTTTTGAGTACCTTGAAGGCCTAGATGTCAGTGAACTGATCCAGCAACGTTCATTAACGGCACACGAAGTGTGGACCATGGCTAAGCAGGTAGCGGAAGGTTTACAGCATTTACACGATCACAATATTTTCCACTGTGACATCAAGCCACAAAACCTGATTTGGAAAGACGGTAAAGTTCGTATCATCGATTTTAATGTATCGGTAGATGCTGAAGACCTAACGTTAGGGGGCGGTTCACGGAAGTATTTACCCCCAGATTTAAGCATTACTGAAACACCGCAAGCCTCTGATTTGGTAGATAGGGACTTATATGCCTTGGGCATTACCCTGTATCGAGCTATGACCGGTGAATACCCATGGGCCAATGTGCAGTGCCCACCTATGGACGAGTTAGCTCGTCACCCTAGTGAGTTTACCCAGAGCTTTAACTTAACCGATGATGTTTCGGCGGTCCTGCTAAAACTGATCGCCCCAAAACGAGTTGACCGTTTTGAATCTGCCGAACAATTGCTGAAAGCACTGAATAAAGTCCAGCAATTGAAAAAGGCGCAAACTTTATCGGAAGAAAGTACTTCGCAGTTTCATTTGCCGCCACTTGCGGATGGCTCTAACCCAAGTAAATCTGCGTTTCATGATTTTATGCTGACGCTGTATAGCCAAAGTCGGCATTCAAATGCCGGCACCCGTGGCTTAGATGATTACGCAAAGTTAATTTACGTTGAAACCGCCTTAGATACCGAGCTTGCTCCTGCAATTCTGGCTGGGCAACTGCGCTTGGTACTGATTACCGGTAATGCAGGTGATGGCAAAACCGCATTTTTGCAGCAATTGGAGGCTCAAGTTGAAGTGCAAGGAACAAGCGTTCACTTAAACCCACAAGGGAATGGTAGCTGGTTTGAAATAAATGGTCATAAATACCTGACTAACTACGATGGTAGTCAAGACGAAGGTAACAAAGATAATGACGCGGTACTCGAAGAGTTCTTTAGCGTCTATCAAGGTAACGATTCAAATGCATGGCCACATCACGAGACCCGGTTAATTGCCATTAACGAAGGTCGGCTAGTCGACTTTTTAACCCAACATTCAGAAAGTTTTTCTGCTCTAAAAGCCGTAGTTGAACAAAGTTTAAAAGATGGCTCAGTGCAAAATGACGTGGCGGTAGTTAACCTAAATATGCGCGATGTGCTGGCTTCGACGCAAAGTCAACCTGAGTCTATTTTTGAGCGAATCATCGGAAAAATGACCTCGGCCAAGGTTTGGCAAGGCTGTGATTATTGTGCGCTAAAAGACAAATGCTACGTTAAGCACAATATTGCTACCTTTCAAGACGAGCAAACTGGCCCTAAAGTCATCGAGCGTTTGAAGTATATTTACAAACTGACCAGTTTACGCAATCAGCTACATATCACGATGCGAGATTTACGCTCGGCACTGAGTTATACGCTAGTTGGTGAATACTCCTGTAACGAAATTAAAGAAATTTATGCCAATGGCGAAGCCGACAAAATTCTTCACGGTTATTACTTTAACGCTTGGTGCGGTAACGACAATACCCAAGATAGATTGTTAAAGCTGCTGAGGGAAACCGACATTGCTCAAGGGTCTGACGTTCGCTTAGATCGCGGGCTGGACTTTTTAGGCTTAGATGCTGTTGATTGGTTGCAGTTTGATCAGCGTAGTGAACACGAAACTCAGCTGCTAGCCAATGTTCATCAGAGCTTACCCAATGACACGGCACTAAGTGAGAGTAAGGAACGCTATCTATCTCATCGTAATGTGGTCGGGATGTTACGCAGAAAGGCCTACTTTGAGCGCCGTGGAGAAAACTGGCAAACATTACTGCCTTATCGTTCAGCGAAGTTATTAGTACGTTACCTCGAAGACAGTACGTTACTAAATGAAGCGAAATCGCTTGCCATTAATGCAATTAACCGCGGTGAAGGTTTACATAACCCGATGTATTTTAATGGTCAACTGGCGATGCAAGTACGTAAGGTACACTTAGGCACTATTAGAAGTTATCGCTTATTCCCATCGGATGTTTTTTCCATTGAAGTGAAAGACTCAGCGATGAACTCGTCATTTGTGGAGCATAGTCCGCAGTCACTATTGCTCAAGTACCAAGATGCAACCGGCCTTACCGCAGAGTTGGAATTAGATTTAGACTTGTTTGAAATGCTGCATCGTCTTAATCAAGGCTACGTGCCTTCGGCGCAAGCGGAGCAGAGTTTTTATTTAAGTTTAACCGTATTTAAGAACGTACTGGCTTCAGCGCCTTATCAAGAGGTTTTGTTAACTACCAACGGCCAACAGTATGAAAAAATAACCCGCGACGAAGGTGGTGTGTTGCAATTAGAACGATTGGTAGCGGAGGTTCAGCCATGAAGTTAGGTAAAAAAGATAAGGCTTTTCGCACCAATAAAGTGAGCTATCTTGATTACAAAATTGTTGAAATGGATAGGGTCTTAACTCATCTATTCGCTCGGCTAAAGCACAATGGCGCTTCTAGTAAACTAAGTGCTAAAGGTATGACGGTTGAGTTGTTTAAAGACGAGTTTCTAGACTCTCGTAATGGAACACATTTTAAAAACTTCTCTCAAGCCCCTATTACTATTGAAAAGTGGATTGAAACCCACTTGGTGGACTTAATTAATCGTGGCAAGGCTAACGAAGCGGTTGCTGCGCCGAGACCACTTCACGGCAATACTTATTTGTTTCGAAATCCTAAAAATTGCCGGGATTATGGTGCCTCTAAGCAAGTATATGAGTTGCTTTACCATGCCAATAATGGTCAGACCGCGATTAACCGACTCAAACAGTTTTTCTTTGCTGGTGTCGATTCTACGACAGGTCAGTATGATAGTTCGTCGCAAGTAGATGTTGAAACGCAGGCAATATTAAGACTGTCTGATCAAGTAAAGTCTGACGCGCCGGATCATACTGACTTACAAGAACGGTTTGCGCCGCTTAATCAACAAGCTGCGGATATTTTAGCTGAAGATATCATTAAGCTTCTGACGTATCGCCAGTATATTCCTCGTTCAGTGATGGTTGAGTACATAAAGATATTGTTAGCCTTTCACCTGGCGCTATACCAATTGAAATTGTTTAAGTTGCTACCGGCTTTGGCTAAGAGTAAGGGCCGTAATCTCCAAGAGAGCAATAAACAAAAGACGGCGCTCTATGTGGACATGACAAATGGCGCTAATAGCTTGAGTGAATCGATGGCTGAGCAAAGTGCGACGTTACACTACAAGCGTATTCCAGCTTTTATTAAAGCCTATTTCGGCGTTAAAAAACTCGATGAATTTGCAGAGTATCTATCGAAAAAAGGTAAATTATCGGGGGCAAAATCGATAAAACAAATGTCAGTGCCTGATTTGTTCACTCTGCTGGAGTCGCCGTTAGAGCAAGAGCGCGATCAGTTTTTTGGTCAACGTAACGCTGGAATTTTAGATGCGTCAGTGTCATCTGCACATGAGTCAGAGGAAATTCCGCCAGAGATTCATGCTATTACCCAGCTCGGCTTACCTGAGTATGAAACCTACATAGAGATTTTGTTGTTTGTTCAAGGTAATGCAATTCGCTCTGGTTTAGTCAAAAACCTAGATAGTCTTATGCTCAAGAATAAACCTGGTGCTTTGTTAGAACAACAAAGTGGTAGCACTGGTGGGCGTCGATTTAGCGTTGATGGACGACTGCTAGAAGTGTTGTTACAGCTGGCAGTACTCACCAAAGGTGGTGACTTGGGTTTTCACACTAAGGAGTTAAGAGTTGATGAGCTGTTAATTTTCTTAAAAGAACGATATGGCATTTTTATTGATTCGTTACCCGATACAGATGCTTTCTGTGAGTCATCAATTGATGTGAATAAAGCGCTTAGAGATAACTTATCTGGTTTTAAACGCCGGTTACGAGAAATTGGTTTTTATCGCGATCTTTCTGATGCGTATGTAACACAAACGGTTACTCCAAGGTATCAGATAAATAGTAAGCAAAATGAGAGTATGAAAGGACATAACGCATGATTAAGGGAATTCAAACCGTTATTAAGTCAGATATTGACGGCAGCTTAATCAGTGTCCTTGTACCTAAGTTTAAGTTGTTATTAGAAACTCGCGGTGCGGGCCACTGCATGAAGGTATCTGATTTAGAAACAGAGCTGATGTATCAGCTTAGTGAAGTCGTATCAGGTGCGGTTGAGTATGCCCAGGTTGCCGTATTGGCAGAGAAAGCGACGCGTAATTTTTCGGTTACCAGCACCAAGCTTGTTGAACTGCGAAACCCTGATGAACACGGCCAGCTTCGCCAGCCATTACTGATTTTTGTACCCAATGAATTAAAAACGTCCTCTGAAGACTCTTTTGGTGCTGCGACCTTTGAACAAATTGATATTTCAGATGCTTATTGGCTTGCGTTTAATCAAGTAAAGGCTGAATCTCCTGATCCGATTAAGCGGTTGTTGGACGAAGTTTACTTCATTCTTCAAGAAAAGGCGGCGTTAAAACTCAGTGCTTATCAATGGTTGCGATACGCGTTAACGATTAAGGTTAATGGCTTTGATCCAAGTGTTGCTGGTGCTGCTCTTTACGAGTTGGGGTTGATTCCTGATCTTGAGTTGCATCAAGATCATTCTATGTTGGTACGCAAATTAGTTAAAAATCGTGAGTGTGTACAAATTATAAACCGCTCTGAGAAATCAGCGATTGCAACCGTTTATGACCTACAGCTAGAAGGTGAAGATTTTAACAAGAGATTAGCGCTCTTTTTAAATGATCAGGAAAATCTACTCGATAGCAGTTGGCGCAAGCAATTAGTGGTGGATAGCAGCAACTGGGCACTCACTTTTGATAAATGGCGCTTTCAATATGAGGAAGATGCCACTGATGCAGTTTGTTTAATGGTGACTGAGGTTGGTTTGCCGCTTATTCCTGAAGATGAAACAGACCCAAACTTGCAACAACTGATTGGCCAACAAGTATTAACTACTGGCCAAGGTGGTTTGAAAAAGTTTTCTGTGACTTTTTCTGTTTCACCAAAGCCTAGTGAAGTTAATGGTTTAGCGAAATATAAAGCTCAGGTGTTTACTCAACAAGGTGATTTTGTTGGGTTAATTAAGGTAGGTAAAGCTACATCAAAATCCACAGTTACAATCACGTTTAATAAGTTGACTGGAATCGAATGGGAAGAAGGTTGGCATTACATTCGAATTCAAGCGTTTGATGAAAACGATGAATTACTACCTTTGGTTGATGACAAACAGTGTCCAATACCGTGGGGTACGTCCAGTGCGGAGGAAGCTGGCTCACGAATTAATGAAAGTGATCTGTTTTATGTATTGCCAGCAGCAGATGCAGAGGTTGAGCCAATTGAGGGGCGAAAAGTCAGAGAGGCGTCATTAGCGCATGCGAAGATTAAAGCTGAATTTGCCAACGTCATCGAAACTGTGAAATTTGCCAATGCTGAAGTAATGGAAACGACTTGGCAGGATAGTAAGAGTAAGGCTGAGTCGATCGTCAATGTGAAATTCAAGAAAGGAAGTGGTATTCAAATCCCCGTTACCACTTACTTAAAAGACTTTGAGCAAAAAATTCTAGCTAATCCAATGGCCGCTTTGACTTGGCGTGTAGAAATTCGCAATCAAGAAGCAAGTGAGTCTGGTGCCGATGCTGTAGATTGGCCAATAAAGGGTGTAGAAAGCCAGTTTGAAAAGTTTAAAGTGGCACGTGAAACGTACTTTCAAATTATACATCAAGATGAGAAAGAGCTAATTTCTGTCGCTCATGATCATGTGTCTTCATTACATGAAGCCTACTTGTATTCCAGCAGCTATTTAGAATACCTAGCAGCGGTATTTCAGGAAACTGAAAATGGACATGACTATTCGACTGAATTAGCCGCGTTACTTCGCTTGGATTCACTTTCAATCGTGATATGGAATTATGACGGCAGCTATAAAAAAGCCATGTTACTGGGGCCTACACATCCACTGAGGGCTTTATGGCTAGGTGGATGGGCTTCTCTTGCGGAAGCTTGGGCAAGACAGAGTGAGAAGGTTGGTAAGGAAATCGCGGTAGGAACTAAAAACAGTTTATTAGAAGAACTCGCATTAACCAATTTTCCTTACGTTCTGCCAGACTCTCAAGGCCAGTTGATGGTCGCACTTGATAGTATTCATCCATTTTGGAGTATTCTGTCGTCTGCACAAGAAAAAGAGCCACAAGCACTCATTGATAAAATTAAAACTGCATTTGGTATTAAAAATGATTACCAGCAAGTTGGTAAGCAAAGTAGTACCTTTCTCGCCACAAAAGTCGAAAGATATCTGATACAACACCCCTATGTGAATTGTTTATCGATCAATGTGTTTAACGCGGGGTCTGCGGGAGCCGTAGCGGGCATGTTGTTGGCTTTGAGAAAGAAACCGGAGCTAAAGCATATTAGTTTTGATATTCGTCTATTCGTAGCTGACCCATACGCGACAGAAGTAGGCGCTGATTTATTTAAGCTGATAAATAGTGGCGAAGACAGTGAGAATGAAAATCAGCTATTTCATTCAGCAGAAAATCACTTGCAGCCAAAGTTAAGCATTTCGCTCAGAGCTAGCTCTGAGTTTGAGCAGTCGCCTGATGAGTTTCAGTCTCATCTAAGCATGTTATTCGATGTGTTCCCTGCACAAGAGTTATCGGTAGTAAAACCGCAGGCAGATGAACAAGTTGCTCCTATATATGGGTTGTATCAGGACTATTGCATTGATTACTTCGATGAGAATGGGGTTGTTGCTTGGGATCGTCACACGAGACATGGTGCTGCGAAAATGCTTTTTGGTGGCCAGATATCGGAGGCTATAGCAAAACTGCCTAAAATGATGGCGGGAATAACCGCATCATTAGCGACGGGCGACTTTTCTTTAGAACAGGTGCCTGTAGTCAGGTTGGCTCTTGATAGCGCTGAAAGAGCTTTGTTAAATCAATTACACGAAGTCAGTGATTGGGTATTCACTGTGGATAGAAACTTGGGCATTGAATTTTTTGATCACGGTGGTAAAGATGGTCGTCCAGATTATCTGATTGATCACAGCCCTGAAATGGCTTCTTCAAACACGCACAACTTTGTTATTACTTCGCGTTCTACTACAGAAATAGAAGCATTATTGAGAGGGACCTTAGAACAGCATCAAATTGTTCCTGATGTTAATAAGGCGACGAGGGTTTTAGACTCACTTAGAGCGTTGTCAGGCAGGCTTGCACTAAAACTGGCTTCAAATAGCGCTTCAAAGTCGGAAGCCTTAGGGTTGGCGCTATCCAAACTTTATCTTGAATACCAGGGGGTGTTCAAAGATCAGATCATTGTTCCTTTAGATGCCCACCTAGAGCTATATTCCGAGCTTCAAAAAGGAGATGGGGAGCTTGGTGCTGACGTTAGCTTTAAAAGAACTGATTTAGCATTGTTCGATTTAGATGCTTCATCACGCACAATTCGTTGTAATTTAGTCGAAGTTAAGTGTTATTCAGAAGTCGGCGATATGACGAAGTACGAAGGTTTAAAAAAGAGTATTGCTGAGCAAATCTCGGAATCTGAACGTGTTCTTCAGCGTCATTTTGATTTGACTCGTACAACACCGGATAGACCTGATCGCTTGGTTAAAACACAAAAGCTCTGTGTCCTTCTTGAACATTACCTTAAACGATCTGAACGTTTTGGTTTATTGACTTCTGAGGTTGTTGAGGAGGCGAGATTTTTGCTTCGGACCTTGGAACAGGGATACAAGCTTTCAATTACCCGAAGTGCAGTTATTTTTGATTTCGGTCAGAATAGTTCCGGCGTTGAAAAAGAAGTTGGTATCGAGTTTCATCGTGTTGGGCGAAACCATATTGACGAATTGCTCTCCGCTAAAGTGCCTGAGGATAATGAACACAGTGAAGGAACGTTGGATTCACTTGAGCTAACGCTGCCTAAGTTAACTTCGGCCGAATTTTTACATAAAGAGCGAGATAGAACCGTATCTTGGGCTGAATTAGTATCTCAAGCTGCGATCACTTTACCTGAGCGGCCAGATACTTCGAAAGATGAAACGATTAAAGTACTGCCTTTTAATGATGATGAGCCAGCTACTGTTTCGCCGTCGATTAATCAGGGCGTTGAAGAAGTAAAACCTGTTGGTAATCCAGCTCCTGCAATAACTAATACTGTAGAGCTAGAGCCAGAGCCAGAGCCTGACGAAAATTTGCACATCCCTAACATCACAACGGGTAATAAAATTGAGGTCGTTCCCCACGATATTGTTCTTGGTGTCAACGGTGACTCTGCTCAGTTTGGCCTATTGGGAGAGGTCCATGGACGGAAAATAGCCTTAGATTTAAACCATACACACACACTAAGTTTATTTGGTGTTCAAGGTGGGGGCAAAAGCTATACATTAGGCTCAGTTGTGGAGATGGCAACTAAATCAATTCCATCGATCAATACGCTGCATAAAGAGTTGGCCAGTGTGATATTCCATTACAGTGCTACTCAGGACTATAAACCTGAGTTTACGTCGATGATAGCCCCAAATGACGATGTTACGCAGTTAGCTAAGCTTAAAGAAGTATATGGTGCGGAGCCAGCTTCCTTAGATGATGTTGTGTTGTTAGCTCCTGAAGACAAGTTAAACGAACGTCGTGCTGAGTACCCTGGAATTGAGGTACATCCGTTGAAGTTTTGTTCTTCTGAATTGCAAGCTGGGCACTGGAAATTTTTGATGGGGGCTATCGGCAACCAAGCCGCATATATCCGCCAACTAGGCAATATTATGCGTAAAAATCGAAATAACCTCTCGATCCAAGCGATAAGGGATGGAATACAAAACTCTAGTCTTTCGGATTCACTTAAAGACCTAGCAGACATGCGTTTGGATTTTGCTGAACAGTACATTGATGACCAATTAAACGTTGGTTCGCTGATTCGACCAGGCAGAATGATCGTTGTAGATGTTCGAGACGAATTCATCGAAAAAGATGAGGCATTAGGCTTATTTGTGGTGCTTCTGCAAATATTCTCGGAAGCCAAGTACCAAGGGCAATCTTTTAACAAGCTAATTGTGTTTGATGAATGTCATAAATACATCGATAGTCCAGACCTAGTAAAAGGGCTTGTGGAAACGGTACGCGAAATGCGCCACAAGGGCACCAGTGTCATGATTGCCAGCCAAGATCCACCGTCTGTACCGGTGGAACTTATTCAGCTTTCATCACAGATTATTCTGCATAAGTTCAACGCTCCGGACTGGTTAAAGCATATTCAAAAAGCCTGTATCGGTTTGAAATCACTAACGCCTGAGAAGCTTGGAGCGTTAAAACCAGGTGAGGCATATATTTGGTCTAGCAAAGCCAGTGATAACGCATTTGTCAGCGACGCAATGAAGATTCAGTGTCGCCCAAGAGTTACTAAGCATGGTGGGGATACTTTGACTGCCGTGTAAGCAATGGTCGTTTATCGTAGACGCAATTTCGAAATTGCTTCTGAGTGCGCGTTGACTTAACTCGATGCGATGCCAATGTTTATCGATTAGATGAGCTTTTTTTGTATCTTCCTAACTCACCAGCTCAAAGTGAACCTTCACACTATAGTGTCGGAGGTTCACTATGTTCAAACACCTATTTTTTCAAGCCAAAGCATTACCAGAGCTGTCATCTCAACTGGATACAGACATTCCACGCTATCCGCCATTCTTGAAGGGATTGCCAGCTGCGTCACCCGAGGATTTGCAGTCCACACAAGACGAGCTAATTGCCAAACTGCGCCAAGTACTTGGCTTTAACCAGCGTGACTTTCAAAAGCTGATCCAGCCCTGCATTGATCATCTGGCTGCTTATGTTCATTTGTTGCCGGCTTCTGAGCATCATCATCACAGTGGTGCGGGTGGTTTATTACGTCATTCGTTGGAAGTTGCTTTCTGGGCGGCACAAGCAGCTGAAGGGATCATCTTTGTTGCCAGTGGCATACCGGTTGAGAAAAAAGAGCTTGAACCAAGGTGGCGTGTCGCGGCGGCTCTTGGCGGTTTGTTCCATGATATTGGTAAGCCCGTTTCAGATCTGTCCATCACAGACGAAGATGGACGCTATCAGTGGAACCCGTTTTTAGAAACCTTATCTCAGTGGACCACTAATAACAGCATTGAACGCTATTTCATTCGCTGGCGCGACGGACGGTGCAAGCGGCACGAGCAATTCTCAATTCTGGTGTTAAACCGGGTGATGACACCTGAGTTGCTCGCCTGGTTAACCCAACCGGGCCCTGAAATTTTGCAAGCCATGCTGGAGGCAATTGGCAATACCGATCCAGAGCATGTCCTGTCTAAACTGGTCATTGAAGCCGACCAAACCAGTGTACAGCGAGACCTGAAGGCTCAACGCATTTCCGTTGACGACAATGCCCTTGGTGTTCCAGTTGAACGCTATCTACTTGATGCCATGAGGCGATTGCTTGCCAGTTCCCAGTGGTTAGTCAATCAGCGAGACGCCAGAGTCTGGGTACGAAAATCGAATCAATCAACCAATCTTTACCTGGTTTGGAAAAGCGCGGCTAAGGACATCATTGAGCTATTGGCCAAAGACAAGATACCTGGCATCCCAAGAGACCCCGATACCCTTGCGGACATCCTTATTGAGCGAGGATTGGCCACTAAATCCGTCTCAAATGAGCGATATGAAAGTCTTGCCCCTGAAGTGCTGATCAAAGACGACAAGCCAATCTGGTTACCCATGCTTCATATATCTGAGGCCGATTTATTGTTCAGCTCGAATGTACCAAGTAGCGTGAGACTGTTTAGCAAATCTGAGTGGGAAGCAACACAGCAAACACAAGCAGAGCCTCAGAGTCGTTCCAGAGAGCAGCCAGGCTTGTCTGAAGCGTCATCATCAATCGAACATAGCAATTCGGCTAAGTCGCCATCGACAAAACCGTCCGAACAAGATGATGAACTTCGTCATGCCAGTGATGTTAATCACCTTCAGGCAAATGAAAATGCTCCAGCTGATGGATGTGAAAAGCCTAACAATTCATATGATGGCGCTATCTCAAATAACGTAAACCAGCACGATGCAGAAGCATTGAATCTGCCTGAATCTTTGGCATGGCTCCCAGAGGCCAGTAGCGCGCTGGTTGTGGTTGGTGAACAGATACTGATCCGCTATCCCGATGCCGTAAGACCTTGGTGTGCTCCCCGAAAACTGCTTGCTGAACTCAGTCGATTAGATTGGCTTGAACTAGATCCCGCAAACCCGACACGTAAGGCTAGAACTATTACTACGAAAGATGGCGTTCAGGAGCAAGGGTTGCTGCTGAAAATATCGATTTCTAAAGGGCTTACTGCACTGATTGACCTTCCCAAACAAGACGCAGAACCGGCGGCAGCAATTCAGAACGAAGAGGCTTCACCGCGACCGAGTCGAACTGAGACAACCAATGCCCAAGCAAAAGAACCCGCCACAAGAACGGAGCGAAAGCAAAAGCCGATTGCGGCCAATGCGAACTCAAGTACCGACCCCAAACACGCGCAGCGGCAACAGATGGTTAATTTTGTGAAAGATTTGCCCATCTTACTGACCGATGGTGATTACCCAGACGTGGATCATAGTGCCGATGGTATTCGCGTCACGATTCAAACCTTACGCCAAGTCGCCAATGAGCATGGTATTCCAGCCGGACAGCTGCTTCGGGGGATCTCGGCCAGTGACCAATGCCAGTTTGATGAGGGGGAAACGGTTCTGTTTACCGCTCACGCTAAGCGTTAATCCATTTGAAATTAATCGGATTGCAAACGGTTATTTTGCGGAGCATGAATGAAAGAAAACGCATATGAGATGCCCTGGCGCACGAACTATGAAGCCATGGCAGCAGCTGGTTGGCTGGTTGGAGCCACTGGGGCGATTGCCGCAGAAATGCTGACAGAGTTACCGCCCGAACCATTTTGGTGGATGACAGGGATTTCCTCGGGCATGGCGTTGTATCGCCTTCCTGAGGCTTATCGCCTTTATAAGTTGCAGATGGGGCTAAAAGGCAAACCATTGGCATTTATGGCGCTGTCGCATTTGCAAAAGGTGATGGCAAAACATCCTGATGAATTGTGGTTAGGGTATGGCTTTGAGTGGGACCAACGTCATGCCCAACGTGCTTATGAAATCTTAAAGCGGGATAAGCAAACCTTGCTTAACCAGGGTCACGCCTCTTATCGAAAGAATAGCCAAATGGGTTCGACCTGGATTCATGGTGTTGAGCCCAAAGAAGAAGATGTGTACCAGCCAGTTGGTCACACTGAGGGGCATACATTAATTGTCGGTACGACCGGTGCCGGAAAAACCCGATGCTTTGATGCGATGATCACTCAGGCCATTTTGCGTAATGAAGCCGTGATTATTATTGACCCTAAGGGAGACAAGGAACTTAAGGATAATGCACAGCGAGCCTGTATTGCCGCCGGTAGTCCTGAGCGCTTTGTGTATTTTCATCCGGGTTTTCCTGAGCATTCTGTACGTCTTAATCCTCTTAGAAACTTTAACCGTGGCACTGAAATTGCCAGCCGAATTGCGGCCTTAATCCCATCCGAAACCGGTGCTGATCCATTTAAAGCCTTTGGCCAAATGGCACTGAATAACATCGTGCAAGGTTTGTTGCTTACTTCACAACGTCCTGATCTGAAAACACTGAGACGATTCTTGGAAGGTGGCCCAGAAGGTTTGGTAGTAAAAGCCGTCACGGCTTGGGGTGAGCAGGTATATCCGAACTTTAGTGTGGAGATTAAGCGCTTTACCGAAAAGGCCAATACCTTGGCAAAACAAGCCATGGCGATGCTGCTTTTTTATTACGAACGCATTCAGCCCGTTGCCGCCAATACCGATTTGGAAGGGCTATTGAGTATGTTTGAGCATGACAGAACCCACTATTCCAAGATGGTGGCTTCACTGATGCCGGTGCTCAATATGCTCACCTCAAGTGAATTAGGCCCACTGTTATCACCGATTGCAAACGATGTGGATGACAGCCGGTTAATTACGGATTCTGGTCGAATTATCAACAATGCCCAAGTGGCGTATATCGGCTTGGATTCATTAACCGACGCCATGGTTGGCAGCGCCATTGGTTCGTTGCTTTTATCGGATCTCACTGCTGTGGCCGGTGACCGCTATAACTATGGTGTTGAAAATCGTCCCGTAAATATCTTCATCGATGAGGCGGCTGAAGTCGTCAACGATCCCTTCATTCAACTTCTCAACAAAGGCCGTGGCGCAAAAATGCGTTGTGTGATTGCTACTCAGACCTTTGCTGATTTTTCAGCTCGTACAGGCAGCGAAGCTAAGGCCCGTCAGGTGTTAGGTAACATCAACAACCTGATAGCTCTTCGGGTGATGGATGCCGAAACGCAGCAGTACATTACCGACAATCTGCCTAAGACTCGGTTGCAGTACATCATGCAAACTCAAGGTATGTCGTCCAACTCGGACAGCCCCGCGTTGTTTACCGGCAATCATGGCGAACGCTTGATGGAGGAAGAAGGCGATATGTTTCCACCGCAGTTATTAGGCCAGCTTCCCAACCTGGAGTACATCGCCAAGCTTTCAGGTGGCCGCGTGATCAAAGGCCGCATTCCTATTTTAACCAGCTCTACACAGGCAGCATAAGGAGTCTGTATGCATCATTCTGTCTGTCTGAAAATGACAACACTTACCAGTAAAGAAATGCTCGCTCAGTGGCAGCAACATAACCCCCAGTTCAAGGAAACCTTAAGACTGCTTGAAACCGACTGGCCTCATGCTTTGGCCTCGGTGTATTGCTTGGCGGACTACTTAACGGATGCGTTCACGTTAGATGGCCATTCCATCTTTGATTTGTGTCTGTGTAATGGCTTGGGCAGTTATGAAGAAGTCAGTTGTGATGATGACAGTGTACGCCTGTGGCATTTCATTGAGGCACTGACCTGGACTGCCGCCAGTGCTTTAACGGGGATTCGCCTGCGTGATCCTGACCATTTCGAGTGGGCCGCCGTGGATGGTGTGTATTTCTACTCCTGGATTCGTAATCGTCCAAATCGAATGGGGTATCTGGCTGAAGGACGCATCGATGTGCGTTATGTCAGTGGCCATACGACGACAAAGCGGCTTCAACAAGTGATTAAAGCCCGGATTATGACGCCAACCGTTGCAGCCATGCTGGCGCGAGTAGAAGAGGATGTTTGGCATGAGCAAGCATAAGTCGGTTTGGCTGCTGTGTCTGGCACTGATGCTGGAGATTATTGCCATTGGCGTGTTAGTGCCCGGTGATTGGACTGGCCGGGTTATTAATAAAGAGAAGCAGATGATTCAAAACCAATTGGGCGCACAAACAAGCTATTGGATTGGTCAAACTAGCCATGGCTGGTATCAGTCATGGATTGTGGATACACAGATGGAGCAATCTGTGCGTGATTTTCTAATCCCCACTGAAGAGCAACGACTGCGCTCTAAAGGGATGGAGAACATGGGAGGCTTTTGGTTTGTGTGGGTAGAAGACCGTATTCAGGCATTTTTTGATGTGTTGTACCAAGTGTTCACTCGATTTGCTTTGCTGATGGTCTGGTTGCCCTTTGCGCTTATTCTCATGTTACCGGCGCTGTGGGACGGCTTGATGACCTGGAAGATTAAGAAGACAACCTTTGATTTTTCGAGCCCAATCATTCACCGCTACAGCATGATTATCCTGGGCTCAGGTGTCATTTTGCTGTTTATGGGATTGTTCGCCCCGCTGGCTATTCCACCGGTGGTGTTACCGTCGCTGATCATCGGTTTGGCATTGATGGCGGGGTTGGCGTTAAGTCACTTGCAGAAGAAGATATGAGGCCAGTTAGGCCTCATCTTGTAGAGCTAAAACCTGACGCCTACGGTATTGCCATTCTCGTCTTCCGCTGGCAAATGATAAGTATCAATAAGGTGACCTTGAAGCCAAATATATTGCGGCATCCAAAACGAGTACTGTCGTATAAGAGTCAATACTTCTTTTAACGGTTTGTTTGCATGAGACTCGGCTAGGCGAAAGTACATGAATGAGCAATCATCTCGAAAATACTCATAAAGCTCTGAATCCGATAGCGTTTCTTTTAGTGGCCTGTTTTGCTCATCTTCCTCATCAGGGGAATTGGCATAAATTTCAAATAGCTGCTTTTCAGTGAGCATTTCCAAGAAGTGGTCTTCAATTAAGACCCCATCACTGGTATCGACATCCATACCATCTTTGACATCAAAAGCCATGATACATCCAGAAGATAACGCCACTTCTGATGGTTTAAGTAAGTCATTAGCTTGCACAACTTGATGCCAATGATTAAAACCAGCAGATACTGCAACTTCATCAAGTGCTTGAGTGTGTGTAATGGGTTTTTCACGTTTAAGCTTTCGTGCTTTTTGCTTTAAACGTTCAACCGTGGCAGAGGAAATGATTTTAGTAATTTGCATTGAGTTTCTCCTATTAGCGAATACGGTGCCCACTGCCGAGGTCGCAGAAAAAACCTAAGCAAAAAATAAATTTGATTTGCATGTCGTCCCGTCCGGGTTTGCTAAAGTGGGCAGCTGGTCTCGACACGACCAATATCCTCATCATATCAACCGCATCAAAAAGATCAATTGTTAGTATTGTCTGAATAGAACCCTCAAAACATTCAAGAATTCGGCATCTAGCTGACCACTGAACCTGCCAATCCCAAGGCATTCTTCACTTCTCAATTCAAACAACGAGGAGTGACTATGGAACCTGTGAGTATTCCATCCTATATCGATGACCCGCCGCACTTCCTGCTTTGGAGTGCCGATGAGATGGCTCCCATTCTGTTGGGGCTAGTGATCGGCATTTTTACCGGTAATGCCTTGGTTTTATGCCTGTTGGGGTTGGTGACAACCAAGCTCTATCGGCGTTTTCGTGATGGTCGCCCTGATGGTTTTATTCTTCACGCCATCTACTGGGCTGGGCTGTTGCCAACCAAAGCCAAGACGATCCCTAACCCATTTATCAGGAGCTATCTGCCGTGAAGTTCGACGTGTTTTTAAAATCATGGCAAGGCACGCAATTAGAGAACCGATGGCAACGGTTTCTGATTGCAGTGCTGGTGCTATCTAACTTGCTGCTTGCGGTTGCGGCATTTTCTCGCAATACCGTGGTAGCCATTCAACCACCAACTTTGTCTGAAACGGCTGAAGTGTCACGAAACCAGGCCACTCAGCCTTACCTTGAATCCTGGGGACTCTACCTGGCTGAGCTTATGGGCAACGTGACGCCGGGTAATGTGTCTTTCATCCGAGTTGCTATCGAGCCGCTGCTTTCTCCAGCGGTGTACCAGCAAGTGGTCGATGCACTGGAGATTCAGGCAAGGCAAATCCGCGAAGACCGAGTCACGCTCAAATTCCAACCCAGACAAGTGGAGTATGAATATGAAACCGGCCATGTCTTTGTGACCGGTTATTCCTTGGTCTCTGGGCCATCTGGAGATGAACAGCGCCAAACTCGCACCTATGAGTTTGACATCGATATTGAGCAATACCGTCCAAAGCTCAGTTGGATGGATACGTATGAGGGGCAAGCTAGAACGAAGCGAGTTCGTGAAAAGTTGACCCAAGAGCAAAACCGGAGGGTGAATGATGCGAACCAAAATTAGTCGATGGATAACACCAAGCTTAATCGCAATGAGCTTAAGTGGCGTCCTATTATCTCAAGCGTCGTATGCAGACGTGGAATTGCCGATTGTGCCTGCCAGTGTAATGAAGCAGTCTGCTACTGCAAATCCACCGACTCAAACCAATACGGCTTCAACGGATGTGCCAACAACGCTGCTGATGACACCGGGTGTTAATGAGCTGATCCCTGTAGGTATTGGTCATCTGAACCGGATTGTGACGCCGTTTGAATCGCCTCAGGTGAGAACAACCAGTGATGCTCAGACGCAAATAAAGGGGAATGTTGTATATGTGGCCACGGACAAAGAATCACCGGTTTCACTTTACATCACTCCGCCTGGTCAGGAAGCGCCCGCATTATCTGTCACCTTAGTACCTCGTCGTATTCCACCGCGTGAAATCACCTTAGCTATTGATGGTCAGCAGTGGCCTATTAAGGGCGTCGTGAACCGAAAAGCCGCCACTTGGGAAACGGCTCAGCCATACGTCGATAGCTTACGTGATTTACTCAGACGCCTTGCACTAAATGAGTTACCACAAGGCCATGACATCCGTTTAGCTGGCCAAACTGACACAAGCCCGAAATGTTTTCAGCCGGGCTTAAATTTTGGTTTTAAGCAGGGGCAAATTGTGACGGGACATTACTTCACCGTCTATGTAGGACTGGTTGAAAGCTTTGCCGATGAGCCGATAGAAGCCAGTGAAATAGCCTGTCATGCACCAGATATAGTGGCAAGCGCCTACTGGCCTCGCAATATCTTGTTGCCGGGTGAAAAGACTGAGTTGTATGTGGTTGTTCGCAATCATCGTGAAGAAGCGGTGGAAAGTCAGCGACCTTCGCTTCTTGTGGGAGGTGAATAACGATGAAAGCACAATGGGAACAAATGAGCCCGAACATGAAGCGGGGCCTATCGGTTGCCGGTATTGCTGGTGGTCTCATCTTTATGGTGATGGTGTTTTCACCTACTCCTGACGATGGCTCAAGCAGTCGGAACCGACAGGAAACGATCCGGCACATTCTTACGGATACCAATACTCGTGATGTTGGGGTCGATAGTTTGGCTGCGAACGTAAAACTACTCAGTGAGCGCAATGAACAGTTACGTCGTGAAGTTGAGCGCTTGCGTCGTGACGTCGATTCAGGACGGCTAAGCCCAGGTTCGCCTTCTATACCAAGTGAGGTCAATGCGGAGTTGGCTCGCCTTCGAGCGGAACTTGATGATGTTCGCGCTGGAGGTGATGCAGCAGTTGAAGGCACAAATAGCCGTTTCGACGTGCCTTTATCTGCCATGGAATTGCCTAAAGAAGAAAAGCCTCTGCCGTCTAACCCAGACGACTATTTTGCCAATGCGCCGCTGCCTGATCCGCTCTATCAGCAGCCAGCCAATGGCCAAGGCACACGAGCACGAGATGTTCCATTGCCGCCAATCACGATTCGTATGATTGAGCCTGAAGTGGTTGCTGAACCAGAGGTTGTTGTGCAAGAAGCGCCGCCTTTGTACCTACCGGCAGGCAGCATCATCTCGGGTACTTTGATCACGGGTTTGGATGCTCCTACTCACGAGTCCGCAAGACGCGAACCTTTTCCTGCATTGCTGAGGATTCAAAAGGAAGCCATTTTACCTAACCGATTTAGAGCGGATATCAAAGAGTGTTTCTTGATCGCCGCAGGTTACGGTGATTTGAGCTCTGAGCGTGCCTATTTGCGAGGCGAGACCATTTCATGTGTGAGAGAAGATGGTGGCGTCATTGAAACGCGACTGGATTCTTATGCCGTGGGTGAAGACGGCAAAGCCGGTATTCGTGGCCGATTAGTGTCGAAACAAGGCCAACTGGTGGCCAAATCAATGATGGCCGGATTCCTTCAGGGCTTGGCAGGCGCATTTGATGTGAATCCTGTTCCGACGATTCAGACGGGTAATGCCGGTGATACTCAGCTTTACCAGCAAGTCATGAGCCAAGAAGCATTACAAGGTGCTGCGATTAAAGGCACCGGTAAAGCATTGGATCGAGTGGCCAAGTTCTATTTGGACATGGCTGAAAATATGTTCCCAGTCATAGAGGTAGACGCTGCCAGGAAAATTGAAGTCATAGTCACTCGTGGTGCCTCGTTGTCGTTGGCCACTTCGCAAGGGGGAGGTGCAAGAAGATGAAAAAATCCTGCATGTTGCTAACCGATCGAAGTCCGTTTCAGACAATAAGATGTGTATCCAGAGGAGAGTTAACCATGACGACATCAATGCAGAACAACCCAAAGCACCATTCAAAACAGTGGTCTAAAGCTGGATTACTTTTATTGGCAGTCGGCTCAACCTTATTGTCTGGCTGTAGTTCATTGGGTCTTGGGAGTAGTGAATATGGATGTCCAGGTATGCCTGACGGTGTGCGCTGTTTATCCGCTCGTGAAGTCTATGAGCTTACAAGTAATGGGGCTGCACCCAAGACGATTGATGCTGTGGCGACTCGAATTGGTTCTCCCTCTGGGTATTCACAATCTGATTTAGAGACAGGACTGCTGAGCCATCCAGCATTACCTGAGACGCAGCAATCTGCACCTCTTCGCATTCCTTCAAGAGTGATGCGAATTTGGATTGCGCCTTGGGAGGATGACCGTGGAGATCTGAATTTATCCAGCTACGTGTTTACCGAAATTGAACCGCGCCGGTGGGATATTGGGGTGTCAGCACCTCGAACGGTTTCGCCAGTGCTACGTCCACTTCAGACTCAAAGCGATTCTGCCTCAGCGGGAGCTGATGGTAAGCGCGATAACTTGAGTATCTACGGAGAAACTAACGAATGACAAATGCAGTTCGCACCATTCAAACTCAGCGCCTAATGACCATTGGTGCGCTTGGTTTGATGGCGTTAATGATTTCGGAGCCCTCATTTGCGGGCACCGGCGGTGATGCTTTCACTGATGTGTGGGATACCCTAAAAGATTGGACCCAAGGTACTTTGGGACGGATCGTAGCGGGAGCCATGGTTCTGGTGGGTATTGTGGGCGGTATCGCTCGCCAAAGCTTGATGGCTTTCGCTCTGGGCATTGGTGGCGGTATGGGTCTCTACAACACACCAACAGTCGTTGAAAGTGTTATGTCTGCAACCTTACCTGTCGTTGCCAGCACTCAAGAAGTCATTGGCACAACCGTTCCAGCAATCAGCGCCGTTTTACTGGGCACCTGAATGTGAGCCATAGTAGTCAGTTCACTTAAGGCAATCAAACTTAGGTCTACACAACATCGGGTTATTGGTGATGTTGGGTAGACTTTTTCATTTCAACAACGCCACATTAGCGATCTTGGTTTACAGTATTAGGTATATTAACACCTAAAGTGTTAAAATCCCTATCGTAATAAACTAAATGGTTTATACTGTTCGTGATATTCACACTTGGGGTGTTAAAATGTCATCTAAGATAAACTGGCTTGTTGCTCATACTTCTCCTGGTGCGCTAGTACTTCAGCAATGGCTGACTGAAAACGGTGTGAGCTACTCGTTGGCTCAAAAGTACGCGCAGAACGGTTGGCTAAAGAAGCTTAGTTCTGGTGTGTACTATCGTCCAAATGCGCAGGGCGATATAAAGCCAACTTGGGTTGATGCCATTCAAGCATTGGATGTGCAATTGGGCGTTTCAGTTCATTTGGCTGGATTGAGCAGCTTAACTCACCAGGGACTGAGTCACTATTTACAGCTGAACAAAGAGCAAGTTTGGATTTGCGTTAAAAACAAGTCGTCCTTACCGAAATGGTTTCGTGAATTCCCTTATCAGAATTGGTTTTACTGTGGAAACCATAAGCTTGAAGTGAATCCCGAGAAAGATTTGAAAAGGATCACGGTTAAAGAGAAAGAACTCACTGTCAGCTGTGCAGAACTTGCTGCCTATGAAGTGGTAGATGCGATTGGAAAGCTGATTTCATTTGAGCATGTCGCAGAATTATTTCAGGGTTTAGTCAATCTTAGCCCTAGAAAAGTACAAGATATTCTTGAACGAAGCAGCTCTGTTCAGGCAAACCGAATATTTCTATTTCTGGGTCGATACTACGATCACCAGTGGGTCAATCGCATAGATGAAACAAGAATTAAATTGGGGGCAGGAAAGCGGCAGGTTGTCGAAAAAGGACGTTTTGATGAGCGATATCAAATCACAGTGCCAGAGATATTAAGCGTCAAAAAAGGTGAACAACATAATGGATAAAGATAGCCCATATTACAAACAGGTTTCTTTGCTCATAAGAATGCTGCCTGTGGTAGCAACAGAGACGGTTTTTGCACTTAAAGGTGGCACCGCCATTAATTTATTTGTGAGAGATTTTCCTCGGTTATCTGTAGATATTGATCTTGCTTATCTTCCACTTGAACCAAGAGATGAGGCTTTGATTAATGTCAGGGCTGCATTGCAACGGATTACAGACAGAATCAATACTCAACCAGATATCCGAGCGGCATTTCAGGATAATAAAGCTGATGAACTGAGAATAGTTGTATCAAGTCAGGTTGCGACGATCAAAATTGAAGTGTCGCCCGTCGCCAGAGGTACATTGCATAGTGCAGAAATAATGCCAGTTCAAGAGTCTGTTGAAGACGAGTTTGGTTATGCTGAGATTCAGGTAGTCAGTCTTCCCGATCTGTATGGTGGGAAATTGTGTGCTGCAATGGATCGCCAACATCCTCGCGACTTATTTGATGTGCGTATGTTACTTGGTAGTGAAGGGATTTCGAGAGAGATTTTGGTGGGTTTTTTAACCTATACATTAAGTCACCCTCGGCCTATTAATGAAGTCATGTCGCCAAACTGGCAGCCTCTGAATGAGAAATTTCAGGCAGAATTTGACGGAATGACTTTTGAAAAAGTTGAATGCGAAGACTTAGCCTCTGTTAGGCCCATGATGTTAATTGAACTTCAAAAACATTTCACAGAAAGGGATCATGCTTTCCTTATGTCATTCAAAAGAGGGCAACCTGACTGGGCATTGTTTGACTATCCTAATGCAGCAGACTTGCCAGCGATTCGTTGGAAGTTGCAGAACATTAACAAATTGGCAAAGAATCAAGCAAAACATCAAGAGCAATTAGATAAATTGAAGCAAGTGCTTGATGATTGGCTTGTTAACGCAAACGCCGAGTAATTCGTTTATAACAAACCTAAACGAGCTATAAGCCCCCTAGTTAGATTGCGATTTCTTCAATCTATCTAACCGAGTCCACATAGGACAACTGCATAGACTGGAGCCTCGATTTACATTAACGAGGACTCCTCATGCGAAAACTATCTCCAATTATTCTGGCGCTTGCGCTGTCTCCTTTGGTTCAAGCTGAACCTGTGTCTGAAGTGTCGCCCGTTGGCAAAATTGACGGCATGGTTTCTTTGCCGGTCACCGGTATGAAAGCGGTCGAAAGCAATGGCCGTATTGTTTTCATGTCAGACAGTGGCCGGTTCGTCATTGATGGCACGCTCTATGATGCCTGGTCGAAAAAGCCGCTTACCAGCCTTGAAGAAATTCGTGAAGCGGGTAACACGCTGGACTTAAGTCGTCTTGGCTTAAAAATGGATGATTTGAATCCACTGACGCTGGGTGAAGGCAAAAAGAAAGTGGTGGTCTTTGTTGATCCCCGGTGTCCGCATTGCCATGAGCTTTTGAAACAAGCCCTACCGCTAACCAAGGAATACACCTTCCAAATTCTCCCTGTGCCAGTGCTTGGTCCTGATTCAGAGCGTCAGGTTCGCCAGCTTGGCTGTGCGCGTGACAAGAAAGCGGCCGCCGATGCATTGCTCAATGGCCGGATTGGTAACCTAGAGCAGGATGATGCCTGCAACTTAGAGCCAATGCAGCGTACCTTGGTGACGGCTCAAATTCTTGGAATTCAAGGTGTGCCTTTCATCGTCGCCAATGATGGTCGCATCAGCCGAGGCCGTCCTTATGATCTTTCTGCTTGGTTGGAGGGGCGTTAATGAAAGCCTCTCTGTATTCAGGGCAACGCGCTTCTGAGCTATTGCCAGTATTGGCCTATTCAGACGATGAGCAACTTTTTTTCATGGAAGACCAGAGTGTTGGCTTTGGTTTTCTATGTGACCCATTGCCGGGTGGTGATGAGTCTGTTGCAGACAGGGTTAATGTTCTTCTCAATAACGACTGGCCAAAAGACACTTTGCTGCAATTTGGCCTGTACGCATCCCCTGATATTCAAACCGACCTTCAGCGCATGATGGGCTTACGGCATCGTCAATCCGATCCATTGCTTAGGGCGTCGATACGCAAACGTGCGGATTTCCTCGAAGGGGGCACGGTTCAACCGATAGAAGAATCGACCCAGACTCAGGTACGCAACTTTCAACTGATCGTCACCTGCAAATTGCCTTTGGAAAGTCCTATTCCGACGGAGCGTGAGTTGAGTCGAGCATCCGCGCTTCGAGCTTCTTTCTCGCAAGCGCTGGCAACGGTTGGTTTTCGCGTCACTGAGATGACTGACCGAAATTGGCTCGCAGCATTAAGTGCGCAGCTTAACTGGGGAAAAGATGCTTCCTGGCGCAATCCATCACCAATCCGCAGTGAGGCTGATAAACCACTTCGAGAGCAAGTGTTGGATTATGACCGAGCTATCAAGGTGGATAGCCAAGGTCTGATGTTGGGTGATTACCGAGTTAAAACCTTATCGTTTAAGCGCTTGCCTGAGCGGATCTGGTTTGGTCATGCCGCAAGTTTTGCGGGCGATATGATGACGGGCAGTCGCGGTTTACGCGGCAGCTTTTTGCTAAATGTCACCATTCACTTTCCCTCAGCTGAGGCGATGCGATCTCGGTTAGAGACGAAGCGTCAATGGGCGGTCAATCAGGCCTATGGCCCGATGCTCAAGTTTGTGCCGGTGCTTGCAGCCAAGAAAAAGGGGTTTGATGTTCTTTTTGAAGCTTTGCAAGAAGGTGATCGTCCTATTCGGGCAAATATGACCTTAACGCTGTTTTCCCCGACGGAAGAGGCGTCCATCAGCTCTGTTTCAAATGCTCGAACTTATTTCAAAGAGCTCGGATTTGAGCTGATGGAAGACAAGTACTTCTGTTTGCCCATTTTCCTGAATGCCTTGCCATTTGGTGCTGACCGCCAGGCGATGAACGACTTGTTTCGATTCAAGACCATGGCGACACGGCATGTCATCCCTCTGTTGCCTTTATTTGCGGATTGGAAAGGCACGGGCACGCCAGTGATTAACTTTGTTTCCCGTAATGGTCAGATCATGAGTGTGTCCCTTTATGACTCGGGCAGTAATTACAACTGTTGCATCGCGGCGCAATCGGGGTCGGGCAAGTCTTTCCTGGTGAACGAAATCATCTCCTCCTACTTATCTGAAGGCGGGCAATGCTGGGTGATTGATGTTGGCCGCTCTTATGAAAAGCTGTGTGAAGTTTATGACGGAGAGTTCTTACAGTTCGGGCGGGATAGTGGCATTTGCTTAAACCCGTTTGAAATCGTTGAGGACTATGACGAAGAAGCGGATGTACTGGTTGGATTATTGGCCGCAATGGCCGCGCCTACGCAGTCATTAACTGATTTTCAGATGGCCAACCTAAAGCGTCAGACCCGTGAACTGTGGGAGAAAAAAGGTCGTGCCATGTTGGTTGATGATGTGGCAGAGGCTTTAAAAAATCATGAAGACCGACGTGTGCAGGACGTGGGTGAGCAGCTCTATCCGTTTACGACACAGGGCGAATATGGCCGTTTCTTTAATGGCCACAACAATATTCGCTTCAAAAACCGTTTCACCGTTCTGGAGTTAGAAGAGCTCAAGGGACGCAAGCACCTGCAACAAGTGGTGTTGCTTCAGCTTATCTACCAAATCCAACAAGAGATGTACTTAGGTGAGCGTGATCGTCGCAAGATTGTGTTCATTGACGAAGCCTGGGATCTGCTGACTCAAGGTGATGTCGGTAAGTTCATCGAGACGGGTTACCGTCGATTTCGAAAATATGGCGGCAGTGCTGTAACGGTAACGCAGTCGGTCAACGATTTGTATGACAGCCCTACAGGTAAAGCCATCGCTGAAAACTCGGCCAATATGTACCTGCTTGGTCAAAAAGCTGAAACCATCAACGCGCTCAAAAAAGAAGGCCGCTTGCCACTAGGTGAAGGCGGTTATGAGTACCTAAAAACGGTTCATACCGTCACGGGTGTCTATTCCGAAATTTTCTTTATTACCGAAATGGGTACCGGGATTGGCCGCCTCATTGTCGATCCGTTTCACAAGCTGTTGTACTCGTCCCGTGCAGAAGATGTAAACGCGATTAAACAGTTAACGCGCAAAGGCCTTTCTGTTGCTGATGCCATCTCTCAGTTGTTGAAGGAGCGAGGCTATGAATAAGACCACGCTTTGGCCATTTATGGCCTCTATTACTTTGTCTATTGCTGGTAGCGGTTTAATGACCAGCTGGCTCTTAATGAAAACACTCGAACCCATCCACAGCCAGTTGGCGTTAAGTACGCCCATTGCAGTCGTCGATTTTGGGGAGGCGGTGTTGTCACTGGGCCCCAATGCCAGCGAACAAGACATCGAATCCAGGTTGCTTCAGACCAATCAGCAAATTGAAAAGTTAAAAGCAGCCGGTTTTATCGTGCTGGATGCCCAAGCGGTGGTGGGTGCTGATGATTCCGTATTTGTGCCAGCAGGCTCAAAGGAGGTGTCTCATGCAGATACTCCGTAAAAGAATGCCTTGGCGGCCATATCTCATTCGGTTGACCGTTCTTGCGTTAATCATGGCCTTGGTAGGCACCTACGCCATGATGCGCTACCGAATAGGTATTGATACCCAGCAAGAGCGCTGCCTGCCTGATACCACGGTGTATCTGATTGACCTATGGAATAAAGAGCCCGTTAAGGATGGTTTGTATGCCTTCCACTCAAAAGGACTTGCTCCGTTATATAACGACGGTACTCGTATGCTGAAACGCCTAACAGGGATGCCTGGGGATGAAGTCAATGTGACGCCTGAGCATGTGCTGGTGAACGGTGCTGAAGTCTCTACCGGCATGGCATTAGCCCAGCGTCTTGGTGTGGCGGAATCACAATTTAGCCGCTCATTGACGCTGCAAGAAAACGAATATTGGTTTTCCGGTGAGGCTGCAACAAGTTTCGACTCCCGCTATTGGAATGCCGTTAAGCGCGAGCAGATTGTCGGTCGCGCTTGGCCGCTTTGGTAGGAGGTGGATGATGAGAAGACTATGCCTCTTATTTTTGTTGGTTGCTCCATTGGCTTGGGTTCAAGTTTCCTGGGCACAAGAGCCTTATCCGTTGTCTGATGAGGACAAAAAGATCGTTGAAATGAGCCGCAGCATTTTACAAAGTGCTGTGGATGGTTCATCTGAATTTATCGAGCCTTTTTCACCGATTGAACAACCTGCGTCGCTCAAACATAACGATGAATGGTTGATTTTTGCGTCGTCTTCACTGGGAGATTCCTCACTGAAGCAGCTATTTAAAGAGGCCAGTGCTACCGGCGCTATTGTGTTGTTTCGGGGAATTCCTGAAGGAAAGACCTTGGGGGCGGCTATCCGTGATTGGCATACGCTGATGACGGGGCTTGATCCTGTTCCTCAGGTTCGAATCGATCCGAAAGCCTTTGTGCACTGGCGGGTGACTAGCGTGCCTGCTATTTTCCGCATAGAAGATGACAAGGTGACTGCAAGTGCACTAGGGGTTTACAGCAAGGACTGGTTGCAGCGTCAAATTGAAACAGGCAATACCGGTTCATTGGGTCAACGCGGTCCTATTCATTCGATTTTAGAACCGGATTTGGTGCAAGTAGCGATGCAGCGTTTACAGTCGATTGACTTGGGCGCGTTAAAGAAAAAAGCCATTGAGCGTTTCTGGTCTCGCCAAACATTTACTGAGTTACCCAAAGCCACGCAGTATCGGATAAGAACGGTTGATCCAACCATCGTCATGCAGCGGCCACTATTGGATGCCAATGGCCGAACATTGATCCCAGCAGGAACGCGTATTAACCCGCTAAAAGCCTTGCCATTTACTCAGCAGCTCGTGGTGTTTAATGCGTCGAACGCTGAAGAAGTGGACGCAGTAGCGCATTGGCTTGAGGGCCAAGATAGGACGCTGCGCCGCATTACGCTTATCACCACGCAGCTCGACCGTGCTCAAGGTTGGAATCGCCTCAATGCGATCGAAAAGACATTGGACAGTCCGGTTTATCTTCTCAATGCCTCGCTAAAGCAGCGCTTTGATTTGCAAGTCACCCCATCGTTTGTTCAAGCAAAGGGGCTCGCGTTTGAAATAGAAGAAATTCCAGCAAAGGAGCTTGTTCATGAAAAAGCTCAATAATACGTATCGTCTGATGCGGACTCTCGTTGTCATGTTTGCCCTAAGCGCATTTATTCCTGCAAAAGCCGAATTGACTTGCCCAGACGCGGGGTTATTGTCCGGCAAGTTGCTGACGGATGTTTGCTGGTCATGCATTTTTCCTATCCGGGTTGCCGGTCTTCCTCTTGGCTCTGGCAATGTCCCAAGCGGCGCATCAAACAAGTCATTTTGCTTATGTGAAGACAACTTAGGTGTGCCAAGGCCAGGTATTGTTACCAGCATGTGGGAGCCAGCGCGTTTGATTGAACTGGTCAGAACGCCAGGTTGTTCGCCTTCCCTGGGAGGGATTCGTTTACCGTTAGGTGATAGACGACTGCAAGGTGGTCATGGCGAGGGTGAATACGATACCGGTGATCTTGCTTTCTACCATTACCATTATTACGCCTTTCCGCTTTTGGTCATGCTCGATTTGTTCATGGATGGCAATTGCAATGCTGATGGTTACATGGACTTTGACTTGATGTATTTGTCGGAATTGGACCCAACATGGCTTAACGATGAACTGGCCTTTTTTACTCAGCCTGAAGCGGCTGCTGTTGCTAATCCATTGGCTATTTCGGCTTGTACCGCTGACGCTGCTTCATCAACGCTTGGTAAACCCATCGATCAGTTGTTTTGGTGTGCTGGCAGTTGGGGCCATCTCTACCCGTTATCTGGCCACACCTTAGCCTTTGGCTCATTAGCAGAAAACACCAGCCATTTAGCGGCGCGTGCAATCGCGGCTCAACACAGGCGTGGTCTTGCTAGGCGAACAATGGGGAACAGTGCGCTATGCCGACCTGTTATCGAACCCATGCTGCCGAAATCCCAATACAAGATGAGTATGTTCTTCCCTGTACCGGAAACTGAAAGTGCGCATGTCATCGGTGAAAGCACCATGAAATGGGGAGAGTGGCGAACGATCCCCGGTGCCGGTGAAGATGCGCTCTACATTTTGTGGCGCTGGCAAGACTGCTGTAACTCGGGAGGTTAACCATGAAACCAACACTTTTTACCCGAGTTTTAGCGGGTATTTTATCAATCACTATGGCGTGCCTGCCCTTACATGGTGTGGCCGCTGATGTGCAGCGCCAATCCGGCCTAAGCGGACAACAAGAAGGTAAGCAATTGCTGCAAAACTGGACGATGCCCGCACTCAATGGCAATACATTGTCGGTGCCGAATGGCAGTGGTAATGAGTCCATTAACTTGCAAGAGCTTTTCCCTGGTATGGATCAGGGCTCATTGGATGTCTTAACGGGCGTTTATGGCTCTGATGCCAGCATGAATCAATTGGGGACACAGCGCCAAGAGAGCATGGCATCCGAAAGTGGCGCTACGGGTGAAGCATTTCGTTCGCTACAGCAAATCAAAGACAGGTCTCGGCCAGATATGGTCAATGATCCGCTTTGGGCATTAACTGATGCGGTTCAAACTGACCCCAATCTATTAACCCAAAGCTTCCCCGGCTGTGAGTCTCAAGGTGAAGGCAGCCCAAATTACCAGCAATGTGACAGGCTCAATACAGCGGTTAACAGCTGCACTATTACTCACGATTACACGGCAGGCATTATTGAGCATGTTTCTGGACCGATGAACCTTCGCTCTTGTGGTGAGGGGTGTCTTGAAGTTTGGATTGGACGAATTGGCGACAACTACTGGAGTGGCCGTTGTAAAGTGTTTGAACAGGCCATCACACTCAAAGTCGTGAACCCCGATGCGATTACCTCAGCCGTTCTTGAATACGCCAAATGGGATGACTACATGCAAGTTTGGCTTGGCGATCAGAAAGTCTGGTCTGGGCCGAACAATAACTTTCCACCAGAAACGTCAGGTCGCTGCGAGCTCAGTACCAGTTGGGAGCGCAATCCAAATACCGATCTCACTGCCAGGCTAAAAGCGGTAGAACCCGGTTTAGAAGTGCCGGTAAAAATTCGCGTATCGGTTACGGGTAGTGGTGAGGGGTATGCACGCATCAAGGTGCGCTTTGATCCAACCAAGGTGGTGATGAATGATAGTTGGTCGCCACAATCCTGTATCGAACAAGCAGCGGATATCCCGACGAAGTTTTCAGACTACAGCATTCAATGCACGGATCAGCCTTCTTCAACCAACGGATGTACGGTGGTCAATGGTGTTTCAGTTTGTGAATCCTACTTTGCCCCTAGCCCTGTGGCTGGCATATCGCCTTTGTGTCGGCGTGTACAAGTCAGTGTGGATGATGAAAGCTATAAGGGGATTGAAAATCAGGCCTGCCAAGTGCTTGAAGCGAATCCTTCCTGTGGATTCATGTCGTCAGAATGTGCCGAGACCAATGATAAAGGTGAATGCATTCGTTTTACCGATACCTATGACTGTGGATTGCAAACCAGCGATCCAAAGTGTGTGGTATCTAACCTTATGCCAAGTAGTTTTGAGGCCTGTGAGCCTACTCAGACGATTACGCCATTTACTGAAACCAAGCATGTACCCGATTACCAGGTGTGCGAGAAGATCAGCACGCTTACTCAGTGTCAGTTAGAGCGACGTGTATCCGCTGAAACCCATCAACAAAGCTGGTCCATTGAGCGTGGTTGCTTTAGCTCCGAAACGCTCAGTTTTGTTCCACAGCACAGCAGTACTATGCAAACTGGAAACGCTACGCTGAGGATTTTTGATAATCAAAATACTGAGATAAAAATCACCGAGTCGCCATCCAAGGCAAATGGCTGGAAAACGACACTCTCATTGACGGGCAATAAGGAGACGGTGACTGAGACGAAACCGTCCATTAAATACCCTGAAATGACCTGTCCAAAAGGAACCTTGGTTGGCTCATTGTGTAAAGTCGTCAATGGTTCGATTATTTCGTGGCATGAACCCCAGGAGGTCACTCGTTCCAGATGCGATTCCGGCTGGAACAAAGTCGATTTCGACACTTGCAGCCGAGAAGTTCAGAAGTGTTTGGCTCCTGCGAAACTGAGTGCTTCCTTGACCTTCTCCGGCAAGTACTTAGAGCAAGACGTTGTTCATCAATCAAGTGATCCGGGCATAGACCAATGCTTGATGCAAACGGATCAGTTTACTGCGGTGCAGTGGCAGTGTTTGGATACGGGCACAAAACGAATCGACGGGTTAACGGTTGGTAGTAGCGAGTTGGCGAAGCTTGGAAGTCTTTATCCGGCTGTTGTTTCGTCTCCTGCTCATTTAACCAGTCGTGGCAGCTCTGATGGACTGGGGCTCTCATGCTGGAGGGCAAAAGCGACCTATAATGCCTCGACTGCTCACCCAGAGTTCAACATGGGCAGCTCAGATAGCTGGGTAGATGCCAATGGTAATACACAAACCATCGTCAATAACGGACAAAACACGACCACCAATACGTGTGCCGCGCTAGAGCAAAATCCGGCCTGCCAGTACGTCAGAACCGAATGTACTGAGGGCGGGGCTGGTCATGAAGGCTTCTGTTATATCCAAAGTTTGGTGTATGACTGCGGACAAAGCGTTGAAGTGCAAAACGCTCGAATGGAAACTCAATACAACTGTGAGGGGCCAGTTCGCTGTATGGGCACAGATTGTTTAGAGCCAGAGTCAATCAAGCAGGCTAACTTTGCAGAGGCCGCTGCGATGCTTAATGCGGCGCAGTTTATGACCAATGATATGTCATGCACAGGAGCTGATGGCCAAGATAACGTCGAGTGTACGGTCTTTAAAGGTAATGCTGGCCAGTGCAAAAAAGCCGTTGGCGGCATAGTGGATTGCTGTGAAAAGCCAAGTGGCGTGTCGCTATCGGATTACATCACGATGATAGTTGCGGTCAACAAGCTTGATACGGCAGTCATGGCCATGAATCCGTCTTCGGCAATCTATGGTTCGTGGAATACGCTCAGGGAACCAATCACCAGTACCTGGAGTGCGGTTAAAGAGCCTTTTGTGTCTGCATGGGACTCTCTCATGGGGGCTGGGCCATCAACGGCTGCTGGCGCGGGAGCGGAGCAAGCTGCGACTGGCTTTATGCAGGTGTTGACCAACAAAACGGCTGAGTGGGTAGGCTCTACGTTTGGTTCGGGGGCGCAATCGGCACTGTTTAGTAACGTTGGTGGTGCGGTTGGAGCCGATGGTGTCGTTTCGGGTGGTAACTTTGCCCTGGGGGGCGCTGCGGGCGCGGTTCTGAGTACGGTTATGACGGCCTACATGATTTATTCAGTCACTATGATCCTCATTCAGCTTATCTGGAAATGTGAGCAGAGCGAGTTTGAAATGAACGCCAAGCGGGTATTGAAGAGTTGCCACTATGTAGGCTCTTACTGCAAGTCTAAGTTCTTAGGTGCCTGTGTTGAAAAACGGCAGTCATATTGCTGTTTTACTTCGCCACTTTCACGGATCATTCAAGAACAAGTACGCCCTCAATTGGGCCTTGGTTGGGGCAGTGCCAAGTCACCAAACTGTGAAGGTTTGACCGCGAGTCAGTTAAACCAGGTAGATTGGAGCCAAGTCAATCTCGATGAATGGATAGGTATCTTGTCGATAACAGGCAACCTACCCGAAGTACCGTCACTGGATCTGGAACGACTCACAGGCTCAGGAAGTACGCTAAACGTTGATGGAAATCGTCAGAGTGCCGCAGATAGAGCCATTGAACGGCTAAACGGAATGGATGCCCAGAAACTTCGCCAGGAGGCAACGGAAGAAGTCTCGGGGAACAATTAGAATAAATTGCTCCGTTAGCCCCGTTTTGCAGGACTAATGGAGCAGAAAAAATAATCAATATGCATTTATGTAACTGCGACAAATTTGCAAAAATGTGTTTGTAGTAGTTTCGATAAATAGAGTTGGACATCGGACAGATAGCTATGAGCGAGGAACTGACGTGGCCAACCAAAATCGACCAACCCAGCTAAGCCACTTTTCTCAATATCTTCATTTTTAATTCATACATATTTGGGCTTGGATACCTCAAATATGTATGCAAACGTTCTGTATTGTAAAATGTCATGCTAAGCTCGAAAGCACGATTGAACACCTTGGTGTCGAGATTGAAGATGTACTAAGGATTTCAGATAGTTGTGACGGATGATTCAATGCCAACGGCTTAAGTTGTAAATATTCATGGCAGACGTTTGTGTCCCCAACGCTATATCTTTCACACAAATATGAGAAGTGTATTTATGACTATTCAGCAAATTAAAGTTGGCAGTGTTCCTGATATTATTGAGCTAACACCAAACTCCAATGAGCAAAGTGATTCTTATCCTTTTATCCTATCAACGAATACTTCATGGGGAGAACAGGGTTCTAAAATATCAATAGAGAAATTACGCCAAAATATTGAGCCTTGGTTAACAGCACTTTTTCAATCCGAACATTTAAATCTATTGATCGGTGCGGGTTTAAGTACGTCTATTCAAATGTCGGCTACAGGCGTGCCACCCGTTGGAATGGGGTGGATCAGTGATCTAGCGGTCTGTCAAAGCGAAATAAATGAATTCGCTACAAAAGCTGCCAAATCGGCTGGTCGCGCACAAGGAAATATAGAAGATCAAATTAGAGCTATTAATGAACTTATCAAAGGTCTTGAAATTTTAACAGTGTTGGATAGCCCGCAACCTGAAAACCCCCCGGCTCCATATGCAGCCTATAGAGACCTAAAAGCTGATTTAGCTGCAATTAAGGGGGAATTGTCTCGATGTCTAGGTGAGTTTTCAAAATCTGTCAGTACAGGAGAACACTTAATTAAAAGTGCTGAAAAAAAACGAAAAGAGGAAACTTTCAATTATCTTGTGAGTTTCTTAATGAGCTTTGCAAGTAGAACCGCTACACGCGACAGATTGCATATTTTTACAACGAACTATGACCGAATTATCGAGGTTGGTGCTGAACTTGCTGGTTTAAGACTCATAGACCGTTTTGTTGGAAGTATTGCTCCCGTTTTTAGATCCTCAAGATTAGAAGTTGATTATCACTATAACCCTCCGGGAATACGTGGTGAACCAAGATATTTGGAAGGAGTGGCACGTTTTACCAAACTTCACGGTTCTCTAGATTGGCACGAACAAGATGGTGCGATTAGGCGCTTTGGCCTACCTTTTGGAGCTCGCTCTGTTGAACCGTTTCTAGAAGCAGAGGGGCACGAAAGCGATAGTTATGAACAACTTATGATTTACCCTAATTCAGTCAAAGATAGAGAAACCGCTGAGTACCCCTATGTAGAGTTATTTAGAGACTTAGCAGCAGCGACTAGCCGTCCAAACAGTACATTAGTCACGTATGGCTATAGCTTTGGTGATGAGCATATAAACAGAGTAATTGAAGATATGCTTACCGTTCCATCTACCCATCTAGTCATCATTGCTTTCGGAGATCCGCTAGAAAGAATTATGAACTTCATTGGTAAAAGTGGAAGAAAAGCTCAAATCACTTTACTAATGGGTGACCATTTGGGGGATCTAAAAACTTTGGTTGATAACTATCTACCTAAACCAGCCATAGATAAAGCATCAATAAAGATGGCCGAATTACTAAAACAGCGAGGCTTTATCCAGTCAGAACACTCAGGTAATGCAACTACCACCGAGGTAACATCATGAGTTACTTGCCTATAGAAAGACTGGAACAGTTACGAATCGGAACCGTTGGTTTTGTATCGCCTAGTGAAATTAGAGTTTCCTTAGAAATTGATTCCCCAGACTCAGTCTCTCTTCAAGGAGGCTCACCTCGCAACTTTCCTCGAATCAACAGTTATGTGCTTATAAACAGTGATGATGGATTTCTAGTTGGTCAAGTTGAGTGGATCGCAGTAGAACACTCGCCATACCCCAAAAGAAGAGGCTTGCAAGATTTTGGCTTGATAGACTTACCTTTTCCTCTAAAAAAGCTCAGTATCAACCCCGTTGGTACATTGAGAAGCGATAGAAAAAACGATGGTTTCAAATTCACCAGAGGAACAGATGCATTTCCTTCAGTTGGTGATTCAGTGCTTTTACCTACTGACCAACAATTAAACTCAATAATCGAATCAGGTGAAAACAGAAGGGTTAAAATAGGAGATAGTCCTCTAGCTAACAATGCAGAAATAAAAATCGACCCCGATAAGCTTTTTGGGCGACATATAGCTGTTTTAGGCAACACAGGTAGTGGTAAATCTTGCTCTGTGGCGGGACTAATTCAATGGTCACTGGACGCAGTTTTACAACAGGGCCAAACTCCGAACGCTCGATTTATAATACTTGATCCTAACGGGGAGTACAGCCGAGCATTTGGTCCAAAGTCAAAATATAAGGGGAATTTATTGCGCGTAGAGGCTAACTCTGATTATGGTGAGTTAGAACTTAAAGTACCATCATGGCTATGGAACAGTTCAGAATGGGGGGCGTTCACTCAGGCAAGTTCAAAAGTTCAACTCCCATTACTACGACGAGCTTTGAGGGCGATGAGAAATGATGTGTTGTCAGAAGATGATGTGACAATTCAAGCAAAACATTTTTGCGGAATACTTTTAGTTTCAATAAGGCAACTAGCAAGTCAAGGGCAGATATATGTGAATGGTGGTCATGCCAAAGGCTTAGTTGAAAGTTTAACGTCATGGGAAACTAGCCTCATAACATTAAACGAAAAAATCCACAACCAACCTTTCAATAGTGTAATAAGCACGATAAATACTTACCTATCTTCCAGAAGAGGAGCACAGTGGCCTGCTAAGCCTGAAGTCAGTGATACTGATAAGTTGATTTCTGAGTTAAAAGAAGCTCATGTTGCACTTGGTGGTGATGAACAAGAACTTCTCCCGAAAAGTGAAGATACGCCTATTCGCTTTGAAGGTGATGACTTCGTCGCCTATCTCGAAGCTTTAGCACAAGAAACGGGAACTGAGCAGTTCATGGAATTTCTTTTGACTCGAATTCGCACAATGCTAGGTGACACCCGAATTAGTGCAGTTACTAAAGATTCTGAGGAACCAATAAGTTTAACTGATTGGCTAGATACTTTTCTTGGGAAGGATACTCATGGTGCTATCACTGTTATCGACCTATCACTAGTTCCCAATGAAATTATCCATCTTGTAACAGCAGTAATCTCTAGAGTGACTTTTGAAGCTCTTCAACGATATCGGAAGATGAATGGAAAACCATTACCAACAGTAATGGTTGCAGAGGAAGCTCATACATTTATCAAACGATACAAAGAAGAAAGTGAGAGTCAATCAGTTTCTGATGTGTGCTGCAAAGTATTTGAAAAAATCGCTCGCGAAGGGCGTAAATTTGGTTTGGGACTAGTAGTATCATCCCAACGACCTTCTGAGTTATCTCCTACTGTTCTTTCTCAATGTAATACTTTTTTACTGCACAGAATTAGCAATGATAGAGACCAAGAACAAGTTCATAGGCTTGTTCCCGATAACATGAGGGGGCTATTAAGAGAGCTACCATCGCTACCATCTCGACATGCAATTTTACTCGGATGGGCTTCAGAACTACCGGTGTTAGTTCGAATGAAAGAACTTAGTGAAGAGCAAAGGCCTCAGTCTGATGATCCTGACTTTTGGGACGTATGGTCTAACTCCACAGGTGAGCCTCGTGAAGTAAACTGGCAGCCAATCGTTGAAGAATGGCAAAACAGAGATTAATTTACCAGCCAAATTAGCGCCAAATAGATGCTTAACAATACGAATAAGATTAACTTTCTATGGCGCATTTTTTCCAAAGCGATGAGTGGCGTGAACTATTAGTGGTGTGCGAATCAATAGGCTATTACGCTAATTTCGATAAACGGGTACTTTCCAAAGTGACTTAGGGTTCCTTTCTGACAATTTATTAAATGCATAGATATTAACGACGCTATACGAGAGAAATTTGGGGGAATTACGATTGATTGAAAATTCGACTTAATTCGACAAAGCTGATGATGGTTCAAAAGCGAGTCAGATCCGAACGTCCACTTTGGCAGTTGCCGACTATCAGATTAATTTTAGTAATGTTAATCTGATTTTCGCTAAAAGAACCTTGTCCAACAAGTTTGTCTCAGCTAGTTTCAATTAACAGCTATTTGACACATGGCAGTTAGAGTTACCTTGAATAGTTTTAATCTTAAAATCACGCACTTTTTCCCATTCGTCAACAGGGTCCATTCTTGACCAAGCTTCAAATAGCTGAGTTTGTTGCCTACTGAGTCTTAGGCCGTATTGATCTCGCATGTAGAAATAAATTCTAGCAATATCACCCTGACGGTTAGCTGGTGGTTCTGCTCGACGGTCTTTGAAATCAACTTCGAAATCACATTGACCATAGGATCTTGGTTCATTCGGAATCATGCCAAATCGAAAATTTGACCTATCCCCATTGAGCTCTCCTACAGATGGTACGAGGTTATGGAGATCCGAAACCATTTTAGAAAACTCAGGATCATTCTTTTCGCAGTTCCGACGACCACCATTTTGCCAGCATTGGCGTTGATGGCCAATTTCCCAAGCTGAGACTACATGTTCCCACTCTAAGCGTTCACCTCGTTTCGGTTGCTTTCTTGGTTCATATCCGCAAGATGCAGCATCAATCGCACCATCATTGCTATAGCTACATCCACAGTAAAACGTACTCTGGTTGTCTTGGTAAATTTCTCGGGCAAATCGTTTTGCCTGACTGAACGATGTGGGGTGTTCTGCAATTGCAGGTATAGCGAATAACGCTATAAAGAAAGGGTATACGGATTTAATGGTTGATGGGGCACCTTCACCCCACCAACCTGATACCACCCTCAGATGGTTGATAGATCGACCCCGTAGTTGAGTTCCTCTGCGAAGTCCGGCAGTCCGTAACCGATGGTTTTCTTGTAGAACGGAGAGACCTTCGCAGTCGGAGCCTTCTTCTTGTGCTTCGTAGTGTAGAGCATTCGTGCCCGCATCACCTCGAAGGAGTAACCTCGCCCTTCACGGTTCTTGTCCTTGGCCAGTCGGTTGATGGACTCCGTGTAAGCATTGGTGACGGGCATGTCCGTCTCGAAGTAGGTCATGATCTCTTCGCGCCAGTTACCCACAGCCCTGACCAGATCGCTCCAGACTTCCTTCTGGCCCTTCGGAATGGTGGCTATCCAGTCGTCCAGGGCGGTTTCTGCCTGGGGTCGTGTGGTGGCGTCCCAGATGCCGTAAAAGCGTTCCTTGTGCTCGTAGGCGGCCAGCAGTTGCGGGAATGCGCCTGTCCAGGTCTCCATGATGAAGCGTTCCCGGTCTGAGACTTCGTGAGCGCGTTTCAGCAGGATTTTCCGGTCTCCCTTGAGGGTTCGGCTCTGGGAAGGTTTCAGCTCCTTCCTGAGGCCCTTGCGTACCTTCTCCAGCGCATCGTTGGCCATACGCACCACATGGAACTTATCGACGACGATACGGGCCTGGGGCAGCACAGCCTTGACCGCTGCCCGGTAGGGGTTCCACATGTCCATGCTGACGATCTCGAC
>NZ_JAWOWP010000022.1:0-54088 GCF_033340555.1 Vibrio sp. 1069
GTAATGTTTGAATTGACTGTGCTGAATCTTTCGATTCAATGGTCACTTCGTTTCATTGAAACCTAATTTGATACCGAGGTATCGAATTGGATTATCATCAACGAGTGCCCACACAGATTGATAGGTTCTTGTTTTTAAAGAGCTTTTCTAACATTTTCAGCAACTTAGTTGCTCGCCGTTAGGGGTGCGTATCTTACTTCACACCGTGAGAGAGTCAAGCATTTTTTTCAAATTTCTTTTCTCTCAATTCCGACTCGCTGTGTGACTTTCGTCTCACTCCGTGTCGGTGGATGCGCAGTATAGGGAGTTGAGAAATTAGTACAAGCGTTTTTTGCAAAAAAACTTTCAACAGGTCATTAGTTAGCCAAAAGCGTGATATTTGCATATTTCTTCGTCACATTTGAGACATATCACAGCAATTGGTTGGAAAAACACCAACCATATACGTAAGATTCATGTGTCTATTCTGTTAATGGACAATCGATCTCTTTATCACTATGTGTAGTAATTAAAATGACGTCTAAAAAAAATCTGATTTTATGTGTTGGGCTGGCCGTCGTTGGGGGAATCGTCTTCTCTCAAGTCACCATCCCACCAGCCTTGAGTTTTCTCATTGGTGTTATCGCTACTGCTTTTTTATTTTCATTTTCTAGCCAGACACCTTCTATTCAATCAACGGACTCGGATCCATCGACTAAAACTCTGTATGTCGGCAACCTTCCTTATAAGGCCAATGAGAGTCACGTTCGCGATTTGTTTGCTGAATATGGACAGGTCTATGCAGTACGCTTAATGAAAGATAAGCGCACTGGAAAAAGAAGAGGGTTTGGTTTTGTCGTGATGGCTGCGGCAGATGCCAAGCCAGCTATCGCTAAACTTAATGAAAAGGAATATATGGAAAGAACGCTAAAAGTTAGAATTGCGAACGATCCTAAACACCCGGATGGTGGTAAACCAGAACAGGATTAAAACCTAGCTTCTTTAAACAAATGTTCAGTGCATCTTCCTGCCAAGGAGTTGCACTGGCATAAATCGACTTACTTCCCTCTTCCGTATCCTCAATTTCATCACTTAATAGTAATGCTTTTACTCGACGTGCAATGGCTGCACCCGAATCAATTAAAGTAACGTCCCCACCCAAAGCTTGATGAATTTCCTCTTTGATTAAAGGGAAGTGAGTACAACCGAGCACCGCAACGTCTACTTTATCGCGAAGCGGAAGCAGGATTTTTGTCAGTTCGTCTAGAGAAACGCTGTTGCCTCGCAACTTCTCTTCGGCCATATCCACCAAGCGAGTTGATCCCAACAGCTCAACTGGTTTGCCTTGCGCAAAGTCTCGTATTAACTCGTGAGTATATTGGCGTGTTACTGTCGCCGGAGTGGCGATCAGCCCTACCCCTTTTGATGCTAAAAGCGATGCGGGTTTAATCGCAGGGACAACACCAACAACGGGAATCGATAAATTTTCGCGTAAGGAAGGAAGCACTATGGTGCTCGCCGTGTTGCAAGCAATGACGACAATGTCGACTTGGTGTTCTTCGACTAAAGAAGAGACAAGTTGGTTAACTCGTGAAACGAGTACAGCCTGATCGAGTTCACCATAAGGGTAAGCCTGATTATCGAATAAGTATAAGTAGTCTAGCTGGGGCAATAGGCGATGTATCTCTTGGAATACAGAAAGACCACCAACACCAGAGTCAAAAACTAGGACTTTTTTCTTACTTGCTACTCGCACGAGTCTTACCTAAAGAACAGAAACGTTGCGATCATACTGCGTAGATTTGTTTTGGCAATGCTTTAGCATGGTATCTTTGATGGCTGAATCTATCTCCAGATTCTACATCTCGCTTCGTCAACTCGATATGTCCTTGAAAAGATGGCGAAGACGTGACCAATGTGTGAAATTCACCATTTTCCCCACAGGGATCAATTTGACTTGGTAATGACTCTATTAGGGCTTTGTCATACCAGCGACCACACCATTCTGGAGGGAGAACTCTTCCGTCGATGGTGATTAACATAGTTTGAATACCACGCTCTATGATTTCCATCGCTAGTTTTTCGCTGCTCTCCCCTAATAGAGGAAAGACGCATTCCCAGCCAACAGGTTCAATATAGCTGCGTCGGTAATCGGCAATGCCATTACAAAACATATCACCAAATGCGACAGCTTCTATGTTCAGACCACTACTTTGTAATGCATTAACGATGGTCGATTGATAAATGTCGTTACTTGGAAAGATTTCAGGTAGCTCGATAGTAATGAGCGGAAGCGCAAGTAAGTCTGCTTGCATTTGTACGACTTCAAGCGGAGTTGCTTGGAAAGGGACTTCTTTCCCTACGTAAGTCGTGTACAAACCGACAACTTGATAATTTGGATTCTCGTTAAGGCGCTCAAGCGTTAATGTCGAATCTTTACCACTGGACCAACTGATCACCACTCGCTTGGGTTTCTTCATTCGATTTTCCACCACAAAATATTAAAAACCGCCCGAAGGCGGTTTGTGCTCATTCACGATTAGAATTCGTAGCCAACGTTGATATAGTACGCTCGCTCTGCAGCGGGGTAACCTTTTGCCATCTCATACTCTTCATCAAGTAGATTATCGATACGAGCGCTAATAGAGGTCGACTCATTCGGATAGTAAGTCACTGCCGTATCAACCAACGAGTAAGAAGAAAGCGTGATATCTTGTGAAGGCCAAGTGCTGTAATCCACATCTGGACGCTTACCGACGTACTGATAGCTAACCGACCAGTCCACTTTATCGAAGCTCACTAAAGCATTCCACTTATACATTTCTTTAGCGCGGCGCTGCAACTGATGCCCTTTATCGTCTTCAGCATCTTTGTAATCTGCACTCAACTGGTGCTGCACAATCCCTGTATCAAACTCAGCAACAAGCTCCACACCTTGGATATGTGTTTCACCATCGACATTCAAATATTTGTACGTGGTTGGATGGTAATCGATAAGATTCGTGATTTTATAGTCATAACCCGTGACGGACCAAAAAACGCCTTGGACATCACCGCTGAATGCTAGCTCCCAAGCATCTGACTCTTCCGGCTTCAGATCTTTCTCACCGTATGTCGGGTCATACTGCTGATATAGGTTTGGAGCCTTAAACGCAGTACCAAAAGAGGCTTTAACCCCAAACTCTGGTACAAACTGGTAACCAGCCGCTAAACTGTAAGTGAACTCACTACCGTATTCTTCATTATCATCAAGGCGAGCACTGCCCTCGAGCATTGCTTTATCAATACTAGTGGTTGCCATACCAAACAGAGCGCCATTGGTACGATCAAACGTTTTATTCGCACTCTTGTCTTTATAAGACTCGTTGCGCCAATCAATACCACCAGCCAACGTCGTATTGTTGTTTAGCAAGTAACTGTTGGTCCACTGGACATTTTGCTGCTCAAGTTCATCTTCAGTACCTGAGTGTTTGCCTTTTGCTTGCTCATAGTTCCAAGACTTCTGTTTCTGTGCTGTTACTTGTAGTTCTGACATCACATTATCAGACTGATACTTACCGCCCAGAGTGACAGAAAGATCGTCTTTTTCTGCTTCGTAGTAACCGCGACTACCGTAGCTGCTGTCATATTGATAAACATTTTCGTAAGCACGTAGGTTACCAAATGCAGACCACTGGTCATTGAAGTTATGCACGTAACCTAGCAGACCATTCTTTGTATCAAAGCCATGGCGATCACCGTCATTAACTCCCGGTACAGGACGAACGTTATAACCATCATCACTTTCACTACCAAGCGCGATATTTAGCTGGCCGCTCTCTGTGACTTTAATACCAGATGCCATACTCAATTCTTGATAATCTAAACTACCTAAACCCGCACTTAACTTCGTTCCTTCTTCGTCAGCACGCGCAATGGTGATGATATTGATCACGCCACCAATCGCTTCTGAGCCGTAAAGTGACGCACGCGCACCACGCACGTACTCAATACGTTGAACGTAAGTAAGTGGGATTTGGTTAAAGTCCACAGCGCCCTTCGCTGCTCGTGCAAAACGTACGCCATCAACCAGTACTAAAACTTGGTCGGAACTGGTTCCACGAACAAATAAAGACGCTAACTGACCACGACCACCATTTTGTGAAACTTGAATTCCGGTAAGGCGACGCAATACATCTGGTAGGGTTTTCGCTTGAATGCGATCGATGTCTTGTCGAGTAACTACTTCGACATCTGCCAACGTACGGCTTTCGGCTTGCTCAAAACGGTTTGCCGTAACAACGATGGTTTCGTCAGTGGAGGTTTCCTGGGCCTGTAGATAAGAGACAGGTGAAAGCAGCGATGCCAAAGTGATCGCCAGTGCGGATTTTCTCATTGTATTGTCCTAAATCGCGTAATTCCTTCCGAGCCCTGTCGTCATGACAGTCCAGTGCTGTGGCTCAGTTGTTGGCAGGTATTCGGACTCAAGAGCACGGGTGTACCGCCTACTTGCTCGACTTCCCACATAAACTAATGCAGTGTCTGATGAGCGTTCGTTCTCTTTTACCGCTGCGCGTCAGTTCTGGATTTACACCAGATTCCCATTTCAGCCATCTAGATTGCTAGATAGCACCAACTTGAGGCAAATATTATTCAGCTATTGATTATTTGTCCAGCCAATATTGCCCTTAGAAGTTGTAACGTTTTGATTGATTTTGCTTTCTACTCTGCCTGTACGCACTATCTTTAAATCAATTCCAGTACAAAACTGGACATCCTATTGAGATTGAATAAAATCTGCGCTCTTAAATTGAATGCACCATAAAAGGTAAGATCATGGCTACTCTTGATGTAAACCCACAACGCTACCAAGAACAACTGGCAGAAAAAGTCGAACGTCTCACGGATATGTTCGCGCCATACAACATGCCAGAACTGGAAGTGTTTGAATCACCAGAGCAGCACTACCGCATGCGTGCTGAGTTCCGTGTTTGGCATGAAGGCGAAGATCTTTACTACATCATGTTCAACCAAGAAACTCGTGAGAAATACCGTGTTGACCAATTTCCTGCTGCAAGCCGTCTGATCAACGACCTGATGCCGCTATTGGTTGAAGCGATGAAAGACAACGACTCACTACGTCGTAAACTGTTCCAGGTGGATTTCCTATCGACACTAAGTGGTGAGATTCTGGTTTCACTCCTTTACCATCGCCAACTTGATGAAGAGTGGATTGAAAACGCGAAAGCCCTTAAACAGCGTTTAAATGATGAAGGCTTCAATCTAAACATCATTGGTCGTGCTCGTAAGATGAAGATTGTCCTAGACCGCGACTACGTGATCGAGAAGCTCGATGTAAATGGTCAAAGCTACATCTACCAACAAGTAGAGAACAGCTTCACTCAGCCGAACGGCAAAGTCGCAGAGAAGATGTTGGAATGGGCTGTCGACTGTACCCAAGAAAGCACTGGTGACCTACTAGAACTTTACTGTGGTAACGGTAACTTCTCGCTGGCGTTGGCACAGAATTTCGACCGCGTACTGGCAACTGAGCTAGCGAAGCCATCTGTGGTATCTGCACAGTACAACATCGCTGCCAATAAGATTGATAACGTACAAATCTTACGTCTATCAGCAGAGGAATTTACTCAAGCGATCGAAGGTAAGCGTGAATTCCGTCGTCTACAAGATGCAGGTGTGGATCTGAAGAGCTACAACTGCAACACGATTTTTGTCGATCCACCACGTGCTGGGATGGATGTCGATACTTGTAAAATGGTGCAAGGTTACGAGCGCATCATGTACATCTCTTGTAACCCTGAAACTCTAAAAGAGAACTTGGACATTCTATGCGAAACACACAACGTGACGCGTTTTGCTCTGTTTGACCAATTCCCTTATACCCACCATATGGAAGCGGGCGTGCTATTGGAACGCAAAATGTAACCCACGGCGTCAAATACAAAAAAAGCGAGCTCAATGGCTCGCTTTTTTTATTTGATTCGTTTGCTTATTCCGCAGAAGTCTTCTTACTGACAAAACCTAGCTTCTTACCAATCCATGCGAGTAAGATCATTGAAACCATGATCGCAAAGAAGTTTGAGCCTGCTTCTGGGTATTGCGCTTTAATAAACGCAGAGTGACCAAACGCACCTACGAAGAAGCACGCCAAGCCAACTAATGGGATATCTTCTGATACCGGATTATTTAGGTACTCTTGGTAAAGAGCTTGTACAGCCAGTACGAGTGCAATCAATGGGAAGATTGAAAAAGACACTTCACTCATGGTCAACCATGACAACAAAGCATCACCACACATACCTGCAACCAGTGCCAAAATCAGCGTTTTCTTTTCAGATTTATTTCCATTCGACATTATTCTATCCCGCCTTTTAATCGGTTACGTTCACGTTCTTTGCGATACCAATAGGCCCCTTTGGCTATCATTCGCAATTGCATGATCAATCGCTCGGCGAGTTCATCGCGCTCACGTCGATCTAAATCTAAAGCTTCAGCCCCCGAACTGAAAACCAAAGTCACAGACGCTTCTGCTTGAGTATACGCCTCTTCTCTGGTCACGCCGGTGCTCATTAAATACTCGGTTAATTCTGCCGCAAAATGCTGGATTTCTCGAGCAACAGCGGTACGAAATTCAGCAGAAGTGCCGGAGCGCTCACGCAACAACAAACGAAAAACGTTCGGACTACTTTCAATGAATTCCATAAAGGTTTCGACCGAGGTACGAATTACGCTACCTTCTTTCACAATACGTTGACGCGCCTGACGCATCAGTTGACGTAGTAGCAAACCGCCTTCATCGACCATGGTTAAGCCTAGCTCATCCATATCTTTGAAGTGACGGTAAAAAGAAGTCGGTGCAATCCCTGCCTCTCGGGCGACTTCTCGCAAGCTAAGGCTGGAAAAGCTGCGATCCGCACTTAACTGACTAAATGCCGCATCGATCAATGATCGACGTGTCTTCTCTTTTTGCTGTGCGCGGATTCCCATCGATTTCATTCTTAACTTGCTCTTTTTCTGTAGGGTACAAGAGCCTCAATATAACGCAATTTGCTCCTACGGAGAAAGATATGTTGCTTCGCTCGCTCTGAGCGCCGAGAACGTTACTATTGGCATGCATCTAATTGCAATGTTCTCGATGCAATTTATAGACATACAACATACCAAATCACCCTTTTGGTCGATTCTGCGTGATCACTTCCACTCTCTAACAGGCATTACGTGTACCAATAGAGTAAATGAGTTAAAATCGCGCTAAAGCAATGTTAAGCAAATATAACAAGGAAGGCATCATGGCGCATGTTAATCACTATGACGTGATCGTAATCGGTAGTGGCCCTGGCGGAGAAGGGGCTGCAATGGGATTAACCAAAGCGGGACTGAATGTTGCCATTGTCGAGAAAGAAAGCAGTGTCGGCGGCGGTTGTACTCACTGGGGTACCATTCCATCAAAAGCACTGCGTCATGCCGTTAGCCGCATCATCGAATTTAATAGCAACCCGCTATTTTGTCGAAACAACACCAGCGTTCATGCAACATTTTCTGACATTTTAGGTCATGCTAAATCGGTCATTGATAAGCAAACTCGACTTCGTCAGGGCTTTTATGACCGTAACTCATGCACACTTTTGTTCGGAACCGCGCGATTTATCGATAACTACTCAATTGCAGTGATGCAAAGCGACGGTACAGAAGAAATCTATTCTGCGGATAAGTTTGTCATCGCGACGGGTTCTCGCCCGTATCAGCCTAACGACGTAGATTTCTTGCATGAGCGCATCTACGACAGTGATTCCATTTTGAGCCTGAAACACGACCCTCGCCATATCATCATTTACGGTGCGGGCGTTATCGGTTGTGAATACGCTTCTATCTTCCGCGGCCTTGGAGTGAAAACCGACCTTATCAATACCCGCGACCGCTTGTTGGAGTTTTTGGATAACGAAGTGTCAGATGCGCTGTCTTACCACTTCTGGAACAGCGGTGTAGTAATTCGTAATGATGAGACCTATGAAAAAATCGAAGGCACAGAAGATGGCGTGATTATTCACCTACAATCTGGCAAGAAGATGAAGGCGGACTGCTTGTTGTATGCGAATGGTCGAACAGGTAACACCGATAAGTTGAATTTGGGTGCTGTGGGTCTGGAAGCGGACTCTCGCGGACAACTAAAAGTAAACCGTAACTACCAAACCGATATTGAGCACATTTACGCTGTAGGCGATGTCATCGGTTACCCTAGCCTTGCAAGCGCCGCTTATGACCAAGGGCGATTTGTCGCACAAGCCATTACGAAAGGTCAGGCAGAAAACTATCTGATTGATGATATTCCAACGGGTATCTACACCATCCCAGAGATTAGCTCTGTGGGTAAAACCGAGCAAGAGCTAACAGCTGCGAAAGTACCGTATGAAGTAGGACGCTCTTCGTTCAAGCATCTAGCTCGTGCACAGATCGCAGGGAAAGACATCGGTAGCTTGAAGATATTGTTCCATCGTGAAACCAAAGAAATTTTAGGGATTCACTGTTTTGGCGAACGTGCCGCGGAAATTATCCACATCGGTCAAGCCATTATGGAGCAAAAAGGCTCAGCGAATACCATCGAGTATTTCGTCAATACCACCTTCAACTATCCAACAATGGCCGAAGCGTATCGTGTCGCTGCGTTGAATGGTTTGAACCGCTTGTTCTAATCTATGCTTCTTGATAGCAGACAGAAAAACAGCAGGCTTGGACCTGCTGTTTTTATATCAACATTGTGCGAGGAAGGTATCCTTGTGCCATTGGTAGAGAAAGATAACCCCTAAACCAATACCCCGCATCAACATAAAGCTCGTCATTGCAAACCACAGCGCGTGATTTTCCCACTCGGCGAACAAGTAAAAGACAACAAAGAAACTGCTGGTCGCGACAAACATACTATTGCGCATGTCTTTGCCTTTGGTTGCACCGACAAAAATGCCATCCAATAGAAAGCACCACATCGACGCAAGTGGCATCACCACCAGCCAAGGTAGATACACCGCTGCTTGCTGTTGGACCGTCTCAATTGAAGTGATCATGGCGATCAACTCCGATCCCGCCAAACCAAAGAGCGCGGTCAGTCCTAAGCAAATAACCAAACTCCAAAAGAAAGTGCCGACAAGCGATGCACTCAATTGTTGCCTATCTTTGGCACCAATCGCCTTCCCGACCATGGCCTCCATCGCATAAGCAAAGCCATCCATGCCATACGAGATAATCATCAGGAAGCTCATCAGAACCGCATTTGCAGCGACAACCTCATCACCCAAGCTCGCGCCTTGGAACGTCATAAAGCTAAAAGCCGCTTGCAGACACAAAGAGCGTAAGAAAATATCGCGATTCAATTTCACGAATCGCCCTAAACCGTGTTGAGTGCTGGCTAGCAACTTTTGAGGTGATGGTAATTGCCTCTCTCGCCAGGTTTTCCAGACACACATGAGACCAAAACCCATGCCAGAGTAGTCAGCAATCACCGATGCCAGCGCAGCGCCTTCTACTTTCCACCCCAAACCAATCACAAACAACAAATCGAGGGCAATATTAGTCACGTTGGTGATGATCACCATCCACATTGGTGCTTTGGAATTTTGCGTTCCGAGCAGCCACCCCAACAACACAAAGTTCATTAGCGCAGCGGGGGCACTCCACACACGGATAGAGAAATATTGCATACCGTAGTGTTTTACCTCTGCGCTGGCGTCACTCCAACCAAAGATCAAATCAGCTATCGGGGTATGGGCAATAAGGAAGACTAACGCAAACAGCAGCGCCATAAGTGAGCCTTGCATAAACACCAAGGCAAGTTGCTTTCGGTCTTCACCGCCATAGGACTGCGCCGCCAACCCAGTAGTCGACATACGCAAAAAACCAAGCAGCCAAAACGTCACGCTGATCATGGTGCTGCCCAACGCAACACCACCCAAATACCAAGCGTGGTCTAGATGACCAATCACCGCAGCATCGACCAAACCGAGCAATGGAACAGTAATATTCGACAGCACCATAGGTATAGCTAAAGCTAAGACTTGGCGATGAACTTTTGGGTTAGATAAAGGAGAGAAGATTGAATTTGTCACAGGCACCTCATCAGTAAGATCGACGAGTGTACCTGAGCGCTTAACGACTAGCCAATTACCACTTGATATGAACGAGTACTGGCGTGAGGCGATGCTTCAACATTGGAATCTTATTAAGCCAACGCTGCCAAGCTTTCCAACGAGAACAGAATCTATCGAATGGCGAGAAAGCTTTCACCCACTGTGCCCATGGTAACCATTGCAATATCTGTGCTGCAGGCGCTTCAAAGCCATGAGCATAACGATCAGAGCCAAGCTTTTGTCCCCACTTGGTTTCCGTTAAATCTCCTGCCAGCACCATACACAGTTCAGCAGAAACAAAATGTCGACCTAAGGTTTGAATAAATTTCGCGACTTGACGCTCTGTGCAATCGAGCAGTGCCATTTCACATAAAATGAGTACCGGTGCTTGCTCTGGAATGACTAACGTCTCTAGCCACGACATTTCATCCACACTGCCACAGCGATGTTCATAACGTTCATTTTTGTGGAACAAACGCTGACGCCATACCAAATTTTCCGTCACATCCAGCTCTATCCAATGGCAGCGTCCATTATCCAAACGATAAAAGCGGGTATCCAACCCCGCTCCGACATTGATTATCCAAGCATCGGGATACTGCTGTAAGAAGTGACTAACCTGCTGGTCACAAAGCTGAGTCAGCGTCACGTGCAGCAATTGCTTCTGCGCAATATCACCACTCAAACAATCCGGCGCCATCTTACAGCTCAAACACGCTTTAGCAGCTATCGGATCGTACACCAAGCCATTGTCGACCATGCTTTCACGGCTACGCAATAACAGTGGCTTTAATAAATGGTTAGGAACTTGATGTTTAGACTGAGACATGGGCATTTCCTGCGCCAGAGAGAAAACATAGACATTAATAAAGATGATAATGAATATCAATTACATTATCAAGCTTATAAATTGGTCAAAACAAACAAGGTCAAGATGATGAGCAAGCTTTTGGAGGAAGTAGAAAAAGAGAAAAGACAAAACAGCCCAGATGAACTGGGCTGCTTAAACACACTTACATCCAATCGGTATTGCGAATAATACCAACGGCTAAGCCTTCAATCGTAAGGTGCTGAGACGTTAAGTCCACTTGGATTGGGGCAAACTCTTCATTCTCAGCATGCAGTAATATGGTTGAACCTTTGCGCTCCAAACGCTTCACAGTCACATCATCATCAACACGCGCAACGACAACTTGACCGTCTCTCACATCTTGGGTTTTATGCACCGCGAGCAAATCGCCATCCATAATCCCGATGTCTTTCATACTCTCGCCATTTACACGAAGTAAGAAATCCGCTTGCGGTTTGAACATCGCAGGATCGACTTGGTAGTGCGCCTCTACGTGCTCTTGAGCCAGAATTGGCTCACCCGCTGCAACTTGACCAATCAATGGCAAACCCTGCTCATCATTGGCTGCGTCTTCAAGCAGGATACGAATCCCACGAGAAGCGCCTGGAATAATTTCAATTGCTTGCTTACGAGCAAGCGCTTTTAGGTGTTCCTCTGCGGCATTCGCAGAGCGGAAGCCAAGCTCACGCGCAATCTCTGCACGAGTTGGTGGCATTCCGGTGTCATCGATTTTACTTTTAATCAAATCGAAGACTTGTTGTTGGCGTGGCGTTAACGGCTTCATGTCTCACCTGTCTTTTTATACAGTTAACTGTGAGTATATCCAGTAAATGCTCAAATGAAAACCCAATTGGTTGTTTTTTAATTTATTTGTGGAGAGCTTTCAGCTTACCGATTAAGTTCATTCTTTATTCGTTTAAAACACCGACTTTTCAGTTAATCAAGTCAAAGCAATAACTTAGGGGTTCGACTAATTTACAGCCAATAAAATTAAAAGGTTTGACCAGTTTCTGGTATCCTTGCAGCGCTTAAATTTTATCGCCTAGGCTTATTTCTATTGCCGTACTCATCTCTTTTTATAGAGAAGACATGCAAAGCGGAAACTGAAATAAGGTTAGGCCTGTTTGAATACCTATTGAGGCTGTGAACTTTATGTCTTCTGGACAATCATTTTCACGTTCATTACTAAAACTACCTTTATCGGTACTGGTAAAGGGCACCACAATCCCGTCGAACCCGATTGAAGATCTGAACATCGACCTAACTAAACCGATTGTATATGCCCTGCCGTTCCGCTCGAACGTGGATTTGCTGACACTGCAAAAACAAGCCATGAGCCTTGGTCTACCCGACCCGCTCAGCCCGCTGGAAATCAATGGCAAAACGCTGAACCGTTTCGTCTTTATCGCTGCGCGTCCAACTGTGATGAACAACGATAATGATGTCCCAACCGATTCTGTTTCTCTGTTCACTGACTTACTGGAACTGCACAAGCTGGATAGTGAGTTGGATGTTCAAATGATCCCTGCAACCGTGCTTTGGGGTCGTAAGCCAGGTAAAGAAGAGAACCAAAAGCCTTACCTTCAACCGATGAATGGTCCGCAAAAAGCCAAAGCAGTAATGGCGGCGGGACGCGACTGCTTAGTTCGCTTTAGTCCCGTGGTATCTCTGCGTTATATGGCAGACTCTCACGGTACCGACAGCGCAATTGCGCACAAACTGGCTCGCGTGGCGCGTATCCACTTCTCACGCCAGAAACTGGCTGCTTCAGGCCCAAACCTGCCACAACGCCAAGTGTTGTTTGCTCGTTTACTAAAATCTCCAGCTATTGAACTGGCGATTGCTGACGAAGCCAAGAGCAAAAACATCTCGATTGATAAGGCACGTAAAGAAGCCCACGACATCATGGATGAAATCGCTGCCGACTTCTCCTATAGTCTGGTGAAAAACGGCGACCGCATCCTGAGTTGGTTATGGACAAGACTATACCAAGGTTTGCACATCAATAACGCCTCGACTGTGCGTCGTTTAGCGCAAGACGGCCACGAAATTGTGTACGTTCCGTGTCACCGTAGTCACATGGACTACCTGCTGTTGTCTTATGTTTTATACCATGAAGGCATGGTGCCTCCGCACATTGCGGCAGGCATTAACTTGAACTTCTTCCCGGCCGGTCCGCTTTTCCGTCGTGGTGGGGCGTTCTTTATTCGTCGTAGTTTTAAAGGCAACAAACTGTACTCAACCATTTTCCGTGAGTATCTAGCTGAGCTGTTTGCCAAAGGCTATTCAGTCGAGTACTTCAGTGAGGGTGGTCGTTCACGTACAGGTCGCTTACTGCAAGCGAAAACGGGTATGCTGGCTATGACTATCCAAGCAATGCTACGTGGTTTAAACCGCCCAGTAACGCTAGTGCCGGTCTACATCGGCTACGAGCACGTAATGGAAGTGGGCACTTACGCGAAAGAGCTGCGTGGCAAACGCAAAGAGAAAGAAAACGCAGGGCTTGTACTGCGTACTCTGCGTAAACTGCGTAACTTTGGTTTGGGCTATGTGAACTTCGGTGAGCCAATTCAGCTCAACCAATACTTGAACGAGCATGCTCCTGAGTGGACGAAAGACATCGACAGCATGGGTGGTAACAAACCACAATGGATGAATCCTGTGGTGAACGACCTCGCTAATAAGATGATGACGCACATCAATGATGCGGCGGCAGCAAACGCGTTGACCTTGTGTGCAACCGCACTGCTTGCTTCTCGTCAACGTGCACTTTCTCGTGACTCGCTGATCAATCAGATCGAGTGTTACTTAAAGCTACTCAAAAATAATCCGTACTCAAGCACCTCCACTATCCCTACCGAAAGTGCTGAGGAGTTGGTCGATCATGCAATTTCGCTTGATAAGTTCGTGATTGAAACCGATAGCATGGGTGACATCATTTCGCTGGACCGTAGCCAATCGATCCTGATGACTTACTATCGCAACAACATCATTCACTTGTTCGCTCTGCCGTCATTAATTGCCCAAATGCTCATTCGTCAGCGCAACCTTTCGGTAGCCAAGATTCAAGCGAATGTCGCGCAAATCTACCCATTCTTGAAGAAAGAGTTGTTCTTAAGTTACCAAGAAGACGAGTTAGATGAATTGGTCGTTAAAACACTGCATGAATTTGCCGAGCAGAAAATGATTAGTCTTGATGGTGATAAGCTGGAAATCAATCAATCGAACAACCAGCCTTTGGTTCTGCTAGGTCGTACGATAACTGAAACGCTGCAACGCTACTCTATCGCGATGAACTTGCTTGTTGCTTACCCTGAACTGGGTAAATCGGACCTAGAGCAGAAGAGCCAAGATATTGCTCAGCGCCTAGGGCGTTTACACGGTATTAATGCGCCAGAATTCTTCGATAAAGGTGTGTTTACCGCCATGTTCAATACGCTCAAACAGCAAAAATACCTTGATAACGATGGTAACTGTGACACGAAGAAAACGCAGCAATTTGCACGACTACTGTTCACTCTGCTTTATCCAGAAGTGAAACTGACGATCGAAGAGAGTATTCACCAACTTCGGTCGTAACCGTTTTACCTTCTTCCAATAAGAAAAAAGGCATCCAATCGGATGCCTTTTTCTATTTCTTCGCTTACCAAAATGCGACCAGTAAACCTATCGCTATCACCATGCCAACATAATTGTTGTTAAGGAAAGCCTTAAAGCACAACTCACGCTCACGGTGACGAATTAAGTGCTGCTGATAAACAAACAATGACGCTGCAATCAAAAGGGTCCAGTAGTAACTTTGTCCCAATTGGTAGAACTGCCCTAACCAAACCAACATCGCGAGTGTAATCAGTTGCAACACGCCAATAATAAGCTTGTCATGACGACCAAACAGAATTGCCGTCGATTTAATGCCAATCTTTAGATCATCATCTCGGTCTACCATCGCATATTGAGTGTCGTACGCAATGGTCCACAAAGCGTTAATGAGGAACAAAAACCAAACAATCAATGGTAATTCCCCAGTTTGTGCAGCCCACGCCATTGGAATCGCCCAGCTAAAAGCCAAGCCTAAAAATAGCTGTGGAATATGAGTGTAACGCTTCATAAATGGATAGATGAACGCCAACACAATGCCAGCGAAGGATAGCTGAATCGTCAGCGGGTTCATGGTCAGCACTAACAAAAACGAGCTGATACCCAAAACCAAAAATAATCCAATCGCTTCTTTTGCTGTCACTTTCCCTGATGGCAGTGGACGTTGCTTAGTACGCTTTACATGGCCGTCGACTTTGCGATCTGCAAAATCATTAATCACGCACCCCGCACTACGCATTAGGAATACCCCCAATACAAACACGATGAATACATCCCAACTTGGCATCCCTTGGGCTGAGATAATTAGCGCCCAAATCGTTGGCCACATCAGTAACAGTGAACCAATCGGGCGATCCATGCGCATCAGTTGCCAATATGCTTTGGCTTTTTCTGCGGACATTTACACTGTCTCCTTAGCGTAAACTGGTGAATTAGATAAGAATAACTCGGCGACTAGCATCGGTTTGTGATTCATCCACAACCTTGAGCGTCGCGCTAACAAACGTCCTTCTGGTACGGCTACCCATCCCATTTGTAAAGAGTCTCGCTCAACGTTATCTGCGCTGAACACTGTTAATCCTAATGGGATATCCCCTTGTTGAGCCAAATCATACTGCTGATCAACTAAGGTTGAACGAGGAATCAATGTCCGCCCAATAACCCAGTTATTATTGTCACCGCACAAAATGACCTCTCTCAGTAAGCAATCTTGTTCGGACAATAACTGGCTTTCGTCCTGTTTTAATGTCGCTGCAGTGACGATCTGATTTTGTAGCAATTCTACCGTTAACGCTTGGCAGTGCTGTTTTAAACGACGTGACAAAGACCCTTGCTCTTCAAGCCAATGCTTGGCAAATTCATTTGGAAATTCGAATTCTTCGGGGTTTTGCCACTCTACTTCCAATAAAGAAGCAAGATAGAGTGATGTTGGCTGATTCATACTAGTATTCAATTGGAGGCTTTATGCGTACAATAAAGCAACAACTTACCGTCCATAGTAATGTATGTAACCGTAAGTTCCGTTATTTGTTATAGACGGCCCATTGTATCAAGACTGAAGCGATTCGAATATCGCGATCCAGAGAAAGAAAAGTTAGAAATATGTACAAACGTTATATAGCCCAAATTATTTTTGCGTTAACCATACTATTCGCCGCACCAAGTTGGGCTGAAACGGAAGAAGCTGGACCTAAGTTGGCATACTTTACCCTAGAGCCTGATCTCACTACTAACTTTTACACCAAAGGCAAAAAGTTAGGTTATGTGCAAGTGCGCATCGACATCATGGTAATGAGTCAACAAGATTTATCAGTTGTTGAGCATCACCAACCTTTGATTCGCGATGCAGTGATTGAATTACTGGGTAAGCAAACAGAAGATACGATTAAGTCCCTGTCTGGCCGAGAAGATCTGCGCAAAACCTTAGTGACGACCCTCAACGAAACACTTTTGCCTGAAACAGGTAAAACCATCATTGCCGATTTGTTGTTTACAAAATACCTTTATCAATAAACCCAAATCCGTTTTGAACATAAAAAAAGACCGCCCTTGAGCGGTCTTTTCATTTCATCTGCTTTAGGCTTGCTGTTGGTATTTCATCTTGCCTGAATCAAACAGCGCAATCGCCATCCCCGACAGTAGCCCAACTAAGTGAGCGGTGTTTGCAATCGCCATAAATGGCTGCACAAAACCAAGAACTAACCATACCAACATAAAGACGATAATTGGCTTGGGTAGCGTAAGGCCTAAATGTGGCAAGCGGTAACCCAATATCCACAAATAACCAAGCAGTGCATAGACCACGCCAGACAAGCCGCCGAAGTTAGCCCCTTCAACATAGAACTGGCCAGCCCCTGAAAGCGCTGCCGACACCACAAAGAGTTGCAATAGCTTACCGGAACCGAGACGACGTTCGATGTCGCCACCCAACTGCCACCACCATAGTAAGTTAAACACGATGTGAGTTACTGAAAAGTGCAGTAACGCATGACTTAGCCATCGCCACACTTGCCATTGTTGCCCCTCAAAAGCCGGGAAGTGCAACAACTTAAACACGCCATTGCCAAAGCCAAACATTTGTAACAAGTAGGTGATGATACAGACTGTCATGATCAGCAAAGTCATGGGGCCAGCTTTCGCTTTGACCATGCTCATGATACTCGGGCTGGAATAATGAAATGTGCTCTTACGAGTATCGGCAACGTCCCACGAGGCGGCGCTGTATTTTGAATCAGACGGGTTAGCAAGGAACAGCTTAAGTTCGGCTTCCGCTTCTATTTCATGCTGGCTATCAGTCAGCCACAGCGCAAATTGCCCATCCCCTTCTGGCATCATTTCGATGTCAATTTGGCGAGAGGCCATATAATCAATAAAGGCTTGCGCCATACGTGGATTATTTAACGTTACCAATCTCTTCATTAACTTCTCACTATCGGTAGTTCTGCTCGATGCCAGGCTTCAAAGCCACCATCTACACTGTACACCTGTTCAAAGCCTTGGTTAACCAAATATTGCGCCGCACCTTGGCTACTAATACCGTGGTAACACATCACTAGAATAGGTTGTTCGAACTCCACTTCATCCATAAACGCAACGATCGTATCGTTAGTTAAGTGATACGCGGACTCGGCATGTGCAACGGCAAACGATTGAGGGTCACGGATATCTACAAGCTTCGCATCACCCTGCTCGAGCAGCGCTTGCGCACCTTGTACATCGATATGCTTAAACTGATCCATTTACTTTCTCATTGTCTTATTAATATACCCAAGCAACCTCGAACCTAACGTACTAATCAGCACCCGTGGTACAGCATAAAATCCATATTTGAAGCTGCTTGGGTATACTGCCGCTATTGTAACCTATCCAACGGCAAACTTAGACACATGGATAATCAGGGTTTTCAAAAGTGTACACATTCCAACCATTTGTGGATAAAGCTGTGAATTGCGTTGATAAAGTGTATTTGGATCTTTTGATCCACAATATGTAGTGATGATCCTGATCTAACTGTGTGTATATCTATAACTATCCCCAGATGGAAAAGTGCTTGAATCCCTTATTTTGTCCGGGTTTCGAACAGTTGATAAATAATTACTTCACAGAGTTATACACAGGTAGCACATAAAATCCGGATCGCAAACGCTATCGATTTTCGATCGACAATAAAAAAGCCGAGATCACATGATCTCGGCTTTCTATGAAAATCTTACTTTCAATTAGCAGTGGAAATTAAAATTCACCCACAGCCAATTTTAGTTTCTTCATTGCATTTTTTTCTAGCTGGCGAATACGCTCGGCAGAAACACCGAACTCATCAGCTAAGTCTTGCAATGTTGCTTTCTCATCATCTAACCAACGAGAACGCACGATGCGCTGACTACGCTCATCCAAACTCGCTAATGCATGACCCAAGCGATTGTTGGTATGCATTTCCCAGTTGGCGGCTTCAATGTTGTCGGCCACATCAGACGATTTGTCTTCTAGGTATAGCATCGGCGCTGTGTAAGCGTTTGAGCTGTCGTCTTCATCAGTTGGCATATCAAAGGTTGAATCCACCGCCGCTAAGCGTGATTCCATCTCGCGAACTTCAGAAGGCTCAACACCTAACTCGCGCGCAACGGTTTCCACTTCACCGTTGTTAAACCAACCCAAGCGCTTTTTCGACTTACGCAGGTTGAAGAACAATTTACGTTGCGCTTTAGTGGTCGCAATTTTCACGATACGCCAGTTACGTAGCACGTATTCGTGGATCTCTGCTTTGATCCAGTGGACAGCAAAAGAAACCAAGCGAACCCCTACTTCTGGGTTAAAACGCTTAACGGCTTTCATTAGACCGATGTTACCCTCTTGCACAAGATCCGCCATTGGCAAACCGTAGCCAGAGTAACCACGAGCAACGTGAACAACGAATCGTAGGTGCGAAAGAATTAGACCTTTTGCAGCCTCAATCTCACCTTTATAGTGTAATCGTTCTGCCAGCTCACGCTCTTCGTCTGCAGTCAGCATTGGGTAGCTGTTTACTGAGCGAATATAGCTATCAAGGCTATCTTGCGTGACTAGAGCCATCGGATACGCTTCTTTTGTCATTCAATTCCTCATCAATCTCTGATCTGGAGCATTACATTGCAATTTAGCTTCGATATCTTGAACTCAAAATGAACAAGTTTCAAGAAGGGGAAGCAATTATCCATAAACATTTGGTCTAAGCAAGGGTTCAAAATTAGCTAGTGCTAATGAAATCCAAGTAATAAGACCGCCATCACTTAAACTGGTTCAATTTCTTTTAAATGTCGTTGCGCAGAAAAGCGCGCCGCAATACATCCCAAAAGACTCCCAATGATGATTAGTAACAAAGATTCATCCCAACTTAGACCAATCAGGCGGAACTGGCTATCGTACAACGCAGCAAGGTCTTCCACCGCACTATTCATGACAATGGTCACTAAAGCCGTTACCAACCACGCAATAGTGGCACCTAACACGCCAAACCACATACCTGTGTACAAGTAAGGGCGCAGAATGAAACTGTCCGTCGCACCGATCAGTTTCATGGTTTGAATCTCTTCTTTATTCGCCAGCACATTAAATCGCAATGTATTGCCAACGATTAAAAATACCGCACCGAGCATCAGCACTGTCAGGGTAATGACAATAATACTCGCGAGAGTTTTGATGGCATCAAGACGCGCTAGCCAGTCTTCGTCAAGTCTCACGTCGGTCACATCTTGTTGCTCTCGAACGTCTTTGGCTAATGACTGAATATCACTTTTTAGCTCCGAATCTGGCGTAATCACCAACACACCAGGTAGCGCATAGCCACTTAAGAGGCTGATAGCTTGGTCGAACCCTGCATATTGGCTTAAATCAGATAGACCTTGTTGCGGTGAAATATACTCTACCTCTTTTACCAAAGGCCAAGTTTCAATTTGATCTTTGAGAACCATCACTCGCGCATCCGGCATACCTTCAACTAAGTAAGCACTAACTTGTGAAGGAGAAGCGACATCTTCCGCTGCCCCCGCAACGTTTTTCCCCAATAGATACAAACAAGCTGGCATGGCAAGTGCCATGGAGATGACCGCTAGAGTCAGAATGTTGCCTAGTGGTCGTTGCCATAAGGCGCTAAAAGAGGATTTAGCTTGTTTTGCGTGGACAGAGAAAAAACCATCGGTATTCGCACGCTTGGCACTGCGGCCTTTCCCCTTCTTTTGGGAGTGCTTGTTACCTGCCATAGTCTTCTACCTCACTTAGGAAGCCTTGGTTCAATTCAAAATGACGATACTGTGGGCGAGTGTTTACTAACCCCACATCGTGCGTGGCAAGTAGGATAGTCACGCCCGCACGGTTAAATTCTTCGAATAGACGCAACACACGGTTGGATAATTCTGGGTCAAGGTTACCCGTAGGCTCATCAGCCACCAGCAACGTTGGTCGATTAACCACAGCACGGGCAATACCGACGCGCTGTTGCTCACCACCAGAAAGTTGACTAGGTAGACAACGAGCTTTATCGAGTAAGCCCGTTTTATCTAACGCCGCAGAAACACGGCGTTTGATTTCGTTTTCAGAAATCGATTCGATACGCATTGGCAGAGCGACATTGTCGTACACACTGCGATCCATCAATAGGCGATGATCTTGAAAAACAATCCCAATATTGCGGCGCAAAAAAGGGATGTCTTTGCCTGGAATACGCGTGATGTCGTGGCCATTAAAATGGATTTTGCCATCGGTTGGTCGCTCTATCGCGCAGATCAATTTCAGCAAGGTACTTTTACCAGCCCCGGAATGTCCACCTAAAAACGCCATTTCACCGCGCCTCAGGTGAAAATCGACTTTTTGCAGTGCTTGTCGACCACCTCGGTAAGCTTTGCTTACTTGCTGAAATTTGATCACCGTTGATTTCCTCTAACTCTTTTTATTCTTCACGACTAAACAGTGCGTCAATAAACTCTTGAGTTTCAAATGGACGCAAGTCTTCGATACCTTCACCCACACCAATGTAACGAATTGGAATACCGAACTGATCAGCAATAGCGAAAATTACGCCGCCCTTGGCTGTACCATCCAGCTTAGTCAAAGTAATCCCGGTTAGAGGGGCAACATCACTGAAAAGTTTCGCTTGGCTAATGGCATTTTGTCCTGTACCTGCGTCAAGCGTTAGCATGATCTCATGTGGTGCAGAGTCATCAATTTTCTTCATCACACGTACAATCTTACGCAGCTCTTCCATTAGGTTCGCTTTGTTCTGTAGACGACCTGCTGTATCAGCAATCACCACATCCACACCACGTGCTTTTGCCGCTTCAATCGCATCATAGATAACAGAGGCACTGTCTGCGCCAGTATGTTGAGCAATCACAGGAACATTATTACGTTCACCCCATACTTGTAGCTGCTCAACCGCTGCGGCACGGAAAGTATCTCCCGCTGCAAGCATCACTTTTTTGCCTTGAGTTTGGAACTGCTTCGCTAGCTTACCGATGGTCGTGGTTTTACCCACGCCATTTACACCCACCATCAAGATGACGTAAGGCGTTTTGTTGCTATCGATTTCTAGTGGCTGTTCGACTTTAGAAAGAATCTCAGCCATTTCTTCTTTCAACAAACCATAAAGGGCTTCGCCGTCTTTCAGATCGCCACGTGTGGCTTTTTCTGTCAGGTTGTTGATAATTTTTGTTGTGGTATTCATGCCCACATCAGCAATAAGCAGTTGCTCTTCTAGCTCTTCAAATAAGTCTTCATCGATTTTCTTACCGCTGAACAGACCGAAGAAGCCAGCACCAATATTTGCTTTTGTTCGGCTTAGGCTGCGTTTAAGACGAGCAAAAAAGCTTTCTGTTGGCTTTTCTTGTTCTTGAACACGAGGCGCGGCCGATACGACTTCTGGCTCCTCTGCTTCTGCTTCTGCTTCTGCTTCTGCTGGGGCAGCCTCTGATTGTTTCTCTTCTTCTTCAAGTTCTGGCGTTGCTTCCGCTTGCTCAGCAACCGCTTCGGTTTGCTGCTCTTCAGAAGGCGCTTCCACTGCTTCTTCTTTTACTGTTTCTTCAGTTTTTGGTTTTGGGCTTTGTTCTTCGTCACCAAAACCTAGCCACGAAAGTAATCCGCGCTTCTTTTTTTCCGTCATCTGGGGCTATCCTAGATTGTTCTTTTATCTATTAATGACTCTTTTTTGACAAGATTATTATCTGTCTAAAAAAGGCTAATGACAAAGTTCTGAAAACTTTCCGATTAGGTAATTCTAATCTTATTAGTGTTACACTCTGTCATCTTGAATATTCTGGGCTGTATCCAAGCTCCAAGCTCATTGCTTGGGCGATTAGATATAGTATCACTTTATTAGCGGTCAAAAAATCTATGGTAAGACGTCGCCAGCAAAACTCATCACAAAAAAAGCCAACAACGGGCTTTGTTCGCATTATTAGTGGCTTATGGAGAGGCAGAAAACTTCCTGTACACGATGCTGAAGGCTTACGCCCCACGACCGATCGCGTCAAAGAAACGCTGTTTAACTGGTTAGCTCAAGATGTACCACAGGCAAAATGTCTCGACTTGTTTGCTGGCTCTGGCGGCTTGGGATTTGAGTCAGCTTCGCGCCAAGCAGAGCAAGTGACCATGGTTGAGCTAAACCCACAAGCTTTCCAACAGTTACAAAAGAATGTTGCCTCTCTTAACGCGAACAACATCCAAGTGGTAAATACCGACGCACTGAGTTTTTTGAAGCAACCGGGTTCTGCTCACCATGTGGTGTTTATTGACCCACCGTTTCGCAAAGGTCTATTGGATGAGACCGTGGCTCTGCTAGAACAAAATGGCTGGCTCGCGGAAGATGCGATGATTTATATTGAAACAGAAAAAGAACTCAATATTGCCGACTTACCAGAAAACTGGCAATTACATCGAGAAAAAACAGCAGGCCAAGTGAGCTATCGTCTGTACGAACGTACCTCCGCATAACGCCTCGATTTAAAAGGATACTTAAATGAAAGCACTAATTATGCTGGCCAAAGCGGCTATCGCCTTTGTTTGGTTAGTATTAATCCTAAATATTTTTATGCCCTTCCCCGGCAATGCCGCGATTGCGCTTTACATCATGACCGCTTTTTTGTTCATCATGCACGGTTTACAAATGGCCATCTTCATTGGTGCATTTGGCGACAAAATAAAAATGAGCAGTTGGGAAAAATATTCAATCCTGATTTTTGGTATTTTTGCCCTACTCGATATTCGTCGTAAACACATGATGTAATCGCTCAGATACGAAAAAGCCGCTCTTGTGAGCGGCTTTTTTCTGCGTTTCGTTCGTCACCCAATGTAACTTTTTACACCATCTAAGAACATTTGAGTGGAGATCATCACCAGTAACAAGCCCATTAAGCGTTCTACCGCCTTCAAGCCACGTTCACCCAACAAGCGATTAAAGAAGCCATAAAACATCAGTATAAAAAATGTTGCGCCCCACGCAATTACGACTGATGCTGACATTTCCAACATTTTCTCTGGATGTTGCGAAGACAGTAAAAGCAAGGCTGCAATCACTGAAGGGCCCGCGATCATAGGAATGGCCATCGGAACAATAAAGGGCTCCTCGCCTGCTGCCAGTCCAGTGATGCTGCCAGCACTCGGGAAAATCATCTTAATCGCAATAATGAAGAGAATAATGCCACCTGAAATGCTGAGCGTTTCTGGCTGGACATGCAAAAAACTTAAGATGCTTTGTCCTGCAAACAGAAACAGCATCAAGATCAGTAAGGCAAACAGTAGTTCACGAATCAATACCTTACGACGACGCTTGGGATCGATATGTTTGAGAATAGACAACACAATCGGCAAGTTACCGAGGGGGTCCATGATTAGAAACAGCATGGTCGCTGCAGAAAGAATGTCCATATTCTGGCCTCACCTAAAAAATGGCGGCCAGTGTATAGCAAACTGACAACATGAGTATATGACTGAGGGCGAAAACACCATAGTCACCCTCGATCTTAGCCGCCGTTTAGTGATTGCAAACTCGCGCCATATTGACCACAAACTTACCTTCAAGCTCACGAATTTTGTCGCGCTTGAGCAAAAATGCTAGTAATGCATCTAAGTCTAGATCATTCAGTTTACAGGTGTGAAAGCGAACGCTAGCACCAAAGTGCTGTGTGAGGGCTTCGCGATCCATTGGTGTTTCTCTAAGTAGGTTTAGCAGCTCGTGAGCATGGATTTCACTCATTATTGACTCCAGTTATTAAGAACAATGCGTTCAGTTTACTGAAATCCTCAAGAGCTGCTTTGACTTAAATTAGTAAATGATTGAGGCAACAATGAGGGCATGAGCAAAAAAGTAACTGCCACTCACCCACAAATAGGCGTGTTTCATCGGTTTTCGATAACCGTGTATCGCGTATGCCAGCGCCGAATAGATCAGAACTAAGGTTCCGCTAAAACCGATAGCATTGGCGTAACTCGGCACTTGTAACCAAACTTCACCGGCTGCCCAAGCAAGTTGAACCAGCATCATCCCCATGATCACAACGGGGAATACCAGAGAGTCGAGTTGAGGTAGCAACAAAAAGAACGCCACGATACTCGCTGCAAGCAGCAGGGCCAACAGCCACCAGACAATCTCACCATTAAGCTGCACCCAAAATGACTTGCTGTAGCATACCTGGGCAACCAGATAAGCCGTAAAATAGATTAGCTTACGAGTTTTAAACGAGTGCAGCGTATCTGCCACCATAGACACAATAAGCCCACCCGCAATCCAGTAGGTATATGTTGCGGATGCACCTTGAGTTAACACCAACACAAGAAGAAGTAGCAGAGTAAAGATTTTAAACACGAGGGATTGTGTCGGGTTAGCTTGCTTTGCTCCCAACACGGAATACACACCTGATAGCCCTATCGCCAGCCAACTCCACATGCAGTATACACCTTTTACTTAAACTCGCCGCTAGTCTAGGTAGACCAGTTTTGATGTAAAGACACAATCTACGAAAGTTGGATCTCGCTAGCGATTCGAAACATTTTGTAACCCTCAGCCTACGTAATAATAAAGCCGATGAGCCTGAATGATGCCACTAAACATTGGGGCCAAGCTTTGCTCATCAGCCGAACCCATCAAATCACACGACACAATAACCAACGCTTTCTAAAACTATTTAACTGAAAAACAGATAAGTGCTCCAGGTAAGCCGCCATTTCACAAACTGACGATTAAACCACCAGGATGTATGTAATGCAGGCAACAAGAATAAATAACAGACACAAAATAGAAAATAGTCTTAGTAGCGCTCTAAGAGAGGAGAAACCACTGATGACTAGGGGTAAAAACTAAGAAAACCGACCTTAATTCAGTAAAAAAAACATCAGACAAGAAAAGTAAGTCAATGATAAATAAAACCATAATTTCAATAACAGATAAAAGTGCGGACTTCATAAACCATAAAATCACTAAACACTTTTGAAGCCCATATTTTCTCATAAGGTAAGAAAATCTCACTCCATGCTTTCGATTTGACGATGTAACCTCATAGCACATTTTTTAATTTTCTCAATTTTTGAGAAATACAGACAAAATAAAGACCCAACATACCACTCGAAACAAAAAACAATTACAAAGCCAACATCACAAACCATTTAACATTATAAAATCATACACTTAAAACAAAAAAGGATAGAAATAAAACAATGTGAACACTTTAAACACAGCACAAAAAACATAGTTTCATTAGTCAGAATCATGTAAAACCAGACAAGTTAAGTGTGGTTTTTGAAAAGATTAACGAGCATATGTTGATCAAACCCCAAAAACAGTGCTATATTAAATTCATCGAGTTCATCAAAGATTAAGGGGTAGTGTTATGATTTCATCTTCTCAAAAACAAGGGCTGGTTATGATTGCAGTGGTTGTGGGTTTAATGACACTGCCAATGATGTACTAACCCAATGATTTAAAATAAAAAAGGACGCAAATGCGTCCTTTTTTATTTATCTGTATAGCTCTACTGAATGTGCTTAGACAAAATATCCCAGTGCATATAGTAGAAACCAAGAGCGGCCAGCGTAATCAACGTCATTAGCAAAATTGCTGTACGCCAAATAAAGCGAGAGCTTCTTGGTGTCAGCTCTTTTTCACAAGCATCACATGCCGCCATAAAGCCTTTACGATCATCCAGCTTGTAATCGTCTTCGTGCACCACTTTGTTACGCACGGTTGCGATGAATCGAAGCTTTGCTATCACGTCATGCGGTAAACGTTCTTCACAACTATTAATAAGTTGGTGCAACCCTTTCCCTTCTGCATGGTACTGAGTACGCAAAAGTTTTTCGATCGTTCGGGTACGCATGACTACTTTTTCAATATCTGACATCGTAACCCTCCTTACCAGACCCTTCCTATGTTCATTATTTTTATTCTTCTATAAATTTAGAGCTTTTTCGAGCCGTTAAGTGCAATTTTACTTTCAATTTGTGCCCTTGAGCTCATATAGCCTAACAAGTGAAAGCCGCTTCGTTCAGCTTTAGTGACTTCGCTTGCAGATGAAGCGACGATTTCATCGTGCATCATTAAGATAAATCGTGAAGTGCGCCGAATAATCTCCATATCCCTTTCATTAGATTATGAATAAGCTATCTCAACTCATCGTTTCGTCAGCGAGTTCTGTAGAATGGGACCCGATAAAACATTGGAGGTTAATATGCCAATCTCACTTATTGTCGCCCTATTCGCCCTTATTGCCTTGGGCGCGTGGGTGTTTTTCCGTTTTTATAGTAAGCACTATGTGGGCGAAGACGCTCCAGAGCAAAGCGCGCAGGTAACGGTTTTAGATAAACAAGCGATAGACATACCAAACGCACCACCAGGTCAAGACGATCAAGAGTATTGGATTTGCGTTCAACGTGGTTCTATCGGTCCAAAGCGTGAATTCCAAATTGGAGTGCATTACTACCATGCACTCAACCCTGGAGATAAGGGAACACTGACCTATCGCGGCAACAAGTTCCTTCACTTCGCTATCAAACGTTAAGGCAGTAACCAACGAGTCTTGGCAGAACGAGAAAAGAGATAGCTCATCGCCAAGGCTCCAGCTCCACTTAGAACGATCCAGACTGGAATCACCCACGCAGGATGTCCTGTGTACCAACCGAACTCTTTCATCGGCCATAAGAAAATAGGGTGAAGTAAGTAAATCCCTAAGCTGTGCTGACTGATCACACTAACCACTTTTTGTACTTTTGGTGATAAGCCTTCACCAAAGTAACGCCCGATCATAAAAATCATCGAAGCCGCTAGAATCACATTCAGTGTTTTATAAGAGAGCCAGCGCCCAACCGTATACTTCTCCGCCTCTAAGCTATTTGTCACAACCATCGTAAAGGTCACTGCCAACGCCACGAGTCCTAGCCCAACAAATAAGGTCACCATAGAGCGATTCAAAGGTACCTTTTGAAATAAAACATACCCCAGTGGAAGGTAACCCATATAAAGCCACATCTGATTACTCCAAGGGCCATCAATCTTGAACAAGAACAGAGTGCTGGTGAAAAGCCAAAATGCGAGATAGGTATACAAGACGTTGTCATCCACGTTGCGTACCATCCATTGAAACAGCGGAATCACAAAATACAGTGGTATAAAGTAATAGAAAAAGCCGAGATGGTAATACGTTGCGTGGAATGGGCTATTGCTTAATACCTCTTTTACGGTTTCAAAATCAAAGCCTTGAGAAGTCCAACCTGAAAGGTATGCATAAAACATCGACCAAATAAGAAATGGAACTAAAACTTTGCCCAAACGCCTTTTGATATAATACTTACCGTCAAATGGTCGAGTGTCACTGAGCATTAGCGCTCCGGTGATCAAAATAAAAACTGGCACTGCCCAGCGGGTTACGCTATTCACGCCTACCGCTGTCAGCCATTGGTCAAATGGAATCACTCCTAACTCATTTCGATACGGTGCCAAAACGTGAATGGCGATCACTGCTACCGCTGCGAAGCAGCGCAATAAATCAAAAAACAGAACCCTTTCTCTCATACCTTTCCCTACTTTGAGTCGCTTATCGTTTATAGCATAGGGTAAATCTCAACCAGTGAAATAGTTAACAATCTGTTTTTGCTTATTTTTAACTCAACAATGACCTACAACGGGGATTTCATCACCACTCTAATCACTTAACGAGAACCAAAAACCAAGCATCAGTATTCACTCTCGATGCCAAACCGACACAATCTGATTACAGCAAACGGCGCATAAGAAACAAAAATGGCTCCGATTTGGAGCCATTTATACCATCTACAGATAGCGATACTGGGGATAGTTACGCAGTAGCAACATCAGCTTTTGGCAACTTAATTGAAATCAGCGTCGTCAGTGCCAAGAAAGCAAAAGAAACCCATAAGCACGCTGCAAGACCAGCCTCTTGGTAGATCCAACCCGATAATACCGTGCCAATCAAGCGTCCCATCGCATTGGCCATGTAGTAAAAACCAACATCCAACGAGACGCCATCGCCTTTAGCGTAGCTCACTATCAAGTACGAGTGCAGCGAAGAGTTAATGGCAAACACAGCGCCAAAAATCATCAAACCTACCACAATCACCAATTCAGGCTGCCAACCGATTTGCACACCATAAGCAATACCAGCCGTAATTAACGCTAGGACTCCTGCCCACACCAATGCTGCACTACCATCAGGCACACGACCTTGCGCTTTGCCAGTAATACGCGGCGCAAAGCCTTGCACAAACCCATAAGCAATGACCCACGTAGCGAGAAAGCTACCAACCCACAAGTGATCCCAGCCAAACACGCTACCAAGATAAATAGGCAGAGCAACGACAAACCACACATCACGAGCACCAAACAAGAACATGCGTGCTGCGGATAAAATGTTTATCGATTCAGACTTGGAGAATATTTGGCGAAACTTAGGTTTACTCTTTGCTTTACCCATGTCCGCTTCTAGCCAGATCATGCTGCAAACAAACACTAATGTAAGTACACCCGCCATAATAAACATCGAGTTTTGAAAACCCACCCAAGACAGCAGCAAGCCACCAACAAAAAAGCCCGCTCCTTTGAGTGCATTCTTCGAGCCAGTCAAAATCGCTACCCATTTGTAGAGCGCACCTTGCTGTTCGTCTGGTACTAGCGTTTTAATCGCGCTCTTAGCACTCATTTTGTTCAGATCTTTGGCAATCCCCGACAGAGCTTGCGCTGCCATCACCCAAGGAATGGTCAGCCATGCATTTGGTACTGCGAGCATCAGCAACGCAAACACTTGCATCGCTAAACCAATGTTCATGGTTTTATTTAGGCCTAACCTTGCGCCCAACCAACCACCAACCAGGTTTGTCACCACACCAAAAAATTCATAGAAAAGAAACAGTGAGGCAATAGCTAACGTGGAATAACCTAAGTCATGAAAATAGAGCACCACCAGCATACGCAGTGCGCCATCGGTCACCGTAAAGTTCCAATAGTTAAACGTCACTAACATGTACTGACGAATACTTTTGCTTAATTGAGAAATCATATTGACCTCATATGTACAGCGATAGAAGCATTTAGATCATCATGTTCTAAATACTTCCTAACCTGTACAGCAACATTGACCAATACAATGTTGCTGTGATTTTCAAAAAATGCCCCAACATCAATAAAAAGCAAAATACACCTTAAAAACAATGCATTAGTTAATATTAATGGCTTTTTTTGTAAACAGTCGTATCCTGAAGAAGCTCGAATTTAGCTTTTGGATCATAATGAACCAAAAGCTATTTAAGCTGATCAAGCGTCTTGAGCCACGCGTTCGATGTACTCAACTTGCACAGGTTTTGTAAATGCACCAGGGCGCAATGCCTGCACTTCTCGCACGATATCTTCTAACTGCCATTCCTTTTCTAGGAGTAGGTGAGCAGCGAACAAACCTGTGCGCCCCGAACCACCCATGCAATGCATCGCAACTTTGCCACCTTGAGCAAGAATCGCGTGCAGTTCCGGACTGGCTTGTTGCCACTTCGTCGCAAATTCTTCATTTGGTGCGCAGTCGTCTTCAATCTCGATCTGGAACCATTTCATACCCAGTTGCTGAGTGGCTTCACCCAATGCAGAGACATTCTTCGCGGCTAATTCACTATCATCTAATGCAGTAACGACCGCTTGAACACCCTGCTCTTTCAACTGTTCTAACGACGCATGCAAATCGACACCTTTCGTTCCTGGGCACGGTGTTAAGATTAAAGCACCGGAGTCCAAATCTAATTGCCATGTAGGATGAGACATTGTGGCCCCCTTTTTAAGCCAAACCAACGTTACGAACCAGCTCTGCTGTGCGCGTTGCATAACCCATTTCGTTATCGTACCAAGCGTAAATCTTAACCATACGAGAACCCACAACCATGGTTGATTGCGCATCAACGATGGTTGAACGTTGGTCGCCTTTATAATCGATAGAAACTAAAGGACGCTCTTCGAAGCCAAGGATGCCTTTCAAATCACCTTCAGATGCTTCTTTTAACAGTGCATTCACTTCTTCTGCTGTGGTATCACGCTTCACATCAAAAATGATGTCTGTTAACGATGCGTTTGCTAGAGGTACGCGAACCGCATGACCATTAATTTTGTCTTTTAATTCTGGGAAAATTTCGACAATCGCCTTCGCGCTACCCGTCGTAGTCGGGATAAGGCTCATGCCGCATGCTCTTGCACGGCGTAGATCTTTGTGTGGCGCATCTAAAATAGTTTGCGTATTCGTCAGGTCGTGAATGGTCGTAAAAGAAGATTGTTCGATACCCAATTTCTCATGAATGACTTTAACTACAGGTGCGATACAGTTAGTCGTACACGAAGCTGCTGTCACGATACGATGTTTTTCAGGGTCGAAAATATGGTCGTTCACGCCCACCACAATGTTCGCAATACCTTCTTCTTTCACAGGTGCGCTTACCACGACACGTTTCACGCCTTGCTCTAGGTATTTATTTAGGAATGATGTTTTGCGATGTACGCCTGTCGCTTCAATCACAACATCACAATCAGACCAGTTCACCGCATCGATATCGCGTTGTTGAGTCGTGGCGACACGCTTGCCGTTGATGACGAGCTCACTGCCTTCGACCTGAACTCCATGATGCCAACGACCTTGCACTGAATCGAATTCTAATAAGTGACCAAGCGTAGCTGCGTCACCTGCGACATCGTTGATTAACACAAACTCCAATTCTGGCCAATCAAATGCCGCTCGCAGCGCTAAGCGACCAATTCGGCCAAAGCCATTAATTCCTACTTTAATTGTCATAGTTTTACCCTCTAATCTTCTACCTTGAATCTCTATTCGCTGTTAACAGCAAGCCTCACGACTTTTATCGTGTAAGCGTGTGATGTCGTCTTGGTATTCCTGCTTCAAACAGTTTGATGCCACTAAGTCTTCAATTAACTTTCGCATCCAACCTGGTAATTGCTGTGATAACTCGTAATACACCCATTGCCCTTGGCGTTTATCCACCAAGATGCCACTGGATCGTAACTGAGCAAGATGACGAGAAACTTTCGGCTGGCTCTCTTGTAGAGCAAACGCCAAATCGCCAACGCAAGTTTCACCTTCACGGGCCACGAGCATTAAACAACGTACGCGTGTTTCATCGGATAACAGCTTAAAAAACTGATGTGGAAGCATAATGAACATACCTATATATGGATATGCGTATATGTTTATTTAATTAAGATATATCGTCAAGAGGAAACCGTCCATCGTCATAAAAGTTTCACATCTAACGAACAGCTTGATTGTAAAGAGAGAGATTCAAAGAGATAAAAGATAAGACAAGAAATTATGCAGTCGCGATGCTTTGACTCCAGCGAGCCGCTTCACCTAAGGAGAGCTTCACTTCCTCTAAAGGCAACCCCAATTGCATCGTGATTTTTTCAACCCCTGACCAATCGGCACGCTCGTAGCACTCTTCGAGGGAAATAAGTGCACCATAAACCCCTTTGCGATGTAATAGCGCTTGTTGTACTGAATGACTAAGCGGTAACTGCCTAACTAAAGATTCCACCGAAAGATCCAGCAACGCATCTAGAATCGACAGCAAACCAACCATGAAACCTTGTTCGTTGAGATGAGAGAATGGCTGATAGCGCGACATCAATTGGCAAAATTGAGCTCGTTGCAATGAAAGGTGATACAGCTCTCGAGGCTTGTTACTGGAGATATACGATGCCACAACCAAAGAGACAAACTGCTTAAGGTTATCCTGGCCAAGATAAATCAATGCCTGACGAAAAGAGCTGATTTCGACAGCCAAATTCGGCGCTTGCGTATTTACAAAACGCAATAATTTATACGAAAGCGCGACATCTTGCGTAATGATGGACTCGATACGAGTAAAGTCAGGCTCAGGAGCACAAACTTCACGAAACAGTTGCAATGCCAACACTTGCTCAGGACTGACGTATTTAGTCTGCGAGACGAGTGGCTTGCTAAAAAAATAACCTTGGAAAAATTTAAAGCCAGCCGCTTTCGCTTGCTCAAACTCTTCTGCGGTTTCAACACGTTCTGCTAAAAAGTGGTATTTGACGCGTTTGGCAAGGTGTGTTTTGACCAGTTCACAGGCCTTTTCAAGCCCCATCGCCATAATGTCGAGCTTCACAATATGCACATATGGCAAAAAACGGCGCCATTCTGGTGTTAGGGTGAAGTCATCCAAAGCGATCAAGTAACCTTCTCGATAAAACTCACGAATCGCATCAAGAAGCTCATCCGTAGGTTGGCACGTTTCCAACACTTCGATGACAATTTTGTTTTTCGGCAAACTGCGCGGCAAACGTCGCACCAAGCTTTGATGAGGAAAGTTAATAAAGCATCTAGAAGAGGCAATCACTGGGTTAGTACCCAGCGATAGGAAGTTTTCGACAATCAGTCGGTATGTCGCTCGATTTGAATCAATATGTGAAGGGTATGCGTTACTCTCCCCGTCTCGAAACAACAATTCATAACCCAGCGTCTGTCTTTTTCGGTTAAAGATCGGCTGGCGAGCGACATACGTTGTATTCATGCTAAAGAAGGACCTATAAATGGCTTATGACTTTGCAGCTGCTAATAATGCACCACAACCCATGAACATTGAACCGAATACTTTGTTTATTTTTCCCATGATTTTATCGGAGCGAATAAAGCGTCCCATTTGTGCTGCCAAGCTCGTGTAACCCAACATTACACACGCATCAATCACGACCGTAGTGACGCCAAGCACCAACAGTTGCGTGATTTGGTCTTTTGCCGGGTCAATAAACTGCGGGAACAACGCCACCAGAAAAACAATCGATTTAGGGTTGGTGAGGTTAATTAACACTGCCTTGTACAACAGCGCCGTGCCTGACATCTCGTTGTGGTTTTCAGCTGCGACTAAGCTTGATGTATCGCGCCATTTCTGAATCCCCAACCAAACCAGATAAGCGGCACCAACCCATTTAATGACAGAAAATGCGGTTGCTGACTGCGCGACAAGCGCACCAATACCCGCCCCCACCAGCGCGATGTGGATAACTAAACCAATTTGTAAGCCAATAATGGCACCCAGTGATTTACGGGTACCGTAACTCAAACCATTACTGATTGAGTTCACCGTGCCAGAGCCCGGAGCCAAACTAAAAACGATTGCTGTTACTACATAAGCTAACCAGACATGGGTATCCATTGCATTTCCTCACTAATTCTTCGATGATACATCGCGTAAACAACGTATCTTCAGGTAATCAACTAATGGCGACTAACCATTCACCTTTGACTTATACTCAAGAGACATTATTTGAGCAAGCAATTGGTGGTCCGATCGCAGCACTTTGGCAAACTCGCCAAGAGGGCTTTGTTAAAGGGACTGAGAAAAAGAACATTTACTGGTGCAAGCTAACCAACCCAGAGCATAAAAAAGCCGTGCTCATCGTAAATGGACGCATTGAGTCTTCCTGGAAATACCAAGAGCTGTTTTACGATCTCTACCGCCAAGGTTTCGATGTCTATTCCTTTGACCACCGCGGTCAAGGTTTATCAGATCGTTTATTATCTGACTCAGATATGGGTCACGTCTATGACTTTACTGATTATATTGATGATATGGACATCGTCGTAAAAAAACACGACCTTAGCGAATATCAACAATGCTTCATCATCGCGCACTCTATGGGCGGCGCGATCGCCACACGTTACCTGCAAACTCACCCAGAACACCCTTTTACTGGTTTGATTCTAAGTGCGCCCATGTTTGGCATTAACCTGCCATGGTACCTATCACCAATAGCGATTCCGGTCACACAAATTATGTCAGCGGTATCGACTTTGCCACGCTATGCACCAGGACATCAGGCCTACTTCCCTAAGCCCTTTGAAGATAACCCACTTAGCCAAAGTTACGGCCGCTACCAATGGTTCCGAAACCTATATACGGAAAAACCGGAACTGCAAGTCGGTGGGCCAAGCACTCGCTGGGTTTGGCAAGGGCTCATGGCCGCTAAGCAGTGCTTTTTATTAACTCGCCAAGTCAAAATACCAGTCATCCTAATCCAAGCCGGAAACGATCGGATTGTTAGCAATCTCGCGCAAAAGCGTTTTATTGATAAATTGCGGAAAACCAACCCGCACGCGGAGCTGCTTTCTATCGAAGGCGCACAGCATGAAATCTTGTTCGAGACCGACAAGTATCGTAATCAAGCTCTCGATGCGATTTTCCGCTTTATGAATGACCCTAAATCGCCATCAAACGAACAAGCACAATAAGAACTCTAGGCGACCATTTCACGACTAAGATTAAAGAGGAAATGTCTACACATCGATTTACCCTCTTTTTCATCCTCATTTTGGCGTACACTGCTTGAACTTGGCTACTTTGACACAGTGTTTAACCGCATAGTGCTACGGGCCCAAGTTCCCCCGCATTCGGAGCAGTACGATCTAGTCAGTCTGCTGTACTCCGTTTGCAATTCACCTGTTCCACACTATCCAAACCGTTTACGAGGACTTCATGAGCACATCGCTACCTTGCAAAGAGATCACCAAAATCGTTGCCTCTGATCTGGATGGCACGTTACTCGCACCTAACCATCAGCTCAGTGCTTACTCAAAAGAGACGCTAAAAGCGCTGCATGAAAAGGGTTATACCTTTGTCTTTGCAACCGGCCGTCACCACGTAGACGTTGCGAGCATCCGTCGCCAAGTTGGCATTCCAGCTTATATGATCACGTCGAATGGTGCCCGAGTGCATGACCAGGAAGATCAGCTAATGTACAGCGAGAATGTCCCTGCGGAACTGGTACAAGGCGTGATCGACACGATCAAACATGATCAAGAAATACTTATTCACATGTATCAAAATGATAGCTGGTTGATGAACAAGGATGATGAAACGTTACGTGACTTCCACGATGAATTCACTTACGTCTTATTTGATGAAGACCACGCCCCAACTGACGGTATTGCGAAAGTTTTCTTCACGCATCCAGGAGAAGACCACGAACGTTTGGTCGTATTTGAAAACAAACTACGTGAGCAGTTTGGTGATAAGCTGAACATCGCATTTTCAACGCCTTGGTGTTTGGAAGTAATGAGCGCTGGCGTGTCTAAAGGTCATGCTCTTGAAGCGGTAGCGAAAAAACTCGACCTCACGTTAGAAAACTGCGTAGCATTTGGTGATGGCATGAATGACGTAGAAATGCTGTCGATGGCAGGTAAAGGGCTAGTTATGGGTACATCACACGAAAAAGTGATGAAAGCTCTACCAAATAATGAAGTAATTGGCAGCAATGCAGAAGATGCGGTTGCACACTACCTACAAGAACACTTGCTGTAAGCTTCAATACTCCAAATAATGAAGGGCTGCACATTCGCAGCCCTTCTCTTTTATCGCTGACTTGGCAGCTTCTCTTTGCCAAGAATCGCGTCCCATTCTTCTTCTGTCACGGGCATAATCGACAAGCGATTTCCACGTTTCACCAACGGCATGTTCTCAAGTTCTGGCATCGCTTTCATCACCGACAACGGAATCACTCGCGCCGTTTTACGTACAAACTCGACATCCACCATAATCCAACGCGGGTTGTCTGGGTCTGACTTTGGATCGTAATAATCGCTTTCGGGATCGAATTGGAAATGATCGGGATAGGCTTCTCTCACAACTTTAGCAATACCTGCCACGCCAACATGTTTACAAGAAGAGTGGTAAATCAGGACTAAATCGCCCACCTTCACTTGGTCACGCATCATATTGCGCGCCTGATAATTACGAACTCCCTCCCAACATGAAACCTTTTGGGTTCGAAGCGTGTCAATAGAAAAGGTATCTGGTTCAGTTTTAAATAACCAATATGCCATAATGCCATCCGATGCCGATTGAGTAACAATAATGAGGAAGATATAACATGAAGGCTTTGAAAAACCCAGTGGCGCTTGCCACCCTGCTGGTTCTGCAAGCATGTAGTTCACAGCCGCCACAATCTGGTGCTGCTGACCCAACCTCTCCACCAGCAACCTTAGATAAGCCTGAAACCATTCAACCTCAAACTTTTATGCTGCGCGGAAAAGTGATCGTCGGTCACGAGAGCCAATACATCATGCCTTGTGGCAGCGACAAGCAATATTGGTTGCAACTATCACCACAGCAAATGCAACGAGCAATTCAGTTAAATAACGAGCCTTACCAGACTATGTATGGCGAGGTTATCGGCCACCTCAACCCACCGGGCATCGATGGGTTTTCTGCTGATTTCGATGCTAACTTTGTCGTGGAACAAGTGAACTTCCTCACAACGGAAAACCCAAACCGTTGTCAGCAACCAAACAAACCAACTCGCGTGTTTGGTAATGAGCCTTCTTGGTCGGCAAGCTTTGAGGCTAATGGACTAACATTCCAGCAAATCGGCAAACAAACCACAAAATTAGCGATTAACAGCAGTCAGCTTCAACCTCGCCAGCGCACTTATCAACTGCAAGGTGGTGAGCTTCGCTTAACAGAAAACCTCTGCTCAGACACAATGAGCGATTCTTTGTATGGCTGGAAAGCAACACTAAAACATGATGGCGAGACGTATCAAGGTTGTGGTATGACTGCAAACGTCGATGCAACGCTTGGCTGGGCTAATACCTATGTCGCGACCTCAACCCAATCACAAGGCTTTGAAGTACAAATGACCTTAAACCCAGACCACAGCGCCACAACAAAATACCGTTACGCCAATGGACAAGCACCATTAATCGAGCGTGGTTACTGGCAACAGTTAAGTCCGTCTCAGGTTCAAGTTGTCATGACGCATCATCAACAGCAAAGGCTAATGTCAGAGCGACTGTTTACTCGAGAAGGCAATCAGCTCAAAGCGACCAAAGAAAAAGTCGGTAACTTGGTATACCCAATCGCCGATGGTGGTTTAGTCCTTTATCCTGCCACCGTTCGTGATGAAGGCATCATGCAACCAGCCGAAAAACGCACCAACAACCCCATCGGTAGTGCTGACGTCCCTTCTAGTGCAGAGTTTGATTCAAAAGTAGATGCCGCGGTGCGCAACTACTTCTTTATCCATCAAACCACCCCCAACAATAACCAATACCGTTGGCTAACTTACGACCTCAACAGCGATGGTAACGAAGAGCTATTGGTACAGTTGGATTGGTGTGGTTCCGGTGGCTGTACATTGCTGATATTTGAACATCACGAAAAGGAATGGCGATTTAATAGCCGCATTACACTAGTGCAAAGCCCGATTATGCTCGGCCAACAAACCTCTCATGGTTGGCGAGATCTGATTTTTAATGTCAGCGGTGGCGGAGCTAAAGCGGCTCAACACGTGATGCAATACACTGGGGTTAGCTACCCACTCAACCCAAGCATGGCGCCAACGGCAACGCCGAACCAAGTCAGTGGTGTGCGTCTGTTCTCTGATGGGATAAGCCCGGTGCGCGAAGGAGTTCGTCTGTAATGTCACAACCGTGTCCAACCTGCGGTTTTCAATTCAATTGTATGTGCTCGCTAATGCCGAAACTTAACAGTGAGCACAACATCCTGCTGTTAATGCATCCGAATGAACTGAAGCGTGATACTAATACCGGCCAGCTACTAGAGCAGTGCCAACTCAACATTGAGCGAGTAATCTGGGATCGCAAACAGCCACCAGCAGAATTGCTCACTCTATTAGCTGATCCGTCGCGGTATCCGGTGTTGCTCTTCCCCTGTGAAGAAAGTATCACACTCGAACATGTGGTACTCCAAAGCCAGCAACAAACCAAAACTCCGCTGTTTATTATTTTAGATGCCACCTGGCAAGAGGCGCGCAAGATGATCAATAAGAGCCGTTGGTTAGAAGGTATCCCTACTATGGGATTGTCTGCGTCGGCGGACTCACAATATCAGCTGCGACGCAACCAACAACAAGGTAATTTGTGTACGTTTGAAGTCGCTGCACATTTGCTCGGGCAACTTGGAGAACAAAACAACCAACAACAAATGCAGCGCTTTTTTGCCCATTACCTCGCTCTGTTCCAAGCTGAAAAGAGTGGACACGCTCTTAAGCGTTAACCATTAAGCTCAGTAGAAGAACCAAACAAAAAACGCAGCCTACGCTGCGTTTTTTACGACAAGAAGTTTCACGTGAAACATCATTAAAACAGTCGAGTCGGCTCGCCAAGATAGTAACCCTGCAAATAATCCACCCCCATGTCTTGTGCAATGGTACACACCTCCTGATTGTGGACGAACTCCGCCACCGTCTCCGCGTTAAACACCTGGCACAAACGCACCAACTGGGAAGCGATCTTGCGCTGTTTTAAGTCTTTATCAATATCACGAATCAAGCTGCCATCGAGCTTTATGACTTCTGGCTCCAACTTTAGGATTTCATCGATATTCGAATAACCGGACCCAAAGTCATCAACAATGATACGCGCCCCTAAGCTTCTAAAATGACTGCACACTTCTATCATTCGGCCGTAGTCTTTGATCTGCTCAGATTCCAGCACTTCTAAACCAATTCGCCTTGGGTCATTTAGCTGGCTAATTTCATGCTCTAAAAGCATTAAAGTTTTATCACTGAGCAAATCTTGCGGCGATAAGTTTATAGAAAAGTCACCTTGCTTATCTCGCATATAATGCAACGTAGAATGAATCATGTGCCGACTTAGTCGAGTGTAAAGATGCGTATCAGAGATAATTGGCAGAAAACGCCCTGGCGCAATCACCGTTCCATCGGCTTCCAGAATACGAACCAAACATTCTTGGCTTGCCAATTTGTGGCTACCAGCATGCACAATGGGTTGGCTATAAGTGATGATGTTCTGTTTGAGAATGGCTCTACTGACGCAACTTAGCCATCCAAGTTGCTCTTTACGCACATCCTCACTGACTTCAATATCTTTCGCATTACAGATATGAGTATTACTGCGTACACCGGAGCGTCTCGCTTCGATGCCTTTGAGTAAGAGCTCATCCACTGAAGCGGATGGAAAATCTCGGCGACTCACTAAGCCGCCGCATAGCGAGATAGAAAGATAATCTATTTCACGTAGGCCAATTGGCTCAAAATTAGTTTGTTCTACCGCGTCAGCAAAACGCGTAAAGTGCTGTTTGATGGTCTCGCTGCTTTGATCAGCTTTAAATATGAACGCCCATTCACCAACCCCAATACTATAAAGCTGCAAAGCCGTTGGCATGCCGAAACGCTTTCGTAGTCGATTCGTAAAGTGCATTGAGAGATCTTTGAGTAATTGATCTCCCACTCGGTAGCCGTATTTTTCGTTAATATGACTAAAGTTAAGTAGCTTTAGAGTCAACAAATGCTCATCCAAATCGATGTTACTCAGCCGCTCTTGCAATGCGACCCGGTTTTGTAACCCCGTGCGACTGTCGCGTCGATAGCTTTCTTGTAACTTGCGCGTTTGGCGATCGAGTTGATATCCCATATGCGCGTTCATATGGTTGAGATCGCCGATCGCATTTCGAATCAAGCTAAACAACGGTGAAATAGAGGAGCTAACGGGCGACTTAGGCAAGTTCAATGTTTGCACTTCGTCTCCCTCTCGCATCGCTAAATACGTCAGGCTGTGATGAAGAATTTCGGGCTGACCAATACCACCATGCAGTTCCCCCATACAGTAACTACCAAACGTCGTCGCAATATCTTTAAAGGCTTGGACTTCGTCGCTGCTGTCAATAAAGTCTAACCGTGACGCGCAGTTAAAAATCATCACGACTTCAGGTTGGTGCATGGCTAACTCAACCACACCATGCCGCACTTGCTCGAGCGTTAACGAGGGATGGTTATAGCAAAATTGCACTTCGTCACCAAGACACCAGGGCCTGTCGAAGCTCATACTGCCATCAGCGTGTAGCTCCGTTACCGTACAAACTTCCTTTCGCCCTAAGCTTTCTCGATACAAAGGAAAGCTGAGCAGTTGACTCAGCGTCACGTCATGGCCATCCGCCAAGTAACGCTTGTATACTTCCAGCGCTTTCTTCTCACCTAAACAATACAAGCGCGTTCCTTTTGCATGAGTGACTTTGTGTGGCATGCCAATCGGGTTCCATTCCGAATACGCATTAGTCCATAGCTTCAAAGTATCACTGTGCAAAGCTACGGCAACCACAGCGTTATCGTAAACTCGGTTTTGATATAGCACCCAGCAGCCATCGTCAATACTCTGCGCCAACCCTCCAGAAATCACTACTTCTTCACTGGCGAAGGTTTGAAACAAGGGATAGTCACGTCGTTCAATTTGCACAGCAAAGCTGAGGATCACCTGTGAATTATGCTGCATTAGAAGAGAGCGCTTGAGCTCCCCGCCATCAATGTCAGGGGAGTAAGAGTATGTTTGTACCGCAGAAGTCAGCGTGGTTTGCTCAAATTCAATCACACTCACTAGGCAACCAGAGGTAAATATCTCCCCTTCCAGAATTACATTACGCGTACTATGCCCCATAACATGAGCATTCGGCAGCGACGACAAAACGGCGTCTGCAAGTGTGGTCGTAAATTCGCGCGATTGCGTCGACAATATTTGTACTAAATATTGTTTATCTGAGGAAGTCGGAAAAGTGACTAAAAAGTCATTCAGTTGACTGACATCGTGAACCAGTTTTGAAAAAGCTCGCATGGACCTACCACTGCCGTAACACTATCTTCACCACGACGTGTGGCGTTACTATTTTTATTTAATAGAGAATAATTTACGTGGCTTTGAGCTGCTTTTCTAGACACAAAATGAGATTAGAATGGATTAATGCGAAAGCAATTAAAAAAGTGTGAGTAACGGCTGCAAACTATTGATTTCAATATCAGGTAAAGTACGTGTTTTTGAATGGTTAATGACATTTTTATTCATATCATTAAACCAACAGGCTGCAAAACCAGCCAACTTTGCACCATGCACATCCGTGGTTAGATGATCACCGACATGCAGAATATTCTCCGCAGGAATATCCAAGAATCGCTTCGCTTTAGTAAACATATCGGTTGCGGGTTTCGCCAATCCATCTGGTCCTGCTTTAAGTACCTGTTGGAAATAAGGCGTAAGACCGATGCGGTCTAAATCCACATTACCGTTGGTGATTGCCACCAACGGGATGTGCTGCGCGAGTTCCTCCAGTACATCGAGGCTTTGCTGCGGCACTTCAAAACGGTTACGCCAGTCCAACGCAACGTCTACTGCGGCTTTCGCGGCGGCATGTGCTGCGTCTTCGTCGTAGCCTACTTGGGAGAAGGCTTGCTGAAGTTGCACTAAACGCCATAAAGTGACATCGCTCTTCAGCTCGGGTTGTTGCTGCACAACTCGCTGTTTGAGAGCAAACCAATCCGCTTTGTTCATATGAGCAACCGCTGGATGATGGTGCTTGAGCCAAGATAGCAACTCACGCTCCATGCGAACGATCACAGGATAGTTGTCATAGAGGGTATCATCTAGGTCAAAGGTCATTGCCTTAATAGGCTCGATACGGCGATAAAATTTCATACTTCGGCTCACTCCCCGTTCTTTTTGCGTGCGCGTGGGTGGGCTTGGTCGTAGGCTTGCGCCAAATGTTGGAAATCCAAGTGCGTGTAGATTTGGGTCGTCGAAATGTTCTCGTGCCCTAAAAGCTCCTGCACCGCACGTAAGTTATTGCTTGATTCGAGCATATGTGTCGCAAATGAGTGACGCAATTTATGCGGACTAATATGGCTTGCGACAGACTGTTTCTGCCCCCATTCAGCCATGCGCTTTTGCACGCTACGATGCGAAATACGCGTTCCGAGCTTAGATACAAACAAGGCGGGCTCACCTGGAGCGGCTAAATCACCACGAACGCGTAGCCACTTCCCAACCCACTCGGTTGCCATCCCAGAGAACGGCACTTTACGTTCTTTATCGCCTTTACCAATAACACGAAGCTCACCACTACGCAGTTGTACGTCACGTACATCCACACCCACCAGTTCAGCCAAACGTAAGCCGGCGCCATACATCAGCTCCATCATGGCGCGATCGCGCACAGCCAACGGGTCGTCCTCGTTGACTTCAAGTAATTGGCTCACTTCGTCAACATCGAGGTTTTTGGGCAACGGGCGTTTTTTGCGAGGTGCTGAAACCCCTTTGGCTGGGTTAGCCGACATCTCGCCACGCAGAATAAGGAAATCGAAAAAGCTACGCAGCGATGAGAGTCGCGTTGCCAAACTGCTGGCTTTCATGCCTTCTCGCATGCCCTTACCTGCTAATTGGCGCACCCAACCAGCATCCACTTGAGACCAATCTTTGAGCCCCATTTCAGCTAAGTGCTGCGCCATAGTTTCTAGCTGCTGTTTGTAATTGCGCTGAGTATGTAGGCTAAGCCCCTTTTCGCTTCGTAAGAATTCATAGAAGCGCTCAAGAGGCTTTTGCAGACTATTTGGCAGAGGAGTGTTGGGAGTTGTCGTCATCGTAACTTTGCCATACCAGTGTTTGAGCGAGATGTGCCACTACTAATGATAGGTGACGCAAAAACAAGGTATCCATATCTGGCTGAAAATGGCCGCCATCTTCACTAGAAAAAGCAAGCACGCCCAGAGTTTGCTGTTTCACGAGCGGCAGTACCACATAGGACCCCATTTCCGGCACTTCCATGTTGCCAAACAAAGCTTCACGATCCACTTTGCGAAGACGTCCTAAGTACGCATCTTTGCCATTTAAGTGAGTGGCCGCAAAGCGTTGATAACTTTCCTTACTCAATTGAATCGATGCGTCGCATTGACTAAACAATCGAACAAACGCACGTAAGCCCAATGCTTTGGCTTTCTCTTCGATAGAATGAATGACTTGTTTAAAGTCACCACACTTTAGAATCTGCCCCTGCAAATCCATAAATTCGTAAAAGGTGCGATCATTGTTCGCCGCAAGCGACATTAGTGTAGTGATCTCTTCCTCTAACTCTTCAATGCGCTGACGTTGGCGATTCATTTGGATGTGTACCAAAGATACCGCGCCTAAGTCTGAGTGTGGGAAAGATAAACGATCCACAAGCTCCGGACGTTGCACAAAAAAGTCTGGATGATCTTTGAGGTACTCGGCCACTACTTCAGCCGTTAAGGCATCTGCTTCTACTTGAGACAAACCGTTTCCTTTTTCTTCAACTAGCAAGACAATTGACCATCAAATACATGCGTTGTAGGTCCGGTCATAAACAACGGCTTGCCAGGGCCTTGCCATGCAATTCGCAATTCACCACCAGGTAGAGAAACCTTAACGTTTTCATCCAACAAGCCCTGCAGAATCCCAACCGCGACTGCCGCGCATGCACCACTACCACAAGCTTGTGTCTCTCCTGCGCCTCGCTCGTAAACTCGAAGACGAATATGGTCACGACTCATCACCTGCATAAAGCCAGCGTTGACGCGCTCTGGGAAACGCTCATGCGACTCAAGCAGCGGACCGAGAGTTTCCACTTCTGCCGTATCCACATCGTCGACCACGGTCACTACGTGCGGGTTACCCATGCTCACAGCACCACAAAACAAGGTATTGTCGCCTGCTCGCATGATGTAAGTTTTCTCTTTTTGCTTCGCTTTGAAAGGAATTTTGTTCGGTTCAAACTCTGGCACGCCCATGTTGACCGTCACTTCCCCATCATCTTCGATGTTGAGAATCATCTTTCCTTTCTTGGTGCTCACGCTGATGCTGTATTTATTGGTCAGCCCCTTCAAGCGAACAAAGCGGGCAAAACAGCGTGCACCGTTACCACACTGTTCAACTTCACTACCATCGGCATTAAAAATCCGATAATGGAAGTCGGTTTCAGGGTCGTAAGGGGCCTCTACCACAAGCAATTGGTCAAAACCAACGCCAGTATGACGATCCGCCAAGCGGCGGATCAGGTCTTGCGAGAAAAACACGTTCTGGGTGATACAGTCGACGACCATGAAGTCGTTGCCCAAACCGTGCATTTTGGAAAAGTGGAAATGCATTTGTTGTGTGTTACTCCGGTAGAATCTGTTCCAGCTGCCACAAACTGGTCAGCTCCTCACGCTGGCGAACTAAGTGGCTTTGTTTACCGTCCACCATCACTTCTGCTGCTCGGGTACGAGTATTGTAGTTCGAAGACATCACAAAACCATAGGCACCTGCTGAACGAACCGCGAGTAGATCACCTTCTTGCAAAACGAGTGCGCGATCTTTACCCAAGAAGTCGCCGGTTTCACAAATAGGACCAACCAAGTCGTAAGTCTGAGCTTCACCCTTTCGCGGTGAAACTGGCACAATATCTTGCCATGCTTGGTATAGCGCAGGACGCATCAAGTCGTTCATTGCAGCGTCGATAATCGCAAAGTTTTTATGCTCAGTATGTTTTAAAAACTCAACACGCGTTAGCAAGATACCTGCGTTCGCAGCAATTGCACGGCCTGGCTCAAAGATCAGCTCCAAGTCTTGGTGATTTTCAAGACGACCAAGTAACGCTTTGGCGTAATCAGAAGGCTGAGGTGGTAATTCATCACGATAGACCACACCCAAACCACCGCCGACATCAAGGTGACGAATGTTAATGCCTTGCGCTTTTAAATCATCAATCAGGGCTAATAAACGGTCTGTCGCGTCGATAAATGGGTCTATATTGGTCAGCTGAGAACCAATGTGGCAGTCGATGCCTTGCACATTCAAGTTCGGCAGGCTTTGCGCGAATTTATAAACATCTGGCGCACGATCAAACGCAATGCCGAATTTATTGTCGCGAAGACCGGTCGAAATGTAAGGGTGTGTTTTCGCGTCGACATCTGGATTGATACGAAGAGAAATTGGCGCAATCACACCAAGCTCACCCGCAACCTTGTTCAAACGTTCTAGCTCTGGCTCAGATTCAACGTTGAAACATTTGATACCTAGCTCAAGAGCGCGCTTCATCTCTGCCGGTGTTTTACCAACACCAGAGAAAACGACTTTTTTCGGATCACCGCCTGCGGCAATCACACGCTCAAGTTCACCACCCGACACGATATCAAAACCCGATCCCAAACGCGCTAGCGTGTTCAATACGCCTAAGTTTGAGTTGGCTTTCACCGCGTAGCAAACCAGGTGAGGATGCTGACCCACAGCACTATCAAACGCCTTCCAATGGCGCTCTAGCGTGGCTCGAGAATATACGTAAAGAGGAGTGCCATATTGCTCTGCAAGAGCTTGAAGTGGGACGTCTTCGGCCCAAAGCTGGCCATCATCCTGATAGTTGAAGTAATCCAAAATTCGCTTCCCTTATTTTATTCGACTGCTGAACCCTAATTTCACCCTAAGGTGCGGTTATTTATTGTGATTGCTCATTCTGTTGAGTGTCATCTGGAATGTATAGTGAGCCAGACTGACCACACCCCGCTAAGGTCGCGGCAACCATCACAAACAACACAGTAACTAATTTTTTCATTTCGCATATCGTGATTATTGAATCAATGCCCCCTATAATCGCACCACACTCAGGAAAAGCAATAGGATAGACGGATGAACGATACTGAATTTCATCAACTGGTGGATGCGCAGATGCAAATCATCGAAGAATCCATCGATGATTCAGGCGCAGACATTGATTACGAAGTCACTGGCAACGTAATGACATTGGAATTTGAAGACCGCAGCCAAATCATCATTAATCGCCAAGAGCCGATGCATGAGATCTGGCTAGCGTCCAAATCTGGTGGTTTCCACTTCAAACTTATTGAAGGTAAATGGACCTGCTCAAAAACGGGTATGGAGCTATTTGAAATGGTGAAGCAAGAATGTGAAAAGCACGCGGGCGAAGCCATTGATTGGGCATAATTCTGGTCAATCGTCACCAAAACAAAAAGAGCACCGAAGTGCTCTTTTTGTTTATTGATACGGGTTTAATTACGCGTTCACAGTTTTGGTCGGGCGACTCGGTGAACAACCGTCATTACGGTAAGGAATGATATACGCATTCCCCTCTTCAGGGTGAATAATTTGATAGTACTGAGGCAGGTTAAAGTTAATAAACTTAGACGCGACGCGACTATCGTCTTTTACCGACGTGTAGAAGCTGTTTACAGACGAAATCATTTCATCTTTAGAGCCGCTAAATTGGTGATACACTTCCACTTGATTTGACTCATCCAACACATAAATATTGAAGCCATCTTCGTTATCTTCAAAGAAGAACTGCACCAGACCTTCACTGGCAAACCCATCCACCGCTTCCGGCATTTGATATTCTTGCTCACGATCGAGCATTAACAGCGGCGAGCCTTTGAGTTTGTTAGTAGAAATGCTGCGGTAGAAATCGATGGAATTTTCTAGCTTCTGCACCGACACACCACGACGTTCAAAGAACAACCCATAAGTCTGGTTACCAAGACGCATCGCTTTAAAGCGGCGACGTTTCTCTTGTTCTACTGGTTTCAAGCGTAAGTCGATACATTCAGCTAAAAGCTGGTAAACCATATTACGCATCACACCACGCATGTTCTTCGCATAGCAGAACACATCCACTGATTCTGGTGGCAACGCATCTTGGTGCATTTTGCCCAAAATGGTTTTCAGTGCATCCAGCATCGCCGTTTCCCCTTTGAAATGCAGCGTACGCACTTCATGCCAAGAGTTACGGTAAACAAGGTCAACACTGCCGACTAAATTTTTATGTTCTGGACCAAAGCTAAAAATATCGGTGTTCTTAACATCCACTTTCAACGAACGACCAGAAAGTTCAGACGTCGGATCATTTTCAAAGTTGATGAACATCGCAAGCTGGCTTATTTCACAAGGACTCGCTAGCGCCTGCATAGATGGACGACGCTTACGCAACGCAAAAGTATTTCGTAAGTCACTCACCATTTGGTAAAACTTATCAATATCTAGCTGCGCTTCACGTACCACGGCATGTAAACGAGTCGATTCAGTGATCAAGCCATTGAAGAATGCCCAAGCAACCAACTTACTCAAGTATTCATGATGCTCTAGATATGGTTGCCCCAAAATGCGGTGCGCAATAAGCGGTTGTTTATAGAGGTACCAACCAGACTTGTTCACTCCCCCTTTTTTCACTTCGATAAAGCTCAAGTCAGGCTCGTGCAGATCAGGTGAAATCTGTGGGTTTAGTAACGTTACTTTGCCCGGCAATACTTCAAAAGCAGCGTAGAGTTTACGGGCCAAAATACTGATGTCTTGCGGACTGATAGCAGAAGTGATGTCGTTACGACGCGCAAATTGAATCAAGTTACGGTAGCTTTGCATCAACGCATCCAGCAATGCATGATGTACCACCTTCACTTGTTCAACCTTCCAATTACGGCGGTCATCGAGCTCTGCAACGACACTTGCATCCCAATTCCATTTTGCAATCATATCGCTCAGCGCTTCACGGCGCCAAGCTACTGAGCCAACATTCGGCTCACGAGATAATTTTTCATGGGTTTTGAGATAGAAACAGCGACGCACCAAATCCAAACGTGTATCGTCTTGAATTCGCTCTAAGTAACGGGTTACTTTTTCCAACATTAAGTAGTACGCATCCATGCCATAGAGATCAGGCTCATGGGCAAAGAAACGACGTTTAGTGTCGATGCTTAACAATTGAGTATGCGGGTATTCCCACGAGTAAGCTTCTAGCAAGATGGCTTTTAATACCGATTTGTAGGGAGAGTCGATGCTTTTGTATAACTGCCACAAGTTCGAACCGAAGTATTCTTCAGCAGGAATGCAGTTCAATTTACCAAAGTCGATCCATTCACTACAATCGATGTAACCATCACTGCACAATTGAGAAACGTACTCGTCGTAACACTCTTCCATTTCTGGCGGCACGATTTGCCATAACAAACGCTGTCCGGCAATACGCACCGCACTACGATAGAATTCATCTAACAAAAGTAAGTGCTGAGATGAACCACAGTTATCACCTGTCATCTCCTCAGAATGATTGCTTCTAAAGCGCTCTTTATCCATTAAGAAAAAGTTCGCTTCCACGCCTTTGCTTTGTGCCCAATCCGTGATGAGTAGGCATTTATTGGTCAATAACTCGCGTTCGTCACAATCCATCTCTGGTGAAATACACACCCAAATATCCAAATCACTGGAAGTACTTTGACCAATCGAGGAGGTACTGCCCATGGTGTACAAACCCAATATAGCGGGCTTTTCTACCGTCTTGAGCGGCTGACCAATGGCAAGTTGAATATCATCTATGAATTGTTGCTGAATGCTATTTAGTTCAAGCCCATGCACACCAAACGGGACATCGGCATCATAATAGCCAGGAATTACAGGATGGTTGTAGTTCAACAAGGCAGGAATCAAGTGGAAGACTTGCTGGCTTTGCGAATCCATAAGCGCCAACGCGCGATCAACTCGCTGCTGATTCAAATTATCTAGTCGCTGGATGATTTTTTGGGTGTAAGCCTGCAAGGGGAATTCCTTGGTTGAACAATCACGAAAATCTGCTGACGTTTTAAACCAAAACGGCTTAAAAACGTGATCAATTTAACACTTTTATTGGTGCGGGTAAAGCTTCACGCCCGTGTATCACTCCGGATACAAAACCATACTTTAGTCACAAAATTAATCGCGCGGTAGTGTCGCTCTTATTACCTATTACTAATAATAGTCCTTAGTCTAATTGAGAATCCAGTCACACTATTTTCATAACGTCATGTAATTCCATTCATAGCCTTCAGAGATAACGAACTAACAGTAAGCATTTCTTGATGAGAATGGTAGGATAAACCCAAATCCAAACAGCATTGAGAAGATCATGACACAATCCACACCGATTCGCATTGCAACTCGAAAAAGCCCTCTTGCTTTATGGCAAGCTTACTTTGTTAAAGACGCCCTTCAAGCCGCTCACCCAGGCTTGGAAGTCGAGTTAGTAACCATGGTGACCAAAGGTGACGTGATTTTAGATACACCACTAGCAAAAGTTGGCGGCAAAGGCTTGTTCGTAAAAGAGCTTGAAATCGCGATGCTAGAAGGACGTGCAGACCTCGCCGTTCACTCAATGAAAGACGTACCCGTCGATTTCCCAGAAGGCCTTGGCCTCGTGACCATTTGTGAGCGTGAAGATCCTCGTGATGCCTTCGTCTCTAATACCTATAGCCACATTGATGAGCTCCCTCAAGGTGCCGTGGTTGGTACTTGCAGTTTGCGCCGTCAATGCCAACTGAAAGAATATCGTCCGGACATCATCATCAAAGAGCTTCGCGGTAATGTGGGCACTCGCCTTGGTAAGTTAGATGCGGGTGAGTATGATGCAATCATTCTTGCTGCGGCTGGCCTTAAACGATTGAAGCTTGAAGAGCGCATTCGTAGCTTTATCGAACCAGAGCAATCACTACCAGCGGTAGGCCAAGGTGCTGTCGGTATTGAGTGCCGCCTTGACGATGAAAGACTGCTTAAGCTGCTTGAGCCACTTAACCACCAAGACACCGTAGACCGCGTTTTGTGTGAGCGCGCAATGAATCTGACCCTAGAAGGCGGCTGTCAGGTACCTATCGGCAGCTATGCCCTACTAGACGGCGACAACATTTGGCTACGCGCATTAGTTGGCGAACCAGATGGCAGCGAAATTGTTCGTGGTGAAATTCGTGGCCATCGTAAAGATGGCGAAGCATTAGGAGTGCAGCTAGCCAATGAGCTGCTAGATAACGGCGCTCGTGAAATCCTAACTAAGCTGTACGCAGATCACGAATAACCATGGCAGTGTTGGTCACTCGGCCGGGAGAGCAAGGCAGCGCGCTTTGCTCTCTGCTCGAAAGGCACGGCATTTCCGCATATCACCATCCTCTGATCGACATTGTCGCCGATCTCACGGACACGCACCTCTCTAAACATCTACATCAAGCTCAAATTGTTATCGCTGTTAGTCGACATGCAGTGCAATGTGCACAGCAAATCTTAGCCAGCAACGGGATGTCATGGCCGAAACAAGCTATTTACCTTGCCGTTGGTCAAAAAACAGCACACTATTTAAGCAAATGTACCCAACAGAAAGTACACTATCCCCAAGTCAGTGATAGTGAACACTTATTGCGACTGCCAGAGCTCAACAATGTGGCACAACAACAAGTTCTTATCCTTCGTGGTAACGGCGGAAGAGAGCTGATCAAAGATGCATTGGTGAGGCGTGGCGCAAAAGTTCACTATAGTGAGACTTACAAGAGAGAATTCATCCCATTCGATCCAGTAAGCTGTATCTCACTATGGAAAAACCTACAAATTAACCAGATTATTGTCACCAGTGGTGAACAACTGGATTATTTGTGCAGCCAATTGACGTCGGAGCAATTGACTTGGCTTAATCAACAAGAGTTGTATATCCCCAGTCAGCGTATCGCTGACATCGCAATTCAAAGGGGGTTCACTCGCGTGAGATGCACGGGAAGCGCATCCAACCAAGAATTACTGGCGGCTCTCCAGCCCTAGCTACACAGGATATAGGCATGACAAGTAAAAATAACGACCAAAAAAATAACGATAAAAACCTTTCCGAAGAAACCTCATCGGCACCGCTAGTCGAAAAAACCACATCGCAGCAGGATGCGGACCTTAAAAAAGAGCAACCACAAGCGGCCGAGCCCCCAAAAACAGCAGAGCCAACCAAAGTCGAGTTTGAAGAAAAACAAGGTAAACGTGGTGTCAAACTAGGTACGGTCGCTATCATCTTATCGATTATTTTTGGCGGTGGCCTCGCGTACAAGCTGCATCAACAGCAAGCCGATTACCAAGCGCAGATCGCCCAACTAAAAAGTCAGCTAGAAAGCACTCAAGCTTCCATGAAACAAGAACTCAGCCGGGTACAAGAAGAAACCATCGAGAAAGCAACAACCGTGACACACAAAGCGGAAGTGGTACTTGGACAGCAACAGAAGAGCATTGAAAGCTTACAGCTCGCCGTTGCCGATGTGAAAGGTCGTCGACCAAACGACTGGCTATTAGCGGAAGCCGATTACCTTGTCAAATTAGCTGGTCGTAAATTGTTCTTAGAGCACGATGTAGAAAGCGCGACTCAACTGATGGAAAGTGCAGACCAACGCATTGCAGCACTGAATGACCCTAGCCTCGTCAAACTACGTAAAGCAATGGCGAACGATATCACCAAACTTCGCACGATCCCGCTAATTGACCGTGATGGATTGGTACTACGCTTAACTGCCCTACAACAGCAAGTAGACAAGCTCCCTCTCGCCAATGCACTGCTACCTGAAGCTGAAGCCGTAGAAAACACTGAAGTGTCTGAAGATATCGCAAACTGGCAAGATAACTTAATGACCTCTTTGAAGGACTTTTCAGAAAACTTCATTACCTTCCGCACGCGCGATGGTAACGTCATTCCACTGCTTTCTCCTGAGCAACACTTTTACCTGAAAGAAAACATCAAAGCCAAATTGGAAACGGCAATAAAAGCGGTGTACCAAGAGCAAGGTGAAATTTATACCACGTCTCTAAAAACAGCAGACAAGTGGGCATTAGCTTTCTTCAACCAAGACGATAATTCTGTTAAAGAGTTCAACAAAACGGTTAACCTACTAAGTCAGCAAAATATTCAAGTGGAATACCCAACAAAACTGCAAAGTCAGTCTCAACTATCAGATGTCATCCGTGAACGCCTACGTCGTGAAGTCACAACGATGACAGGCATGGAGGATAAGTAATGTTTCGTCTTATTTTCCTATTTGTTGTACTAGGCGCAGGACTATTTGTTGGCACCCAGTTTTCTGGTCAGCAAGGCTATGTACTCATCTCCATTGCCGAGAAAACGATCGAGATGAGCGTAACGACATTAGTGGTTTTCGTTATCGCTGCACTCGCAGGTCTTTTTCTGCTTGAGTACCTGATTAAGAAGTTAGTTTATGCTAGTTCTACAACATGGAACTACTTCAGTGTTCGCAAAATGCGCCATTCCCGCCGATACACCAATGAAGGCATTATTAAACTTCTAGAAGGTGACTGGAAAGGTGCTGAGAAGAAAGTAACTCGCTGGGCAAATCATCACGATATGCCGCTGCTTTGCTACTTGGTTGCGTCTGAAGCCGCACAAGGCCAAGGTGATAAAGCAAAACGAGATCACTATCTAGCGCTAGCGAGCCAACAAGAGAACGCCCATCTCGCAGTAGAACTGACTCGAGCGAAACAATTTATCCGCGACAACGAGTTCGAGTCCGCTTTCGATACCTTGCAATCGTTAAAAAGTCAGTATGCGAGTAACTCTATTGTATTGAACTTGCTGAAAACAACGTACATGCAGCTAAAGTTGTGGCAACCTCTTATTGACCTCTTGCCACAACTAACCAAAGCAAAACTCATCACGGAAGAAGAACATGCAGAGCTGATTCAAAAGGCGCAGTGCGGCTTACTCCATGAAGTAGCGCAACAACAAGGTAGCGAAGGGCTAATCTCCCATTGGAATAGTCTCTCACGTAAAGTGAAACAAGACACAAACCTCGTTGCCTGTTTTGCTCGAGAACTCATCACACGAAAAGCTGATGCAGAAGCCTTTACCGTGCTAAAAGAAGCATTAAAAAAACAACCTGCCCCAGAGCTTTATCAACTTCTGCCAGATCTAAACCTGCCAGATACCCACCCTGTCGTGGTCTTCTTAGAGGGAGTAGTGAAGAAAGAACCGGATAACGCCGCTGCCCATAGCGCATTAGCGCACTTCTATTTCCGTCAAGAGAAGTGGCAAGAAGCCCAGGATCACTTTGAGATCGCCTTAAAGCTTCGCTCTGACGTCTCTGACTATGCATTCCTAGCAGACACACTAGAGAAGCAAAATCTAACCAAAGCTGCTCACGAAGTCTCTCGTAAAGCTCTCACGCTCGTACAGAATGACTAACTTAAGATGACCTAACCAAGCCGACAGCTTACCTGTCGGCTTTTTTATTGCCTGCTATTAACCCTTCAGTCCTTACATCAATATGTTTATCAAATTCATTGGTTCCCAAGTAATTTCCAACTTCCTAGCAACTCACTATCGTTTCACTTTCACTCTTCTCTTTTGACTACTCTGATCCTGTCATTCCAGCAGAATCCAAAAACAATTTTAAAAGATGCAGGAATACGTAACTTTAGCCTGTTGATGTATGGTTTTAAGACGTAGCTAGATTTAGGCAATAGAGCACACGCATCGCTAGACTGAGCAAAACAAAAAGATACATCAGTGAAACAGTGGCTATTTTAGTATGCTTATTTGTTCGGTCTATCCGGTAAAAGGGGCTAGAGAAGCAATGGTAGTGCTTTAAGAGAACGATAAGGCAATAGATGGTTCAACACCTTAACAAAGCATCTCCAACAACCTTATCGGGACAGCATGCAGTGATGAGGATGAACAGCTTTAGAGGCAACTGCACTTCTTAGCAAAAATCAAAACGTCACAACCAATACCGATCCCAATATTACTTTGTCGAAAAGTAGATCGCATATGGAATTGATTTTTGGCAAGCATAGATAGAGTAATAAAGATGTGCGGAAATGAAAAAAGCCTCGCTATTTCTAGCGAGGCTTCTTAATAGTGGCGGAGAGATAGGGATTTGAACCCTAGATACGCTATTAACGTATGCCGGTTTTCAAGACCGGTGCTTTCAACC